>JAEZHJ010000010.1 GCA_023436925.1 Actinomycetes bacterium
ACAGCGGGCCAGCAGCGCCCCCACGGCACTACGTGACCAGGTAAATCCCCCGACAAATGAGCACACATTTCGGCGCCGAAGCCCGACTGCAACGACAAGCGCCACGGTCGGCCCCGGGGGCGGACGACCGCCCATCGGACGTCGGGGAGGTGATCCCCGACCTCGATGCCGATTAGTTCCAGGACGACTCTCTGTCGAGAACCACCTGGCCCGCCGACCGAGCACTCCCCCACGACCGCTCGGCTACGACAGTTCATAGTATATGGACGGCGACCGGCCGGCTCTGCGGACGACTTGCATTCTGCAACCCATGCAAACGCAGCCGTATCACTTGCAGGCGGATTTGTCCCGGGAGTCCCCCAATGGGTGGACAACTAGGGAGATGACTGGGTGAGAGCGCTCTCAACCAGCGGCCGTGCCGGGCTGGTTGCGGCCACTCCACCGACCGGTGCCACCGGGGCGCCCGAGGCCTCCGACCGACCCACCTCCAGTTCGGGTGGCAGCGGTTCCGCATGCAGGACGGTGAGGCTGGTGACTGCTCGGGTGAGGCAGACGTACAGCCGGCGCAGCCCGGTGAGCCGGTCCGGCTCCGCAGCAACCAGACGAGTCGGCTCCAGCAGCACCGCGTGGTCGAACTCCAGGCCCTTGGCCAAGGCGGCATCCACCACCTGGATCCGGGCGAAGCTGTCACCTGCGGCCTCCCGTCCCAGCACCTCGTGGGCGATCTCGCCGAGCGCGGCGCTGACCACGTCCACCAGTTCCGAGGCGACAATGACGCCAACGGTCCCCTCCCGCTCGGCCAGCCGGGCCACCGTGCCCGGCAATTCCGCCAGGGGCTCGGCCCGTCGGACCACCAGCTCTCCGCGGTTGTGACGAATCGAGCGCGGCGGCGTGAGACCGGGTGCGATCACCGGCAGCAGCCGGGCGGCGAAGTCGATCACTGCGCCGGGCACCCGGAACCCCTCCACCAGTTCGGCCAGCGCGGCCTCCGGCCGTCCGACATGGGCCAGCACTTCGCCCCAGTCGCTCATCCCCCAGGGGGTCGTGGCCTGGGCGAGGTCGCCGAGCAGGGTGACCGACCCGGTCGTCGCGCGCCGCCCGGCGGCGCGCAGCATCATCGCAGAGAGGTCCTGGGCCTCGTCGATGATCACATGACCCAGGCTGGGCCTGCGGGCCAGCTGGTCGGCCGCCTCGTCGACCAGGACCAGGTCGGCCGGCGTCCAGGCCCGGGTGCGCAGCGAGCGCGCGCCTCGCGCTGCCAGCAGCAACGACTGCTCCGCTTCGGTCAGGATCCCATCGGCGGCCGCGGCAAGCGCGGCGGGCTCTCCCAGCAGGCGATGGATGACGGCCGACGCCTTGAGGGGCGGCCAGACCCGGCGGCAGAACTCGCGCACCGGACGCGACCGCGCCACAGCTGCCTGCACGCGGTCGTCGGTGGTGTCCCCCGCCGCCTCCATGGCGAGCAGCACCAGGTGGGCGATCCGCTGCGGGAGCATCTCCCGTCCGGACTCGTAGCGGGTGCCGCGGGCGACCAGGTCAGCCAGCACCCCGACCAGGGTCCGCTCGGGCAGCCGGTGGAGCCGGTGGCCGACCGGCACCTCCAGGACGCCGGCCGGCGTGCCCAGGTGGTTCCAGACCGCGCGCCGCACGACCTCCGCCATCCGCGGGTCGCCCTTGAGCACCGCCACCGCCGTGGGGTCGCTGCCGGTGGCCTGCAGCCCGGTGTCGCGACTGACCAGGGACTCGATCGTGTCCTGGCTGGCGTCGATCTCGCCCAGCGCCGGCAGCACGTCGGCGATGTAGCCGAGGAACGCACTGTTCGGACCGAGCACGAGGACGCCGGATCGGGCGAGCTGGGAGCGATAGGCGTACAGCAGGTACGCCGCCCGGTGCAGTCCGACCGCTGTCTTGCCGGTGCCGGGGGCGCCCTGGATCGCCAGCGACTCGTCGAGCGAGGTGCGGACCAGGACGTCCTGGTCGGGCTGGATCGTGGCGACGATGTCGCGCATCGGTCCGGTGCGCGGCCGCTCGATCTCCTCCTCCAGGATCGTCCCCGGCCCGGCTGCCGCCCCGTTGGTGAGGAGTTCGTCCTCATAGGCGGTGATCTGGCCCTGCTGGAACCCGAACCGGCGTCGGTTCCGGACCCCCATCGGATCGCCCGGCCGCGCCCGGTAGAAGGGCAGTGCCATCGGCGCCCGCCAGTCCATCACCAGGGGGTCGGCACCCACCTCCGCCTCGACGTGGCGGCGCCCGATGTGGCAGGCCTCGTCCCGCTCGGCGCCCAGGCTCACGGCGTAGTCGATCCGTCCGAAGAACAGCGGGACGGTCGGGTCGTCGGCCAGCGACTCGCGCCGCCGGTACAGCTGCTGACGCAGGTACTGGGTCGAGACGTGGTTGCCGCCGACCACCGTCCTCCAGTCCGCCGACTGGGCGCGCATCACGGCCAGGGCGGCTCGGGCGGCCGCGAGGTGGGCGCGCTCGGCGGCCAGGACGGGATCCTCAGACATGCTTTCCTCCAGGCGGGCAGGACGCGCCGAAACGCCCGGTACGTCGGCTGGGAACTTGTGGGTGCCAATGACCCTGCCCGGCGGGTCCACCCGACGGACGGCCCGCGACGAGGGCGGGCTGTGGAGAGGCGCCAATTTACGCCGATCTGACCGCGGCGCAACTTCGGCTGGCTGGGCGACCGGCCGGTCATCATCCTGGCCTTGACGATTCCTGGTGCAACGTCGTGGAAACACCGACGATGATGCAAAGCCCGGCGTCTGGTGAACCGCAGTAATGAACGGCAATAGATGGAAACAAGCGGTCGTGGGCAACGGGCGGACTTATCCACCGCTCAGGTCGCGGGGCTTACCAAAAGCGGCGAACGGGTACACGATGAAGCATGAGTGAGAAGCTACGGCGGCTGGCCGCCCAACTGAGTGAGGTCGACGAGGCCATCGCCGCGGCGCCGCTGTACGCCGATCCA
>JAEZHJ010000043.1 GCA_023436925.1 Actinomycetes bacterium
GTCTCGGTACGGGCCGGCGCCGGAGCATCGGTGGTCGCCGCAGCCGGTGCCTTGGCGGCGGGCTGGGCGGCGGGCTTGGGGGCGGGCCGGGCGGCCGGCTTGGCCTCCGGCGCGGGCGAGGGGGCAGGCGCAGCGGTGGACGCCGCGAACTTCTCCTTGATTCGGCGCTCAACCGGCGCCTCGATGGTCGACGATGCCGACCGTACGAACTCTCCCATGTCGTTGATGGTCTTCAGCAAAGCTTTGCTGTCGACCCCGAGCTCCTTGGCGAGCTCGTAGACGCGGACCTTGGCCACTACTCTCCTTCAGGTCCGCGCGGCGCGCAGGACCAGCTAGTCGTTTGTGCTCATTTCTGGGTACTCATCGAGTGGTCATGAGCGTTAGCCCACTTTCTGGTTGTGTCCGCCACGGCGGCGGACGCGCGTCGGTCAGTCTACCGCGTCACGCCGCTCAGGCTTAATCGGGTCGAACCGCGTCCACCCGGAGCTACGGAGCGGCGGCCAGCCCGCCCAGCAGTTCCCGCACCTGGGCGCCGTCCAGGTCGCGGCGCAGCCCTCGCTGGACGCCCCGGTTGCGCAGCACCAGCGGCGCGCACGCAGGATGGAGGTTGACCCCGCGCCCCGGCTCGCGGCGGCGGGGGTCGATGACGACCCGCCCGCCCTGCCAGACCAGCCGCACCAGCCGGTCGGTCGGCACGCGTTCCCGGCAGCCGGCGCACATTCGGATCACCTCGGCCATCCCGACAGCTTAAGGCAGCGACCGGGAGTCCCGCCCTTCACAGCAGGCTCTCAGCACTCGCCCAGCCGTCACCCATGGCGCCGAGGTCTTCTGGTGGGGAAACAGACCGAAAGGAGCCCCTCCCATGATTCGACGCCGCACAGCTGCCATCGCTGCGGGCGCCGTCCTCTTGCTCAGCGGTGTTGCCGTCGGCTGCACCGCCGCCGACGCCGGCGCCCCCGACAACAAGCCGGGCGCGGGCGCGCCGTCCGACACCAACAAGCGTCCGCGCGACCACTCCAAGCTGGTCACCGCCCTGGCCGAGGGCCTCGGCATCGACGAGTCCAAGGCGCAGGCGGCCGTGGACAAGGCCCTCGACGAGGTGATGGGTGACCGCCGGGATCGTGGCCCCAAGCCTGCGGGCGACCCGGCCGAGAGCAGCAAGCCGGGGGACGGCCAGCCGTCCACCGCGCCGGAGAGCGGGAAGCCCTCCACCGCCCCGGAGAGCGGGAAGCCCTCCACCGCCCCCGAGACCGGCAAGCCGTCCGCTCCGGCCGGCGAGACGAGCCGCGACTCCATGGCTCAGCGCCTGGCTGCCGTCATCGCCAAGGAGTTGAACGCCGATGAGGCGAAGGTCCTGCAGATCGTCCAGGACAACATGCCCGAGCGTCCCGAGCCCGGTGACCGCGGGGAGCGCGGTGAGCGCGGCGACCGTGGCGAGCGGCCGGGCCGCCCCGATGACAGCGGCAACACCGCGACCCCGTCCCCGGAGCCGACCCGGTAACTAGACCGCGGTATCCGGACGGATGTCGATCCGCCACCCCGTGAGCCGGGCTGCCAGCCTCGCGTTCTGGCCCTCTCTCCCGATGGCCAGCGAGAGCTGGTAGTCCGGCACGATCACCCGCGCCGCCTTCGCAGTGGCGTCGGTCACCGTCACGCCGGTCACCTTGGCCGGCGAGAGCGCCTGCGCGACGAACTCCGCCGGGTCGTCGGAGTAGTCGATGATGTCGATCTTCTCCTCGTTGAGCTCGTGCATCACGGCGCGCACCCGCTGCCCCATCGGGCCGATGCAGGCCCCCTTGGCTGAGACCTCGGGGGCGTGGCTCAACACCGCGATCTTGGTGCGGTGGCCGGCCTCGCGGGCGATCGCCTTGATCTCCACGACCCCCTTCTCGATCTCGGGCACCTCGAGCTTGAACAGCTTGGCGACCAGGCCGGGGTGGGTCCGGGAGACCACCACCTGCGGCCCGCGCAGGTCCCGCCGGACGCTCACCACGTAGACCCGCAGTCGCTTGCCGTGGGTGTACTCCTCGCCCGGGGACTGCTCGGCCTGCGGCATGATCGCCTCGATGCTGCCCAGGTCGACCCGCACCGTGCGGCTGTCCCGGTCCTGCTGGACGACGCCGGTGAGGATGTCGCCCTCCACCGCGGAGAAGTGACCGAACTTGAGCTCGTCCTCCGCCTCGCGCAGCCGCTGGAAGATCACCTGCCGCGCCGTCGCGGCGGCCACCCGTCCGAAGCCCTCGGGGGTGTCGTCGTACTCCCCGACCCGGTTGCCCTCCTCGTCCAGCTCCGGCACGAGAACGCTCACCTTGCCGGTCTTGGTGTCGATCGTCACCCGGGCGCCCTCATGGGCGCCGGGCGTCTTGTCGTAGGCGTTGAGCAGGGCATCCTCCAGCGCCCGCAACAGGACATCCATCCGGATCTCCTTGTCACGCTCCAGTTGCTTGAGCGCCTGCAGGTCGATGTCCATCAGATCTCCTCTTCCTCGTCGGGCAAGCGGTTGAGTTCGACCTGCACCACGGCCTGGCTGATCCCGGCGAAGTCGACGGTGCACTCGGTGCCGTCGACGTCGAGGACGACCGCGTCGTCGGTGGCCGACAGGATCCGCCCGAGCAGCGGGCCGTCGGAGCCGGACAGCTCGACCAGCCGGCCCCGGTTGCGCCGGTAGTGCTTGGGTTGCGTGAGTGGACGGCTGACGCCGCGCGAGGACACCTCCAGGGTGTAGGGGGCGTCGCCGGTCAGGGTGGATTCGTCAAGGGCGGTCGAGATGGCGCGGGTAGCCTCGGCGATCTCGTCGAGCGAGGGTCCGCGGCCGGCCGGGCCGTCGCCATCGAGGAAGACCCGCAGGACCTTGCGGTGACCGGCCCGCAGCACCTCCACCCTGTCGATCTCGAGGTTGTGGGCGGCGACGACCGGGGTCAGCAGCCGTTCGAGTTCTGGGGTGTTCATCGGGGCTTCCTTCGATGCGATTGTGCGGTGATGTTGTGTTGGGACAGCTTATGCGCACCGGGCGGGGTGCGCATCCGCTCTCAGCCGGCCGACAGAAGGTCGATGATCCGGGCGGCGGCGCCAGTGACCGGCAGGTCGCTGCGCTCCCCGCTCGCCCGGTCGCGCACCTCCACCAGCCCGTCGGCCAGGCCGCGTCCGACGATCACGACGGTCGGCATCCCGAGCAACTCGGCGTCGGCGAACTTGACCCCGGGCGAGGCCTTGCGGTCGTCGAGCAGGACGGCGACGCCGGCCGCGTCGAGCTCGGCGGCCAGCTGCTCGGCGGCGGCGAAGACCGCCTCGTCCTTTCCGGTGGCGACCACCTGCACGTCGAACGGGGCGAGCGTCCGCGGCCAGGCCAGCCCCTTGTCGTCGCAGGTGGCCTCGGCCACCGCGGCGACCGCGCGCGAGACGCCGACGCCGTAGGAGCCCATCGTCACCGTGACCAGCTTGCCGTTGGCGTCGAGCACCTTCAGGCCCAGCGCCTCGGCGTACTTGCGTCCGAGCTGGAAGATGTGTCCCATCTCGATGCCCCGCGCCAGGCTGAGCGGGCCGGACCCGTCGGGCGCCGGGTCGCCGTCGCGGATCTCCGCGACATCGAGGATCCCGTCGGGGGTGAAGTCGCGGCCGGCCACGACATCGACCTGGTGCCTGTCGGGTTCGTTGGCCCCGGTCACCCAGCGGGTCCCGGTGACGACCCTGGGGTCGACCAGGTAGCGGATGCCGAACGGGGCCTTCTCCCCCAGCACCTGCACGGGGCTGCCCGAGGTCAGGCTGACCGGGCCGATGTAGCCCTTCACGAGCTGCGGCAGCGCCGCGAAGTCCTCATCGCCGAAGGGGATGGCCTCGGCCGGGGAGACCGCGGCCTCCAGACGCTTGGCGTCCACCTCGCGGTCGCCCGGCAGTCCGACCACCAGCGGCTCGGTCCGGCCGTCGGGGTAGACCAGCTTGAAGACCACGTTCTTCAGGGTGTCCGCAGCCTCCCAGGGACGGTCGGCGCGGACCTCGACCTGGTTCACCACCGCGACCAGGTCGGCGATCGTGGGCGTGTTCGGGGTGTCGATCACCCGCGCGGGGCCGGCGCTGGACGCGTCCTGCTCGGCCGGCGGCGCGAAGGTGACCGCCTCCACGTTGGCCGCGTAGCCGCCCGGAGACCGGACGAAGGTGTCCTCGCCGTTCTCGGAGACCGCCAGGAACTCCTCCGAAGCCGACCCGCCCATCGCGCCCGAGTGCGCCTTGACGATGACGTATTCCAGCCCGAGCCGGTCGAAGATCCTGATGTAGGCCTCGCGGTGCCGGTTGTAGGACGCGTCCAGTCCGGCGTCGTCGACGTCGAAGGAGTAGGAGTCCTTCATCACGAACTCACGCCCGCGCAGCAGGCCGGCGCGGGGCCGGGCCTCGTCGCGGTACTTGGTCTGAATCTGGTACAGCGACAGCGGCAGGTCCTTGTAGGAGGAGTACAGGTCCTTCACCAGCAGGGTGAACATCTCCTCGTGGGTGGGACCGAGCAGGTAGTCACCGCCCTTGCGGTCCTTGAGGCGGAACAGGTTGGGGCCGTACTCGGTCCACCGTTGGCTCGCCTCGTAGGGCGCCCGCGGCAGCAGCGCCGGGAACCGCACCTCCTGGGCCCCGATCGCGTCCATCTCCTCGCGGACCACCTGCTCGACCTTCTGCAGCACCCGCAGGCCCAGCGGCAGCCAGGAGTAGATGCCCGGCGCGACCCGCCGGATGTACCCGGCCCGGACCAGCAGCTTGTGGCCGGGCAGTTCAGCGTCGGCGGGGTCGTCACGCAGGGTGCGGACGAAGTAGGAGGAGAGTCGGGTGATCACGGCCACAGCGTAGCGAGCCGGCTCGGCATCGCCCGAATCTGCCACTGTCCCAGCCTCCGCCCCTACACCCGCCACGGCGGCCGGGACGCCCGGCCGGGCCCGAAGAGACGGCGGATCGGGCCGCGGCCGGAGCGTGGCATCATGACGGCCGTGACGCAGACCCCGTTGCCAGACTCAGTCCAGAAGGTCGCCGCCCGGCTCGCCGAGGCAGGCCATCCCCACCAGGTCGTCATGCTGCCGGTGACCGGCCGGACCGCCCAGGACGCGGCGGACGCCCTGGGGGTCGAACTCGGCCAGATCGCCAAGAGCATCGTCTTCCGGCGCCCCGCCGACGACGCCGCCGTGCTCGTGGTGACCGCCGGCGACCACCGGGTGAACGAGAAGAAGGTGGCCGCGATCACCGGCCCGCTGGCGCGGGCGGACGCCGAGTTCGTCAAGGCGGCGACCGGGTTCTCGATCGGCGGCGTGTCGCCGGTCGCCCACTCCCGGCCGCCGGTCATCGTGATCGATGAGGGCCTGTTCCGGTTCGAGCAGATCTGGGCGGCCGCGGGCCACCCCTACGCCGTCTTCCCGCTCTCCCCTGCCGAACTGGTGCAGCTCACCGGCGCCCCGGTCGCCGAGGTCTCCTGACCTGGCCGGGTCAGGAGACCCACAGGCAGAACGGGTGACCGACGGGGTCGAGGCAGACCCTGACGTCGTCCTGCGGCTGGAGATCGGCGAGCGTCGCCCCGCAGGCCAGGGCATGCCGCAGCCCCTCCGCCAGGTCGTCGACCAGCACCTCCAGGTGGACCTGCATCTGCTGGGCCTGGGCGGTCTGCGGCCACACCGGCGGCACGTGGGTCGGCTCCGCCTGGAAGGCCAGCCCGATCCCCCCGGCCGGATTGCGCAGCGGGATCCAGTCGTCGTCGACCTCGACCGGGTCGGGCCACCCGAGCAGCCGGGCGTAGAAGCGGGCCAGCCCGATCGGGTCGGGCGCGGCGAGGGTGACCGTGGTCAGCGTGCAGCGGGCAGCCATGGTGCCTCCTGAAGCTCGGAAGTCGGGTCAGAACAGGATCGTCGCGAACTCTCCCACCTGTTCGTACCCGACCCGCTCGTAGCAGCGGATCGCCCTGGTGTTGAAGTCGTTCACGTACAGGCAGGCGGTCTGGTACTCGGCCAGGACGTACTCGCTGACCGCGGCGACCGCGGGCGCCGACAGGCCGCGTCCGCGCAGGTCGGGATCGAGCCAGACCCCCTGGATCTGGGCCACCTTGCCGCTGGCGGCGCCGATGTCGCTCTTGAAGACCACCCGGCCGTCCTCGACGATCCCGAAGGCGCGGCCGGAGTCGACCAGCCAGCGACAGTAGTTGCGGTAGCCGGCCCCGGCGCCCTGGGCCAGCGGATCGCTGCCCACCTCCTCGGTGTACATCGCCACCGAGGCCCGCAGATAGGAGGTGAACTCGGCGCCCGAGATCGCCCGGACGCGGTGGTCGACCGGTCCCACCGGTTGGCGCGAGAGGGCCATCACAGGCTGGTGCCGGCGCACCTCCCGGACGGCCTGGTAGGAGGTCCCCCAGCGGGCCGCGAGCGCCTGCCACAGCGGCCAGGCGAGCCAGCTCGGACCGACTATCGACTGACAGGTGCGGCGGCGTCCGGCCGCCTCGACGAAGGCCGGCAGCGCCGACAGGTCGGTCGCGACCGGGACCATGTTCGCCCCGACGTGGAGCAGTGCCCGGGGCTGCTCGGCAGGCCAGCCCCAGAGCAGGCCGGCGCTGGTGGGGTTCAGCACGCCGGCATCGACCCGGGATCCGACGAAGACATTGCAGACCGGGTCAGCGGCCACCAGCTCCCTCACCAGCGGGGTATCCGCCGCGGTGAGGATCCGGGCCGGCACCGCTCACCCCACGCTGACCTGGACGGGACCAGACTCTCCCACCGGCGCGTCGGCTGCCAGCCGGTTCGCCTCGGCGATCAGGGTCTGCACGATCTCGGCCTCGGGAACGGTCTTGATGACCTCGCCCTTGACGAAGATCTGGCCCTTGCCGTTGCCGGAGGCGACCCCGAGGTCGGCCTCGCGGGCCTCCCCCGGACCGTTGACCACACAGCCCATCACCGCGACCCGCAGCGGCACCTCCATGCCCTCCAGGCCGGCGGTGACCTCCTCGGCGAGCTTGTAGACGTCCACCTGTGCCCGGCCGCAGGACGGGCAGGAGACGATCTCGAGGTGGCGGGGCCGCAGGTTGAGCGACTCCAGGATCTTGATCCCGACCTTGACCTCCTCGGCCGGCGGCGCGGAGAGCGAGACCCGGATGGTGTCGCCGATCCCCTTGGCCAGCAGCGCCCCGAAGGCGACCGAGGACTTGATCGTGCCCTGGAAGGCCGGCCCGGCCTCGGTGACGCCGAGGTGGAGCGGGTAGTCGCAGGCCTGCGAGAGCAGCTCGTAGGCCCGCACCATCACGACCGGGTCGTGGTGCTTGACCGAGATCTTGAAGTCGCGGAAGTCGTGCTCCTCGAACAGGCTCGCCTCCCACAGCGCCGACTCCACCAGCGCCTCGGCGGTGGGCGAGCCGTACTTGGCGAGCAGCCGCTTGTCGAGCGACCCGGCGTTGACGCCGATCCGGATCGACACCCCGGCGTCGCTGGCGGCGCGGGCGATCTGCTTGACCTGGTCGTCGAAGGCACGGATGTTGCCGGGGTTGACCCGGACGGCGGCGCAGCCGGCGTCGATCGCGGCGAAGACGTACTTGGGCTGGAAGTGGATGTCGGCGATCACCGGGATCTGCGACTTCTTGGCGATGATGTGCAGCACGTCGGCGTCGTCCTGACTGGGGACGGCGACCCGGACGATGTCACACCCGGTCGCGGTCAGCTCGGCGATCTGCTGCAGGGTCCCGTTGATGTCGGTCGTCTTGGTGGTGGTCATCGACTGGACCGAGATCGGGGCGTCCCCGCCGACCAGCACCTTGCCCACCCTGATCTGCCGGGTCGGTCGCCGGGGGGCGAGGACAGGCGGCGGTACGGCTGGCATCCCGAGGTTGATGGCCATGGACTCCTCATTCGTAGCGTCCGCAGCGCCTGGCGGGCGCGCGGTGTGATCCGCTGGCCAGCCTACCCATCCCCGCCAGTACCACCTATCCCGACGCCGCGCGTCCCAGCAGGACGTCGATCTCGGCGAGTTCGGCGGCGGTCAGCGGGGGCCGCTGGAGCGTGCCGGCGTTCTCAAGCGCCTGGCGCGGCGACTTGAAGCCGGGGATCGCGACCGTCATCGGCCCCTGGGCGAGCACCCACGCCAGCGCGCCCTGCACCAGGCTGCGGCCGCCGCCGGTGAGGATCTCGCGAACCGCGGCGAGCGCGGCGAGGAAGTCCGGATCCGGCCGGCCGTCGGAGAAGTACCGCACCCAGCTGTGGCCGCTCCCCCTGACCTCATCGGCCGGCATCCGCGTGGCCGCGCCGTACCGGCCGCTCAGCAGCCCCATCGCCAGCGGCATGTTGGCGATCGTCGCGATTCCCGCCTCGGCTGCCACCGCCCGCAGGTCCGGCTGGTCGACGAGTACGTTGAGCTCGTGCTGGACGCTGGCCAGCCGCCACCGCCGGGCGGCGTGGCGCACCGCGTCCGCCTCCCAGGTGCTCCAGCCATAGGCCCGGATCAGCCCCTCCTGGCGGAGGTCCTCCAGCGTGGCGAAGGCGTCCTCGGCCTGCCCTGTGGTGGCGTCGCCCAGGTGCAGCTGGTAGAGGTCGATGTAGTCGGTGCGCAGCCTCCGCAGCGAGGCGGCCAGCGCCCGACGGACGTAGCCGCCGGAGGCGTCGGTGCCGGTGATCGTCCTGGCCTCCGGGTCGATCACGTACCCGAACTTGGTGGCCAGCACCACCTGGTCCCGGCGCCCCGCGACGGCGCGGCCCACCACCTCCTCGCTGTGGCCGGTGCCGTAGGCATCCGCTGTGTCGATCAGGCTGACGCCGGCCGTGATCGCCCCCCGGATCGCGCGGATCGACTCGGTGTCGTCCACCGCGCCGTAGGAATCGGGTCGGCCGTCCAACAGGAAGTGACCGCCGATCGCCCAGCAGCCGAGGCCGATCGGGGACACCTCGATCCCCGAGGCGCCGAGGGGGCGGTTGAGCAGTGAGGTCATCGTCAAGGTCATGAGATGATCCTCCTCGGGCTTTGGCATGGCAGGAAGGTCCAATCATATGCAGGTTATCCAGTCCAATTTGGGGAGCGACGGACCCCTCCACGCCCGGATCGCGACCGCCGTCCGGGAGTCGATCAGGTCCGGCCGGCTCACCGAGGGCACCCTGCTGCCCCCCACCCGGGACCTGGCCGCCGATCTCGGCTGCTCACGGTGGGCGGTCACCCAGGCCTACGACCAGCTCGTCGCGGAGGGCTACCTGGAGTCGAAGGTCGGCTCGGGCACCCGGGTGCGCCACGGGGCGGCTGCGACGGGCGCTGCCACGCCCGGTGCCGTGCGCGCTGCGGTTCCCCGGCTCGACCTCTCCCCCGGCCTGCCCGACCTGCGGGCCTTCCCCCGGGCCGCCTGGGCACGGGCCTCGCGGGCCGCGCTGGGTGCCGCGTCCCTCCAGGACCTCGGCTACCCGCCGGCGGGCGGCCACCCGAGGCTGCGGGCCGCCGTCGCCGGCTACCTGACCCGGGTGCGCGGGGCCGTGGTCGATCCGGAGCAGGTCACGATCACGACGGGGATCCGGGACGGGGTCGCCGCCGTCGCCGGGGCGCTGGTCGCCGCCGGCCACCGGCGGCTCGCCGTGGAGGACCCCGGCTGGGCCAGGTTGCGGGCCCGGATCGCCGGGACGGGGATGGTGCCGGTCCCGGTCGGCGTGGATGCGTCCGGCATGCTCACCGACGCACTCGCCGGCCAGCCGGTCAGAGCGGCGCTGGTCACCCCCGCCCACCAGTTCCCCACCGGCGCTGTGCTCGCCCCGCACCGGCGCGCGGCTGCGGTGGACTGGGCGGTGGCGGTCGACGGCCTGCTGATCGAGGACGACTACGACGCGGAGTTCCGCTACGACCGCCGACCGGTCGGCACCCTGCAGGGCCTCGCCCCCGACCGGGTGGCCCTGGCCGGCTCGGTCTCGAAGACGCTCGCCCCGGCGTTACGGCTGGGCTGGGTGGTGACCCCACCGGCGTGGACCGAGCCTGTTCGCGCCCTCGCCGGCGAGGCGGCCCTGCTCGACCAGTTGGCGCTCGCCGATTTCCTCGACAGCGGTGGCTACGCCCGCCACCTGCGACTGCTGCGGCGCGGCTACCGGGACCGCAGGGACGCCCTGGTGGCGGAGCTGGAACGCCGGTTGCCCGGCTGCGCGGTCTCGGGCATCGCCGCCGGGCTGCACCTGACGGTGGACCTGCCGGCCGGCGTCGCGCCGGCCCGAGTGGTGGCCATCGCGGCACAGCAGGGGCTCGCGGTGATGGATCTGGACAGTTGTCGGACCGCCCCGGACCCGACCCGTCCCGGGCTGGTGCTGGGCTACGGCAACCTCCCGGACCGGGCGGTCCCGGAGGCGGTGGCGATCCTCGCCGCGGCGGTCAGAACAGCTGCAGCGGGCTGATGATGTCGGCCAGGATCAGCGCGACGCCGCTGATCAGCAGCAGGGCCGCCACCGCGTAGGCGACCGGCAGCAGCCGGGCGGTGTCGAACGGACCCGGGTCGGGGCGTTTGGCCAGCCGGGCGGTCCGGCGGCGCAGCCACTCCCAGACCGCGCCGAGCATGTGCCCGCCGTCCAGCGGCGGCAGCGGGATCAGGTTGAACACCGCCAGGAACAGGTTGATCGAACCCAGCAGCGAGGCGAAGGTCACCGCCTTGGCCTGCCAGGACACGTCGTCCTGGGCAATCACCTGGCCGGCGACCTGGCTGGCGCCGAGAATGCTGATCGGCCCGTACACGTCGCGCGGACGTCCGGTGACCATGTCGGCGACCACGTTCCAGACCTTGACCGGGAACTGCACCAGCGCGACCAGGCTCTGGCCGGTCATCGTCGCCATGTCGGAGAGCACCTCCCCCGGGCCGCCGGTGGTGAGCACCTGCTGCGGCGACACCCCCAGCCAGCCGGCCGGGACCACCCGGGAGGGGTCCCAGTTGTCCCGGACCCCGGTGATCAGGGTGTGGACGGGCGGCAGGTCGAGGGTCGCGCCGTTCCGCTCGACCACGATCCGTGCCTCCCGGTCGAGGTTGTCCCGGATCAGCCCGCTGAGCTGCTCATAGCTGGTGATCGGCACCCCGTTGAACTCCACGACCCGGTCCCCCGGCTCCAGCCCGGCCTGCGCGGCAGGGGTCTGCGGATCACCCGGTTCGCAATTGGTGCGCTGCGCGTCCTGCGGGATGACGCACTGCTGCACCACAGCGATCGTGGTCTGTGGCCGGGCGACCCCGTACAGCCCGGTGATCCCCCAGAACAGCAGGAAGGCGATCAGGATGTTCATGAACGGGCCGCCGAACATCACGACCAGCTTCTGCCAGGTCCGCTTCTGGTAGAACAGCCGCTGGTCTGCCACATCGGTCGGCGTGATCTGGGACCACTCCTGCTCGCGGGCCGACTCGGCCAGTTCGCGGGTCCGGCCAGCGCCGCCACCTCGCTCGGGGGCTGGCGGGTACATCCCCAGCAGCCGGACGTAACCGCCCAGCGGGAAGGCCTTGATGCCGTACTCGGTCTCGCCGCGGGTGGTCGACCACAGTGTCGGGCCGAAGCCGACCATGTACTGCGGGACCCGGACGCCGAACCGCTTCGCCGGCAGCATGTGGCCCACCTCGTGGAGCGCCACCGACACCATGATCAGGGCGAAGAAGACGATCCCGAAGGCGATCGTGATCAGGAGGTCCATGCGGCCTGTGCCTCCTCGATCCGTTCGGCGGCGGCCTGCCGGGCCCACTGGTCGGCGCGCAACACTCCGGAGACAGAGAACTCGCCGAAATCAGGGGCGTCACCGGTCAGCAACCGGTCGACGCAGTGGGCGATCACGTCCACGATCGCGGGGAAGCTCAGCCGGCCCTCGCAGAAGGCGTCCACGCAGACCTCGTTGGCGGCGTTGTAGACCGCCGGCGCCACGCCCCCCGCCGTTCCGACCCGGCGGGCCAACTCGACCGCCGGGAAGGCGTCGTCGTCCAGCGGCTCGAAGGTCCAGGCGGTCGCCTGTCGCCAGTCGCAGGGACGGGCGGCGCCGTCGAGCCGGTCGGGCCAGTTCAGGGCGAGCGCGATCGGCAGCTTCATGTCCGGCGGCGAGCACTGGGCGATCGTGGACCCGTCGATGAACTCGACCATCGAGTGCACCACCGACTGCGGGTGGACGACCACCTCGATGTCCTCCAGCGGCACCGAGTAGAGCAGGCCGGCCTCCAGCAGCTCCAGGCCCTTGTTGACCAGGGTGGCGGAGTTGATCGTGATCACCCGCCCCATCGCCCAGGTCGGGTGGGCCATCGCCTGCTGCCAGGTGACCTGCTCCAGGTCGCTGCGGTCGCGACCCCGGAAGGGACCGCCGGAGGCGGTCAGGATGAGCCGACGGACCTCCTGCGCCCGGCCGCAGCGCAGGGCCTGGGCGAAGGCGGAGTGCTCGGAGTCGACCGCGACGATCTGGCCGGGGGCGGCGGCGTCGGTCACCAGCCTGCCCCCGATCACCAGCGACTCTTTGTTGGCCAAGGCCAGCGTCGTGCCGGCCGCCAGCGTCGCCAGGGTCGGCTCCAGGCCCGCCGCGCCCGTGATGGAGTTGAGCACCACGTCGGCGGACACACCGGCCAGCCGGGTCGCCGCGTCGGGGCCCTCCCAGACCTCGGTGCCGGGCAGCGCCGCCCGCACCCGCGCGGCCGCTGCGGAGTCGCCCACCGCCACCACGCGGGGACGCAACCGGATCGCCTGCTCGACCAACCGGTCGACCGACTGCCCGCCGGCGGCCAGGCCGACCACGTCGAACTGGTCCGGACGGGCACTGATGACCTCGACGGCCTGGGTTCCCACCGATCCGGTACTGCCGAGGATCACCACGCTTCGCACGCCGGCCAGTGTATGCCCCGGCCCCCAGCGGCCTCCCGACCGCGGCGCGCCTCGTAAGCTTCGCCATGGCGGCAACCGAGGCTCACACCGCCGGCAGGAGAGCGGCTGGATGAACACCGTCGACATCGAGTCCCGGGCTGCGCTGGACGCGCGGCTGGCCTCCGGGCAGGGGCTCGCCCGGACCTACGTGCAGGCGGTCGACCTGACCGGCTGCGGCCCAGAGCTACTGGCCGCCGGTGTGAGCGGGGCGGTCTTCCTGGGCTGCGTGCTCGACCCCGGCGTGGACGTCGCGCTGATGGAGGCCGGTGCCCTGGTCTTCCCGCGGCTGCCGAACCTGCCGTTCGACCCGTACCGGTCCAGCGTGTACGCCCCCGAGGAGCTGTACGCCGGACTCGAGAACGGCTACGCGGCCACTGTCGACGCTGCGGTGTACCGCTGGTGGGGGCAGGCCAGGCTGCTGCGAGAGCTGGGCGGTGAGCTCGCCATGACCCTGCATGACCACGCGATAGTCGATGCGCTGGAGGAGCTTCCGCTGCAGTCACCGGTGGGGGTGATGGGCGGCCACCGGCTGGTCCGCGGCAGCCACGCCTACACCGAGGCGGCCCGGCTGGGACGCGAGCTGGCCGAACGCGGCCACACCGTCCTGACCGGGGGCGGCCCGGGCGCGATGGAGGCCGCCGCGCTCGGCGCCGCACTGCTCGGCCCCGTCTCCGAGCTGGACCAGGCCCTCGCTGCGCTCGCGGCACACCCCAGCTTCGACCCCGACACCGACGGCTGGGCGCGCGCCGCCTTCGGCGTCCGGGAGCGTCATGACCTGGGCGGCCCGAGCATCGGGATCCCGACTTGGCTGTACGGGCACGAGCCGTCCAATGTCTTCTCCCTGGGGATCGCCAAGCTGTTCTCCAACGCGATCCGCGAGGACATCCTGTTGCGGCTCTCGGACGGCGGCCTGGTCTGCCTGCCGGGGGCCGCGGGCACCGTCCAGGAGATCTTCCAGGCGCTCACGCCGCGTTACTACGCCTCCGACACCACCATCCCGCCCCTGATCCTGCTCGGCGTCGAGCACTGGACGCAGGTGCTGCCGGCCTGGCCGCTCGTGGAGGCGCTGGCCGCCGGACGGGCACTGGCAGACCGCGTCCACCTGTGCGACAGCGTCGATGAGGTGCTGGGTCTGCTCGGCTGACCGGCGGCTGACGCGGGCGACCGCCCCGCAGGCTCAGGACGTGGCGCGGTCCACGGCGGCGAGCTGGCCGCAGGCGCCGTCGATCTCGCGGCCGCGGGTGTCGCGGACGGTGACCTGGACGCCGCGGGCGCGCAGCCGCCGGACGAACTCCGCCTCGTCGTCGCGGCGCGAGGCGGTCCACTTCGAGCCCGGGGTCGGGTTCAGCGGGATCAGGTTGACGTGCACCCAGCCGTGGCCGCCGCGGCGCAGCACCTCGGCCAGGGCGTCGGCTCGCCAGGCCTGGTCGTTGATGTCGCGGATCAGCGCGTACTCGATGGAGACCCGCCGACCGGTGGCGGTGAAGTAGCCATGCGCGGCGTCCACCACCTCGGCGACCTTCCACCGGGTGTTGATCGGGCACAGCTCGTCGCGCAACTCGTCGTCGGGGGCGTGCAGGCTGACCGCCAGGGTCACCGGCAGGCCCTCGGAGGCGAGTTGCCGGATCCGCGGCACGAGGCCCACCGTGGAGACGGTGACGCCGCGGGCAGAGATGCCCAGGCCGTCCGGCTCCGGAGTGGTCATCGCCCGGACGGCGGCCAGCACGGCCCGGTAATTGGCCATCGGCTCGCCCATGCCCATGAAGACGATGTTGTTGACCCGGCCCGGGCCGCCGGGGATCTCCCCGTCGCGCAGCCGGCGGGCGGCGTCCACCACCTGCAGCAGGATCTCGGCGGTGCTGAGGTTGCGCTGCAGCCCGCCCTGGCCGGTGGCGCAGAACGGGCACGCCATGCCGCAGCCGGCCTGCGACGAGATGCACACCGTGGCCCGCTCGCGGCCCCGTCCGCTGGCCCGCAGGCCCGGGACGCCGTAGCGCATCAGCACCGACTCCACCAGGGAGCCGTCGAACAGCCGCCAGAGCGTCTTGACCGTGGTGCCGCCGTCAGCCTGCTGGTCGCGGACCCGGGTGAGCAGCGGCGGGACGAATCTCTCGGCGAGCACCTCGCGGTCGGCCCGGGAGATGTCGGTCCACTCCTGCGGGTCGGTGCTGAGGTGCTCGAACAGGTGGCGGTCGAGCTGGGCGCGGCGGAACCGGGCCATCCCGAGGTCGGCCACCGCCTCGGCCCGCTCCTGCGGCCCGAGGTCGATCCAGTGCCGGGGCGGCTTGCCACGGCGCGGTGCGGCCATCACCAGCGGCACGGTGCGGCCGGACTCGGCCTTGGCCACCAGCTCGGCGTAGGCCGCCTCCTCCTGCGGAGTGAGGCCGTCGGTCATACCGGAACCTGGGTGAACAGCAGCCAGGCCGCGGGCGAGGCGACCAGGACCGAGTCCATCCGGTCCATCACGCCGCCATGGCCGGGCAGGATCGAGGACATGTCCTTGATCCCGACGTCGCGCTTGATGAGGGACTCGATCAGGTCACCGGCGGTGCCGAAGACCACGCAGGCCAGGCCCAGCAGGAGGCCGAACCACCACGGCATGCCGAGCCCGTACACCGCGACCACGGAGCCGACGACAGCGGCCACGACGGTGGAGCCGGCCATCCCCTCCCAGGTCTTCTTCGGGCTGATGTTCGGCGCCATCGGGTGCCGGCCGAGGGTGGCACCCACCGCGTAGCCGCCGGTGTCGCTGGCCGCGACGCACAGCGCCAGGGCGACCACCTTCCCGGTGCCGCCCGGCATGGCGAGGATGAGCGCCACGAAGGACGCCAGCAGCGGCAGGTAGCTGATCGTGAACAGGCTGGCAGCGGCGTCCTTGACGTAGCCGTCGGAGCCACCCGGCATCCGCCAGATCAGCGCCAGCAGGACGGTGACCGCCAGGCAACCCAGCAGGACCTCGTGCCCGGCGATATCGGTGACCGGCTGCAGGATCGCTGCCACGTAGGTACCGCCGATGATCGCCACGGTGCCCACCACGATCGGCACGATCGCGGACCGCATCTGGATGTGAAGCAGCGCGTGGTGGATCTCGATCGCGCCGAGGCAGGTCATCGCCACCAGCAGCAGGATGAAGCCGGGGTGCCACCACATCAAGGTGACGACGATCACCGCGAGCAGGCCCACGCCGACCGCGATCGCGGCCGGCAGGTCCCGTCCCGCGCGGGGCGCGGGGGCGGGCGTGTCCTGCGGTTCGCCGGGTGCCGAGGTCATCAGACCTCCATCAGTTCGGCTTCCTTGGACTTGAGCAGCTCGTCGACGAGCTCCACGTGCTTCTTGGTGAGCGCGTCGAGCTGCTTGTCCGCGCCGCGGGCGTCGTCCTCGCCGATCTCCTTGTCCTTGACCAGCTTGGCGACCGCGTCGATGGCGTGGCGGCGGGTGTTGCGGACCGCGACCCGGGCCTCCTCCGCCTTGTTGCGCGCCAGCTTGATGTACTCCTTGCGCCGCTCCTCGGTGAGCTGCGGCAGGACCAGCCGGATGACGTTGCCGTCGTTGGCCGGGTTGACCCCGAGGTCGGAGTCGCGGATGGCCCGCTCGATGCCGGCCATCGCGTTGCGGTCGAACGGGCTGATCAGCACGATTCGCGCCTCGGGCACCTGGAAGGTGGCCAGCTGCTGCAGCGGCGTGGGGGTGCCGTAGTAGTCGACGAGGATCCGGGCGAACATGGCGGGGTGGGCCCGGCCGGTGCGGATCGCAGCGAACTCCTCGCCGGCGTGGGTGACGGCACCATCCATCCGGTGCTCGGCGTCCTTGATGATCTGGGCGATCACTGGTCGGCTCCCTCTCTGACTTGTCGTGGCGCGCCCTCAGGCGTGCAGGGTCGTACCGATCTTCTCACCTGCGACAACCCGCGCGATGTTTCCCTCGACACCCAGGTCGAAGAACACCATCGGCAGGTTGTGCTCGCGGGCGAGACTGACCGCGGTGGCATCGGCGACCTTGAGGTCGCGAGCCAGGAACTCCTCGTAGGTGAGGTGGTCGAACTTGACCGCCGCCGGGTTGGTGCGCGGGTCGTCGTCGTAGACCCCGTCGGTGCCCTGCTTGGCCATCAGCAGCACGTCCGCGTCGATCTCGAGGGCCCGCTGGGCGGCGACGGTGTCGGTGGAGAAGAAGGGCATCCCGGAGCCGGCCCCGAAGATCACGACGCGCTTCTTCTCCAGGTGCCGGATCGCCCGCCGCGGGATGTACGGCTCGGCGACCTGGCCCATCGTGATCGCGGTCTGGACGCGGGTCTGCACCCCGGCCTTCTCGCAGAAGTCCTGCAGCGCCAAGCAGTTCATCACGGTGCCGAGCATGCCCATGTAGTCGGCCCGGGCACGATCGATCCCGCGGGTCTGGAGCTCGGCACCGCGGAAGAAGTTGCCACCGCCGACGACGATGGCAACCTCCACGCCGGTGGCCACGACCGCGGCGATCTGCCGGGCGAGGCTCGAGATGACGTCGGGATCGACCCCGAGTGACCCACCCCCGAACGCCTCACCCGACAGCTTCAACAGGACTCGGCGATAGGGGCTGGGCACGCGGTCTCCTTCTGGTGGGGTGGGTCAGGCGCCGGCGGCGAAGCGGACGAACCGCTTCACGGTGACGCCATTCTTGTCCAGCAACTGGCCGACCGACAGCTTGTCCTCGGAAACCGATGCCTGGTCGAGCAGGACGACCTCCTTGTAGAAGCCGCTCACCCGGCCCTCGACGATCCGCGGGATGATGGCTTCGGGCTTGCCCTCCTCGCGAGCGGTCAGCTCGGCGATGTGGCGCTCCTTCTCCAGGACGTCGGCGGGGACGTCCTCGCGGGTCAGCCACTGCGGGGACATCGCGGCGATCTGGTGCGCGATCCCGCGGATGAACGCCGCGTCCGGCTCACCGGCGTACTCGATCATCACGCCGACCTGCGGCGGCAGGTCCGCAGACCGCTTGTGCAGGTAGATGTCGACCGGGCCGGTGAAGGTGGCCGAGTTGGCCAGCTCGAGCTTCTCGCCGATCTTGGCGGCCAGCTCGTTGACGGCATCCTCAACGGTCTTGCCGGAGGGCAGGACGACCGCCTTCGCAGCCTCGACCCCGTCGGCGCCAGCGGCGTCGACAGCGGCGGCGATGCTGTTCGCGAGCTCGATGAACTCGGCGTTCTTCGCCACGAAGTCGGTCTCGGCCCCGAGCTGGATGACCGTCTTGCCCGAGGCTGCGACCAGGCCGTTGGAGGCCTCGCGGTCGGACCGCTTGGCCATCTTGGCCTGGCCGGAGACCCGCAGGATCTCGGTGGCGGCCTCGAAGTCGCCGTCGGCCTCGGTGAGCGCCTTCTTGGCGTCCATCATTCCGGCACCGGTCAGGTCCCGGAGCTTCTTCACATCAGCAGCAGTGATTGCCATGTCTGTTGTCGTAGTCCTCTTTGGCTGGGTGGTGGGAGTTACTTGGTCTCGGCGTCAGCCTCGGTGGCCGACTCCTCGGCGACGGGCTCCGCCACCGGCTCCTCGGCGGCCGGCTCCGCAGCCTCGACGGCCTGGACGGCCTCCTCGATCTTGGCGTCGACCTCGGCGGCCAGCTCAGCCTCGACGGCGGCCTCGGCCTTGGCCTGCTCACCCTGGGCACCCAGCAGCTCGCGCTCCCAATCGGGCATCGGCTCGGCCTCTTCACCGCTGGTGGTGGCGGCGGCGGACCGGGCCAGCAGGCCCTCGGCGACGGCGTCGGCAACGACCCGGGTCAGCAGCGCGACCGAACGGATCGCGTCGTCATTGCCCGGAATGGCGTAGTCGACCTCGTCCGGGTCGCAGTTGGTGTCCAGGATGCCGATGATCGGGATCCGCAGCTTGCGGGCCTCGTCGATGGCGAGGTGCTCCTTCTTGGTGTCGACCACCCAGATCGCCTGCGGCAGCTTGGCCATGTCGCGGATGCCGCCCAGGGTCTTGGCGAGCTTCTCCTTCTTGCGCTTCTGCTGCAGCAGTTCCTTCTTGGTCAGCCCGGAGGAGGCGACATCGTCGAAGTTGATGCCCTCCAGCTCCTTCATCTTGCCGATCCGCTTGGAGATGGTGCCGAAGTTGGTCAGCATGCCGCCCAGCCAGCGCTGGTTGACGTAGGGCATCCCGACCCGGGTGGCCTGCTCGGCGATGGCCTCCTGGGCCTGC
>JAEZHJ010000161.1 GCA_023436925.1 Actinomycetes bacterium
ACTCCGGCTATCGCCCCGACCTGCTGCTCTCGATCACCCGAGGTGGGCTCGTCCCGGCCGGTGCGATCAGCTACGCGATCGGGATCAAGAACCTGCACATCATCAACGTCGAGTTCTACACCGGGGTGGCCGAACGGTTGCCGATGCCGGTCCTGCTCCCGCCGGTACCCGCCGGCGTCGCGCTGTCCGGGCAGCGGATCCTGATCGTCGACGACGTGGCCGACACCGGCGAGACGCTGCGCACCGTCCACGACTTCTGCTCCGACCACGTCGCCGAGGCCCGCACGGCCGTGCTGTACGAGAAGCCCCACTCACTGGTGAAGTGCGACTACGTCTGGAAGCACACCAGCGAGTGGGTGTCCTTCCCGTGGTCCAGTGAGCCGCCACTGCTGGGCGCCGCCACCGACAACTGAGCCTGGCGCGGGACTCCCCGATCCCCTTTTCAGGGGAATCCCCCGTTGTCCCCGGCAGGTTGGGGCGAGCCCTGTGCATTGTCACAGGCCTGGATTAGGGTCGGACAGTCCAGCCGCCCACCGGGAGGGGAATCCGATGTCGTCGGCCACCGCCGCAGACAACCGGCGGCACTTCAACGCCGTCCTGGTCAACACCTTCATCGCGAACCTGACCACCTCGTTCGTGTGGCTGGCGGTCACCTTCTGGCTCTACCTCGAGACCGGGTCGGTGCTGGTGACCTCGATCTTCGGCGGCGGCTACATGCTGCTGCTGGCGGTGATGGGGGTGCCCTTCGGCTCGTGGATCGACCGGACCCGGAAGAAGACGGTGATGGTCGCCGCGCAGGCCGCCACCACGGTTCTCTTCGGGATCGGCCTGGGCGTCTTCCTGCTCGTCCCGCGCGACCAGGTGCTCATCATCGGATCGCCGCTGTTCATCGCCTTCCTGCTCCCCCTGCTGGCCGGTGCGGTGATGGAGTCGGCCCGCGGGATCGCGCTCGGCACCATCGTGACGCTGCTGGTGCCCGACGCCGAGCGGGCCAAGGCCAACGGGATGGTCGGCATCGTCAACGGGCTCACCTTCGCGGTGACTTCGGTCTTCGCCGGCCTGGCGATCGGCCAGCTCGGCATCACCTGGTCACTGGTGCTGGCCACCGCGCTGACGGTGCTGTCGTTGCTGCACCTGGGGACGGTCGCGATCCCCGAGCCGGAGATCGTGCACGCCGACGGTGCGCCCAAGCCGGTCGACTTCGCCGGGGCCTGGCGGGCGATCCGGGATGTGCCGGGCCTGGTCTGGCTGGTCGTGTTCACCACTTTGAACAACCTGCTCGGCGGGGTCTTCCTCGCCCTGATGGACCCGTACGGCCTCTCCCTGGTCTCGGTCGAGGTGTGGGGCGTGATGTGGGGAGTGCTGAGCTTCGGCTTCCTGCTCGGGGGCGCCTGGGTCTCGCGCAAGGGGCTCGGCCCCCGCCCGCTGCGGGCGCTGCTGCTGGCGAACCTGGTGATGTGGGCGATCTGCGTCGGCTTCGCGCTGCGCGAGTCGATCTGGCTGGTCGCCGGCGGCGTGCTGATCTACATGGCGATCATCCCGATCGCCGAGGCCGCCGAGCAGACCGTGCTGCAGCGCGTCGTCCCCTTCGACCGGCAGGGCAGGGTGTTCGGGTTCGCCACCAGCATCGAGATCGCGGCCGCGCCGGTGACCGCCTTCCTGGTCGGTCCGCTGGCCGAGTACTGGCTGATCCCGTACATGAACTCCGATGCCGGACGCGAGGCGCTCGGCTGGCTGCTGGGAGACGGCCAGGCCCGCGGCATCGCCCTGGTCTTCATCATCTCCGGCCTGGCCGGGCTGGTGGTCACCGCCGTCGCGCTGGGGTCGCGGCCCTACCGGCAGCTCTCCGAGGCCTACGACGCCGCCGCGCCCCCGGCGGTCTCCGCCGAGTCCGGCGAGCTGCCCGGCCCGGGGGAGCCGGAGGCGCCAGTCGCCAGCGAGGAGCCGGCTCAGGGCTGAGGTTCGGTGCTGACGTCGGCCACCGTGGCGCCCAGCGCCGCGATCACGTCATCGGCCGAGGCCGCGATGGCCAGGCCGTGCTCCCCGCCGCCCATCGAGATCCGCCGCCCGGCGATGTCGGCGTCGGCGACCACCGGCCAGGCCCGACTGGCCCCGAACGGGGTGATCGCACCGCGCGGGTAGCCGGTGACCGCCAGCGCCGTCTCCGCGTCCGGCAGGCTCAGCCGGTTGACCCCGAGCAGGGCTCGCAGCTTCGGCCAGGAGATCTCCCGGTCGCCACCGACCAGCACGAACAGGTAATCGTCGTCGCCCCGGCGGACCACCATCGTCTTGACGATGTCGGCCGGCTCCAGCCCGCGCTGCGCCGCGGCCTCGGCAAGGGACCGGGCCGGCGGATGGCGGGTGGCTTCGTGGTCGACCCCGAGCGCCCGCAGCGCGGCGACCGCCCTCGGCTCGGGGTTCACCTCAGGTGTGGAGGTAGCCCAGCAGGTGGTTGCGCTCGTCGGTGAGCTGGTCGATCCGGAACTTGACCACGTCCCCGATCGAGACCACCGCCTGCAGTTCGCCGTCCACCACCACCGGCATGTGCCGGATCCGGGAGTAGGTCATCTCGCGGGCGGTCTCCTCGATCGAGTCGCTCGGGGTGCAGGTCTTCACCGTTCGGGTCATGATCTCGGAGACCGCGGCATCCAGCACCCGGCCACCGGCCGTGGCGAGCCGGCGCACCACGTCCCGCTCGCTGACGATCCCCTCGATGTGTCGCTTGTCGGAGCTGACGACGACGGCACCGATGTTGTGCTCGGCGAGCAGGTCGAGCAGCTGCTGCACGGTCGCCGCCGGCTCGATGGTGACGACGTCGGTGCCCTTGGCGCGAACCACATCCTGGATCTTCATGGGGTGACCGTACCTGTGGCTTCGGGCGGCACGCCAGAGACCTTCCAAGTGGTGTTAGGGTCAGCAGCCATGACCGAGTCCACGCCGGCGACTCGCGCCGTGCGGGCCGGGCTCACCAGCGACCACGAGTTCCGCGCGGTGGTGCCGCCGGTCCACCTCTCCTCGACCTACGCCTTCCACGGACTGGGCGAGCCGGGCGGGTACGACTACTCCCGCTCGGGCAATCCCACCCGCTCCATCCTGGCCGAGGCCCTGGCCGACCTGGAGGGCGGCAGCGGTGCGGTGATCACGGCTTCCGGGATGGGGGCGGTGACCACCGTCGTCCACGCCCTGCTGCCTGCGGGCGGACGGGTGGTCGCTCCCTTCGACTGCTACGGCGGCACCTGGCGGCTGCTGGACGCGCTGGCGCGCCGCGGCGGGTTCCGGCTCGACCTGATCGACTTCAGCGACCCGGACGCCGCGCGGGCCGCGCTGGCGGCGCCGGCCGACCTGGTATGGCTGGAGACCCCGTCCAACCCGCTGCTGCGGATCACCGACCTCGCCACCGTCACCGCGCTCGGCCACGCCGCCGGTGCGGTCGTCGCGGTGGACAACACCTTCTGCTCGCCGGTGGTGCAGCGCCCGATCTCCTTCGGGGCGGACGTCGTCGTGCACTCGACCACCAAGTACATCAACGGCCACAGCGACGTGGTGGGCGGGGCGGTGATCGCGGCCGACGCCGACCACCAGGCCGAACTCGCCTGGTGGGCCAACTGCCTGGGGGTGACCGGCGGCGCCTTCGACTCCTACCTCACGCTGCGCGGCCTGCGGACCCTCCACCTGCGGATGGCCCGGGCCCAGGCCAACGCCGGTGAGGTCGCGACCTTCCTGGCCGGCCACCCGCTGGTGAACGCCGTCCACTACCCGGGGCTGCCCGGCCACCCCGGTCACCGACTCGCCGCGGCCCAGCAGGACGGGTTCGGCGCGATGGTGAGCTTCGAGGCCGGGGGCATCGCGCAGGCGCGAGCCCTGGTCGACGGCCTGGCCTGCTTCTGCCTGGCCGAGTCGCTCGGCGGGGTGGAGTCGCTGGTCTCCCACCCGGCGACGATGACCCACGCCGCGATGCCCGACCAGGCCCGGGCCGAGGCCGGGATCACCGACGGGCTGCTGCGGCTCAGCGTGGGGGTGGAGGACGCCGCCGACCTGATCGCCGACCTCGAGGCCGGGCTGGCGCGGGCGGCGCAGGCCTGATCAGCGGCCCACCAGGGCCCGCAGGAAGAACCACAGGTTGGCCGGGCGCTCCGCCAGCCGCCGGACGAAGTAGCCCCACCAGTCGGTCCCGCACGGCACGTAGACCCGCACCCGGTGGCCTGCCGCGGCGAGCCGGCGCTGCTCGTCGGTGCGGATGCCGTAGAGCATCTGGAACTCGTAGTCGCCGGGCTCGCGTCCGGTCTCCTGCGCGAGTACCTGGGCGGCGGCGATCATCTCCGGGTCGTGGCTGGCCACCATCGGGTAGCCCTGCCCGGCGAACAGCGTCCGCGCCGCCGCGACATAGGCGGCGCTGATCTCGGCCCGCTCGCGCAGCGCGACCGTGGCGGGTTCGTCGTAGGCGCCCTTGCAGAGCCGGACGCGGGAGCCCGGTCCGGAGAAGGTGACGGCGTCCTGCGTGGTCCGGCGCAGCATGGCCTGCAGCACGAGCCCGACTCCGGGGAAGTCGGCCCGCAGTTGCTCGACGATGCCGTGCATCCGGTCGATGGTGGTGTGGTCCTCGGCGTCGATGGTCACGGTGGCGCCGACGGCGGAGGCGGCCTCGCAGATCCGCCGGGCGTTGGTGTAGGCGATCTCGGTGCCGCCGGGCAGGGCGACCCCGAGCGAGGTCAGCTTCAGCGACACGTCCACGCTGCCGACCAGCCCGGCGGCCGGAATACCGGCCAGCAAGTCCAGGTAGGCGGCGGTCGCGGCTTCGGCCTGCTCCGGGGCGGTGGTGTCCTCACCGAGCACGTCGATGGTGGCGAACATGCCCTCCTCGGCCAGCCGCGCGGCGGCGGCCAGGCCGTCGGCGACCTGCTCGCCGGCGATGAACCGGCTCACCACCGCCCGGGTGGGCGGGAAGGCGGTCGCCACGGTGCGGAGCCGTTCGTTGCGGGCGGCGCGGATCAGGAGCGAGCGCAGCATCTCAGTGCCCCCCGAGCAGGTCGGCGACGACCTCGACCGTGATGTCGTCCAGCGAGTCGACCACCAGGTCGGCCAGGGCGAGCTCGTCCGGGCCGGGCGGATGGAAGGCGGGCGGCACGACGATCACCTTCAGGCCGGCGGCGAGGGCCGACCGGATGCCGTTGGGGGAGTCCTCGATCGCCACCGTGTCGCCGGGCTCGGTGCCGAGCTGCCGGCAGACCTCCTGGTAGACGTCGGGGGCCGGCTTGCCGTGCCCGAGCTCCTCGGTGGACACCGTCGCCGAGACCAGGTCGGCGACCCCCATCACCTCCAGCGCGGTGTCGATCAGCACCCGCGGCGACGAGCTCGCCACGCCGAGCGGCCAGACCGCTCCCAGCCGGTGGACGACCGCGGGCGCTCCGGGGAGCAGGGTGACGCCGGCGCGGTAGTGGTCCCGCATCCCCGCGATGGTGCGGGCGGCGGCCTCGGCGGGGGTGCCCGACAGGCCGACCTCCTCGACCAGGAAGGACGACCACTGCTGGGTCGACATCCCCATCATCTGGGTGCTGGCCCCGTCCGGCCACGGCAGCCCCTCGTCGGCGGCGAGGCCTCGACGGACGGCGTCCCACACGGTCTCGGTGTCGGTGAGGGTGCCATCCAGGTCGAAGACCACTGCGCGCGTCATGGCAGCCATTCTTGCGTGCCGCCCGGCTCCGGATCGAACCGGGCCTCAGGCCAGCTCGGCTACCATGCCGGGGAGGAGGACGACGTGCGCGAGGCCGTGATGCTGCCGCTGGACCGGCGGACGCCGCTGCCGAGACCGACGGTGCCGGTACGCCGGCTCGTGCTCCGTCCAGATCCCGGCCTGCCCCGGCTGGCGGCCCTGGTGGGCACGCCGGCGGAGTCCCGCGGCGTGCTGGTCTACTTCCCCGGTTTCAACACCCCGCTGGGGGAGTGGGAGGTCGCCAAGTGCCAGTTCCTGGCCGAGGCGACCTCGCTGACCGTGGTGATGACCGAGATCCCGGGGATGAGCCGGTTCGGTGACCCGATCCCCGACGCCGTCCGGCGCGACATGCTGCGCCAGCGGATCCGGCCCTGGGCCGAGCTGAACCTCGCCTACCTGCAGGAGGCCTTCCGCACCGGCGGGGTCTCCCACACCGACGTGCTGGAGGTACTGGGCTACTCCACCGGGTGCTCGCTGGCCGCCGCCAGCCTTCGCGTCGTCGCCGAATGGGGACCCGTCGAAGCTCTCAACCTGGTCGAGCCGGTCGCGATCACCCGCCGCGGGCTCGCCGGCCTGCAGGCCGACAACCTGGCCGACTGGGGACGGCTCCCGCTGGTCCACGCCAGCAACCGGCACCATCGCTGGGTCGGCTACGCCCGGCTGCGTCAGTGGACCGAGCCGTCCGTCCACTACTCCCCGGCCGACCTGCTGGCGATCGCCCGGGTGCTGGCCAGCGAGGGCCTGCTGGAGGAATTGGAGGGCGTCGACCTGGCCCGGTGCGGACTCGCCCGCGGGGAGCGCAGCTCGCTGTGCCGGCGCTCCGACTTCGAGCGGCTGGACGCCCGCCTGGCCGAGCGGGGGATCCCCGGTCCGACCATCACCGTCCCCGGTCTCGGCCACCAGCTGTGGCACTCCTTCCCGGCCCTGGTGGGGCTGGTCCGCAGGCTCAGCGAAACCTCGTCCGAGGTGGCCTGACCAGGGAATACGCGGTACCGATCCATAGTTGAGTCGGGTGTACTCAACCCTGTTGTTGAGCGTGGTAGGCTCAACAACGGAACCCTGATCCTATGGAGGTATCAACCATGGCACGAGCTGTCGGCATCGACCTCGGCACCACCAACTCCGTCGTCGCTGTCCTCGAGGGCGGCGAGCCAACGGTCATCCCCAACGCCGAGGGCGCCCGCACGACTCCCTCGGTCGTCGCCTTCGCCAAGGGCGGCGAAGTCCTGGTCGGCGAGGTCGCCAAGCGCCAGGCTGTCACCAACGTCGACCGCACCATCCGCTCGGTCAAGCGCCACATGGGCACCGACTGGAAGGTCGACATCGACGGCAAGGAGTACCACCCGCAGCAGATCAGCGCCTTCGTGCTGCAGAAGCTGAAGAGGGACGCCGAGGCCTACCTCGGTGAGCCGGTCACCAATGCCGTCATCACCGTCCCCGCCTACTTCTCCGACGCCGAGCGGCAGGCCACCAAGGAGGCCGGCGAGATCGCGGGCCTGGTCGTCGACCGGATCATCAACGAGCCGACCGCCGCCGCGCTGGCCTACGGCCTGGACAAGGGCAGCGCCGAGCAGACCATCCTGGTCTTCGACCTCGGCGGTGGCACCTTCGACGTCTCGCTGCTGGAGATCGCTGATGGCGTCTTCGAGGTCAAGGCCACCAAGGGCGACAACCGGCTCGGTGGCGATGACTGGGACCAGCGGGTCGTCGACTGGCTGGTGACCCAGTTCAAGAACAAGTACGGCGTCGACCTGTCCAAGGACAAGATGGCCCGCCAGCGGCTGCAGGAGGCCGCCGAGCGCGCGAAGATCGAGCTGTCCGCCACCCAGGAGACCTCGATCAACCTGCCGTACATCACCGCCGGCGCCGAGGGCCCGCTGCACCTGGACGAGCGGCTCACCCGCGCCGAGTTCCAGCGGATGACGCAGGACCTGCTCGACCGCTGCCGCGCCCCGTTCAACGCTGTCATCAAGGACGCCAACACCTCGGTCTCCAAGATCGACCACGTGATCCTGGTCGGTGGCTCCACCCGGATGCCCGCCGTCGTCGACCTGGTCAAGGAGCTGACCGGCGGCAAGGAGCCCAACAAGGGCGTCAACCCCGACGAGGTCGTGGCCCTGGGCGCCTCCCTGCAGGCCGGTGTCCTGAAGGGCGAGGTGAAGGACGTCCTGCTGCTTGACGTCACCCCGCTGAGCCTGGGCATCGAGACCAAGGGCGGCGTGATGACCAAGATCATCGAGCGCAACACCACGATCCCGACCAAGCGGAGCGAGGTGTTCACCACCGCCGAGGACAACCAGCCGTCGGTGATGATCCAGGTCTACCAGGGCGAGCGGGACTTCGCCCGGGACAACAAGTCGCTGGGCAACTTCGAGCTGACCGGCCTCATGCCCGCCCCGCGCGGCGTGCCGCAGATCGAGGTCACCTTCGACATCGACGCCAACGGCATCGTCCACGTCCACGCCAAGGACATGGCTACCGGCAAGGAGCAGTCCATGACGGTCACCGGCGGGTCCGCCCTGGCCAAGGAGGACATCGACCGGATGGTCCGCGAGGCCGAGGCGCACGCCGAGGAGGACCGCAAGCGTCGCGAAACGGTCGAGATGCGCAACGAGGCGGACGGCCTGGCCTTCCGCACCGAGAAGCTGCTCGCCGACAACGCCGAGACGCTGACCGACGACGTCAAGGCCCCGGTCACCGAGGCCCTCGACAAGCTGAAGGAAGCCCTGAAGGGCGAGGACAACGACGCGGTCAAGGCCGCGATGGACGACCTCAACACGAAGGCTTCCGCGATGGGCCAGGCGATGTACGCCGCCGCCCAGGCGCAGCAGCAGTCCGAGGCCGGCCCGTCCGCCGAGGGCGGCCAGCAGTGGACCCAGCCGCCGACCGATGACGACGTGGTGGACGCCGAGATCGTTGACGAGGACGGCAAGGAAGACAAGTGACCCAGCCCACTGGTTCCCAGGAGACCCCCGATACTCCGGAGCCCGTCGAGCAGGCACCCGGGGCGGCCGAACCGGCCGCCCCGGAGGCCGCCGGCCCTTCCGGGGAGGAGCGGCCCTCCGGCCCGACCATTCGTGACCGGCGCCGGATCGACCCGGTGACCGGCGCCCCCCGCTCCGCGGGTGACGCGCCTGCCGCCGCGGCCGACGCTGCCGAGGCGGACGCGGACCCGGTGGTCAATGCGAAGGTCGCCGAACTGGAGGAGATGGTCGCCGAGCGCACCGCCGACCTGCAGCGGCTCCAGGCCGAGTACGCCAACTACAAGAAGCGGGTCGACCGCGACCGCGGGCTGTCCAAGGCTGCAGGTATCGAGGCGGTCGTCCTCGACCTGCTCCCGGTGCTGGACAGCATCGAGGCCGCCCGCGAGCACGCGGAACTGGTCGGCGGCTTCAAGCTGGTCGCCGACGAGCTGGAGAAGGTGTCGGGCAAGTACGGCCTCGAGGTGTTCGGAGAGGTCGGCGAGGCGTTCGACCCGCACATCCACGAGGCCCTGATGAACATGCCGTGGCAGGGCGAGGGCGAGATCACCGAGACCACGATCTCCGCCGTCGTCCAGAAGGGCGTCAGGCTGAACGAGAGGATCCTGCGGCCGGCGCGGGTCGCCGTCGCGGATCCGTCCTGAGCGAGCGCAGAGAGGAGGCGCTGTGAGCACGAAGGACTGGCTCGAGAAGGACTACTACAAGGTCCTGGGCGTCTCTTCGGACGCCAAGCCGGAGGAGATCAAGAAGGCCTTCCGCAAGCTGGCCCGGGAGCTCCACCCGGACGCCAACCAGCACAATCCCGAGGCCGAGCGCCGGTTCAAGGAGGTCACCGAGGCCAACGACGTGCTGTCTGATCCTGCCAAGCGCAAGGAGTACGACGAGGCACGCAGCCTGTTCGGTGGCGGCTTCCGGTTCCCGCGCTCGGGCTCGGGTTCGGGCGGCGCCGGTCCGTCGATGGAGGACCTGTTCCGCAATGCCGGCGACACCAACCTCGGCGACCTGTTCGGCGGGCTGTTCAGCAATGCCGGCGCACGGCGGACGGCGCCCACCCGGGGCCCGCGTCGCGGTGCCGACATCGAGGGCGAGGTGACGATCGACTTCGTCCAGGCCGTCGAGGGCACCACGGTCAGCATGCAGACCATCTCCGACGCCCCGTGCGAGGCCTGCCACGGCACCGGAGCGAAGGCCGGCACGATGCCGAAGGTCTGCCGCGCCTGCCAGGGCAGCGGCATGCAGACCTCCACCTCGGGCGGCATGTTCTCGATCAGCGAGCCCTGCCGCGAATGCCACGGGCGCGGGCTGATCGTCGAGGATCCCTGCCCGGTGTGCGGGGGTTCGGGCCGCGGCCACTCCACCCGTACCATGCAGGTCCGGATCCCGCCGGGCGTGCTGGACGGGCAGCGGATCCGGCTCACCGGCAAGGGCTCACCGGGGGAGAACTCCGGCGCCCCCGGCGACCTGTACGTCACCGTCCACGTCCGCCCGCACAAGGTCTTCGGACGCAAGGGACACCAGCTCACGGTGACCGTCCCGGTCACCTTCACCGAGGCGGCCCTGGGCGCCGAGATCGACGTCCCGACGCTCTCCGGGGCGCGGGTCCGGCTCCGCATCCCCGCCGGCACCCCGACCGGGCGCACCTTCCGGGTCAAGGGCAAGGGCGCGCCGAACGCCCGCGGCCAGGCCGGCGACCTGCTGGTCACCGTCGAGGTCCAGGTTCCCAAGGCGCTCGCGCCGGAAGCCGCTGACGCCCTGCGCGCCTACGCCGAGCTGGTCGACGGGGGCGATCCGCGAGCCAGGCTGATGGAGGACGCCCGATGACCCAGGACGGACGACTTCCCGACCGGATCGACCCGGATGCCCCCATCTTCGTCATCTCGGTGGCCGCCCAGCTGGCCGACATGCACCCGCAGACGCTGCGCGGCTACGACCGGCTGGGGCTGGTCGTCCCGGGCCGGAGCCGGGGACGCGGCCGCCGCTACTCGTTGCGTGACGTCGCCCGGTTGCGCCATATCCAGTTCCTCTCCCAGACCGAGGGGATCAACCTGGAGGGGATCCGGCGGATCCTTGCGCTGGAGTCTGAGCTGGAGGCGCTGCAGCAGCAGGTCGATCAGCTCACCAGCCTGGCCGAGCACCTGCGCAGCAGCAGCGGCCAGACCCGGGTCTTCACCGCCGCGCAGTCCGGTGAGGTGCACCTAGGCCGAGTCCGGCCACGCCCGCTGCGCGCGTTGACCCGGTAGCCGGCGCCCGCCCGGTGAGAGTCCTCTCACCAAGCCCGGTCCGGCCGCCGCCGTCCGGCAGGATGGTGCCATGGCGGTGGGGAAGGTGCTGGTGAGCATCCGGGCGCGGGTGATCACGGCCGTCATGGTTCTCACCGGCCTGGCGCTGGTCCTGTCTGGGGTGGTGATCTACCTGCAGGGCTCCGCCGGCACCACCAGCCGGGTCGAGGCGGACCTGGCCCGCACCGTTGACGAGGTGGCGCTGCTCGCCGCCGGCAACGACCCCGCCACCGGCAAACCCTTCACCAGCGCCGAGGCGCTGCTGCGCACCGCCCTGCAACGAACCGTGCTACCCCCCTCGGAAGGGGCCTTCGCTGTGGTCGGGGACCGGATCCGCTGGACCGCGCAGCCGGGCGTCGCGCTGCGGCCGGAGGAGGACGCCGAACTGGTCGCCGCCGTCCTGCCGCTGACCCAGCTGCCGACCGTCTCGCAGGGCCAGCTCACCACCGCGACCGGCGACTACCGCTATGTCGTGGTGCCGGTGCGGTTCCCGCCCCCCGGGGACAGCGGTGCCCTGGTCCGGGTCGCCGACATGGACGCCGAGCGGTCCGTCCTGCAGGCGGTCTACGTCACCTACGCGCTGGTGGCACTCGGCTCGCTGCTGCTGGTGGCGATGCTGATCTGGCTCTTCGTCGGCCGGCTGCTGCGCCCGCTGAGCTGGATGCGCGAGACCGCCGAGCGGATCACCGACACCGACATCAGCCAGCGCATCCCGGTCCGCGGCCACGACGACCTGTCCGCGCTCGCGACCACCGTGAACCACATGCTCGACCGGCTGGAGGCGTCGCTGGCGAGCCAGCGCGCCCTGCTCGACGACGTCGGCCACGAGCTGCGGACGCCCCTCACGGTGATCCGCGGCCACCTCGAACTGATGGACGCCGCCGACCCCGCCGACGTCGCGGGCACCCGGGCCCTTGTGCTCGACGAGCTGGAGCGGATGCGGCGCCTGGTCGACGACCTGCTCACCCTGGCCAAGGCCGACCAGCCGGACTTCGTCCAGCCGCGGCCCACCGACCTCGCCCGGCTGATCGACGAGACCCTGGCGAAGGCCAGCACGCTGGGCGAGCGCCACTGGATGCTGGACGACCTGGCCGACGCGGAGGTGGACATCGACCCGCAACGGATGGCGCAGGCCCTGCTGCAACTGGCGGCCAACGCCGTCCAGTTCTCCGAGCCCGGGTCCCAGGTCGGGATGGGCAGCCAGTTGCGGGACGGCGAGCTCACCTTGTGGGTGCGCGACCAGGGGATCGGGATCGCGCCGCAGGATCAGGAACGCATCCTGGCCCGCAAGGTCACCGGCCGGCTCGGCGGCACGGGACTGGGACTCAGCATCGTGAGGTCCATCGCCGAGGCGCACGGTGGCAGATTGGTCGTGGAATCGACGCCCGGGCAGGGCAGCAGGTTCTCGATAGTGATCCCGGTGCCGTCGGCACCGGCCCGGGCGGAGGAGGAGTGATGAGCCAGATCCTGATCGTCGAGGACGAGCCCCGGATCGCGGCCTTCATCGCCAAGGGGCTGCGGGCGGCCGGCTATGCGACGCTGGTCGAGCCGTCCGGGGTCGCGGCGGTGGAACTGGCGGTCTCGGGCGAGGCCGACCTGATCGTGCTGGACATCGGGCTGCCCGACATCGACGGCTTCGAGGTGCTGGCGCGGCTGCGCGGCCAGGGCGTCACCGTGCCGGTGATCATGCTGACCGCACGCTCCTCGGTGGCGGACACCGTCGCCGGGCTGCAGTCCGGCGCCGACGACTACATGCCCAAGCCGTTCAGCTTCGAGGAGTTGCTGGCCCGGATCCAGCTGCGGCTGCGCTCGGACGGCGCCGGCTCGGACGGGGGTGCGATGGTGCTCGCCCACGGCGACCTCAGCCTGGACCTGCGCACCCGGCGGGCGAGCGTGGCCGGGCGGGTGGTCGACCTCACGGCACGGGAGTTCACCCTGGCCGAGATGTTCCTGCGCAACCCCGGCCACGTCCTCAGCCGCGAGCAGTTGCTCTCCGGTGCCTGGGGCTACGACTTCGACCCGGGCTCGAACGTGGTGGACGTCTACGTCCGGTACCTGCGGCGCAAGCTGGGGGCCGAGCGGTTCGAGACGGTGCGCGGGATGGGCTACCGGCTGGTCTGACGGTCAGTCACCCGACTTGGCGGTCGGCGCCGAGGCGGGGCTGACCGGGCTCGCCGGGCTCACCGGGCTGGGCGGGGTCACCGGGCTCTTCGGGGAGGTGGACGTCCGCGGGGTACGGGGCGAGGCCGAGGTCGCGGCCGTCGGCTGGGTGGTGGCGGTCGGCGCAGTGGAGGCCGACAGGGTCGGGCCGGCGCTCGGCGTGGGGTCCGCACCCGGGGCGGCAGTCGGGGACGCTTCGGCCGGTGCGCCGACGGTGATCGCCGGACGCGGCTCGGCGTTGGCGGGGGCCCCCGAGTTCAGCGCAGCAACCCCGGTCACGCAGGTTCCGACGCCCAGGGCTCCCGAGATCGCCCAGGCGATGGCGGACTTCGTCAGTGGCATCTGGTCCTCCTCGTCGGCGTCCACGCTAGCGGCGCCGGATGAGGCGAACCCGGGTAGGTCGATGAGAGTCCTCTCATGAAGAGGTCCGTGGCGGTCAGGCCCCGGCGATGCCGGCGAAGTGCTCCGCGATCTCGATCCGGCGCCGCGCCTGTTCGGGCTCGGCGCCCGAGACGAGGCTGAGCAGCACGCCGGCGGTGCGGGCGCGCAGGTCGGCGGCATCCACCTGGCGTTCGAAGGCATGCTGCCAGGCGTCCAGCACCTCGGGCACCCGCGGGTAGGCGACCGGGTCGAGGTCGGGCAGTACCGCCAGGTGCGCCAGGCAGCAGGCCAGGTCGTCCTCGCGCAGGCCGGGGCCGACCGAGTCGATGTCGATGAAACGCAGGACGTCGTCGTCGACGAAGATGTTGGCCTCGTAGAAGTCGCCATGGGTGGGGACCACCGGACCATGGCGCTGCTGGCCGGTCACCCGCCGGACGGCGTCGACCAGAGCGTCGATCCGGGCGGCGGCGCCGGGCAGTTGCTGGCGGGCGGTGGCGGCGTGGAAGTCGAGGTTCTCAGTCCACGACGCCCGCCGCGGCAGGTCGAGGACGGAGGCCGGCAGCCGGTCGAGCAGGTCGGTGAGGTCGCTCGCCGCGGGCAGCGCACGCCGGCCGCGCTGCCAGTCGACCAGCACCCGGGCCAGGGAGACCCCCTCGATGGAGGGCGAGAGCAGGACCCCCGGGGCCGGCCGGGTGAGTACCGGCACCGTCAGGTCTTCCTGCGCGAGGAGCCGCTGCCGGACGGCGAGCCGGTCGTCGTAGCCGGGTCGCAGCACCTTGAGGTAGAAGTCGGCGTCGTCGGCCGAGGCGCGCAGGACCGCCCGGCGCAGTGGCCGGTAGGCGAGCAGGTCGACGTGCAGGGCGACCGGGTCGGCGGCGCCCGGCCGGGCGTCCCGCAGCCAGCCCAGGACGGTTCCCGGGTCGCAGGCGGGTGCCAGGCCCGGCAGCCGCGGGTCGCCGGGGTGCCGCCACACCCGCAGCGTCAGGTCACCGCGGCTCAGCGAGGCGACCGCCTCTCCGGTCACCGTGGCCGTGGTGGCGAGCAGGTGCTCGGTGAGTGGCGCGCCGTCCCGCCCCGTCCAGCTGACGGTGAAGATCCCGGTGACCTCCGAGCCGGGACGGTAGTGAAGGTCGTCCAGCCGGGCGGTGAAGCCCGGCAGGACGACCTCCGGATCGCCGGTGAGCGCCGCCTGGAGCAGGCCGGCCGCCTCCGGGGAGGTCAGCAGCCGGGTCTCCTCGACGAACGCTCGGGTCACGCGGTCAGTCTCCCGAAGGAGCGCTGGCGGCGCTACGGGGACTCGCCGCGCTGCGCGGGGAAGCCGGCGAGTTGGCAGTCGCCGGCGACTTCGGCGAGACCGGGGACGTGGCCGACACGGGGGATTTCGGCGACACCGGCGAGTTGGCGGTGGCCGGAGTCGGCGCGGTGCCCGGGGTCCGCGGGCTCACCGTGGACGCCGCGGTGGCGGCCGTGTTGGCGGTCGGGGCGGTGTTGGCGGTGGGCGCGGTGTTGGCGGTCAGCACGGGCGCCTGGGACTGGGACGGGCTCGGCGACGCGGACGGGCCCGGGGTGGCCGGGGCGGTGGAGCTCGGGGTGGCGGACGGGGTCGGGGTCTGGGTCTCGGCCCAGGCCACGCCGACGCCGCCGATGGCGGTCAGGCCGAGCGCACCGGTGACGGCCCAGGCTGCGGTGGAACGGGTGAGCTTCATGGGAGGTTCCTCTCGTGGGGAGTTCGACGTCCCTCATCGAAGCGGGTGGCTGTGAACTGCCAAGGAGAACTAGATGAGAGTCATCTCATCGCCTCATCGTGCCCACCTGCCCGGTCCCCGGCTGTACTTCCCGAACCGTCCAGGCCTACGGTCGGCAGGTGAGTCCCTTCCCCGCCGGCCTGCTGCTGGGCCTGTCGCTGATCGTGGCGATCGGTGCGCAGAACGTCTTCGTCCTGCGGCAGGGGCTGCGGCGCGAGCACGTCGGACTCGTGGCGGTGCTGTGCGCCGCCTCTGACGCCGTGCTGATCGTGATCGGCATCTCCGGGATCGGCGCCGCGACCCAGGTCCTGCCGTGGCTGGTGGAGGCGGTCCGCTGGGCCGGGGCGGTCTTCCTGGTGGGCTACGGCCTGCTCGCCGCGCGGCGTGCGATCCGTCCGGCTGCCGCAGGGCTGGTTGCTGCCGGACCCGATGAGCAGCCGAGCCCGCCCGGACAGGCAGTCGGCCGCGGGAGGCCCGGCACCGCTGTCGACGCCCCGGACCGGTCCGCGGTTCGGGTCGCGCTGGCCTGCCTGGCGCTCACCTGGCTCAACCCGCACGTCTACCTCGACACGGTCTTCCTGCTCGGATCGGTCGGTGCCGCCCAGGGCGAGGGCCGGTGGGTCTTTGCGCTGGGCGCCGCCACCGCCAGCATCGTGTGGTTCTTCTCCCTGGCCTACGGCGCACGGCTGCTCGGGCGCTGGCTCGCCACCGCGACGGCCTGGCGGGTGCTGGACGGGATCATCGCGGTCGTGATGGTGGCCCTCGGCGTCTCCCTCGTCCTGTGACCGCTGCGGGGCGGACGCCGCGGCCCGGCTGAGGCCGGATCATCGACACCGCGCCGGGGCGGTGCAAGGGTGGAGCCATGGTGAGCCCGGCGGGGGAGGCTCTGGCCCTGGTGGCCCTGCTCGCGATCCTCGGGTTCGCGATCACCCGGCCGCGCGGCCTCCCCGAGGCGGTGGTCGCCATCCCGGCCGCCTGCGTCGTGATCGCCGCCGGGGCGATCCGGACCGAGCGCCTGCTGGCCGAGTTGAGCGGCCTGCTGCCGGTGGTGGCCTTCCTCGCCGCGGTGCTGGTGATCAGCGAGTTGTGCGGCGCAGCCGGGCTGTTCCGCTACGCCGGCGCCATGATGGCCCGGGCGAGCCGGGGCAGCCCGCCGCGCCTGCTCGGGCTGGTCTTCGTGGTGGCCGCCGTCACCACCGCGGTGCTCAGCCTGGACGCGACCGTCGTCCTGCTCACCCCGGTGGTCTTCGCCACCGCCTCGCGGGTCGGGGTGCGGCCCCGTCCGCACGTCTACGCCACCACCCACCTGGCCAATGCCGGCTCCCTGCTGCTCCCGGTGTCCAACCTGACGAACCTACTGGCGGTGGCGATGCTCGGGATTGGATTCGTGCAGTTCGCCGGCTACCTGGTGCTGCCCTGGCTGGTCGTGCTCGCGGTGGAGTACGCCGCCTTCCGCTGGTACTTCGCCGGCGACCTGCGGCTCGCAGCGCCCTCGATCGAGCCGGACGACCCGCCGGGCCGGCCGCCCTGGTTCACCGTCGCGGTGCTGGCGGCGACCCTGGCCGGCTTCGTGGTCGCCTCCGCCGCCGGGGTGGATCCGGCCTGGGTCGCGGCGGGAGGCGCGGTGGTGCTGGCGGTCCGGGCACTGCTGCGCCGCGAGGCCGGGCCGGTGGCCCTGCTCCGGGCGGCGAACCTGCCCTTCCTCGGCTTCGTCCTCTCACTGGGCGTCGTGGTGGCCGCGGTGGTCGACAACGGTCTGGCCGAGGCGATGCGGGCGATCGTCCCGGCCGGGACGGGCCTGCTTGACCTGCTCGGCTGGGCGGGACTCGCCGCGCTGCTGGCGAACCTGGTCAACAACCTTCCCGCGGCCCTGGTGCTGCTGCCGCTCGCGGCGTCGTCCGGCACCCCGGCCGCACTCGCCGTCCTGATCGGGGTCAACGTCGGCCCCAACCTGACCTACGTCGGTTCGCTCGCCACCTTGCTGTGGCGGCGGATCGTCCGGGCCCATGACCACGACGCCCCGCTGGGGGAGTTCACCGCCCTGGGCCTGCTGGCGACCCCGGTCGCCATCCTCGCCGCCACGATCGCCCTGTGGCTGGTCACTTCACTGATGGGAGCCTGACATGCGACTGGGGATCTGGGTAACCGAGGGGGCCTGGCCGGCGGCGGTCGATGCCGCGGCAGGGCTGCTGGACGACGACACGGACGTGGTGCTGCTGCACGTCGCCGGCGGTGGTGCCGAGGACGCGGTCAGCGGCGCCTTCGGCGGGCTGTGGGGGCGCGGGCGTCGGGCCGACCCGGGGGCCACCCTCGCGGCGGAGGCCGAAGCGGCCTCGGCCCGGTTGCTCGAGTTGGCCGCGGATCGGCTGGGGCGGCCCTGCCGGCGACGCTCGCTGACCGGGCGGCCGGAGCGGGCCGTCACCGCCGCGGCCGACGAGCTCGACCTGCTGGTGATCGCCCGCGACGGCGACCTGAGCCGCCTCGGGCCGCGCAGCCTCGGGCCCGACACCCGCTTCGTGGTCGACCACGCGCCCTGCCGGGTGCTGCTGGTCTGGCCGGGGCCGGCCCCCGCCCTCGGCTCCATTCCGCCGCCCCCGCCCCCGCACCACCGCCCCGGTCCACCACCGGCCTGACCGTCCGTACCAGCCGCCCGACCCCGTGCCGGGCAGTGGCGGGCCGGGCTGGTGGGCGCAGGTAGGCTGTCCGCGCCGAAGGGAGGGGTGGTGCAGGGTCTGAAGCTCTGGCTGGTGAGGCTCGCGCTGGCCCTTCCGCCGTTGCTCGCGGCGGGCTACATCGCCGGCACCCAGATCCCGGGGTCGGTGCTGTGGCCGTGGCGGCCCGGAATGATCGACCTTGAGGTCTACCGCCGCACGGGGACGCTGCTGCTGGCGGGGCAGGACTTCTTCAGCGCCGAGGGCCTGCCGTGGATCTACCCGGCGTTCGCCGCGCTGTTCACGGTGCCCTTCGCGGTCGTGCCGTTCGAGCTTGCCGCCGTCACCTGGCTCGCGCTGTGCGTCGCGGCGCTCGCCGCGATCCTCTACCGCCTGGGGCTGGCCGGCTGGCGGCTCAGCCTGGCGACCACGTTGTGCATCCTGCTGGTCGAGCCGGTCGCCGAGACGCTCGGTTTCGGCCAGCTCGCGATCTTCCTGGTCGCCGCTGCCGTCCTCGACTCGATGCCCGGGCCCCGCGTGCTGCGCCGCCGGATCCTTCCCGAGGGCTGGCTGGTCGGGGTCGCGACCGCGGTGAAGCTCACTCCCGCCGTCGTCGCCGCCTACAACTTCTTCGCCGGACGCCGCAAGCCCGGCCTGGTCGCCTTCGCCGCCTTCGTGGCGGCGACCGCGCTCGGCTTCCTGCTGCTGCCGGCCGCGTCCGTCCACTACTGGGGCAAGTTGCTGGCCGGCGACACCGGCCTCAACTCCGGCATCGTGTACGCCACCAACCAGTCTGTGTTGGGGGTCTGGAACCGGGTGCTGGGGGAGGCCAGCCGGGGCGGACTGATCGCCAGCGCGCTGGTCGTCGTCCTCGGTGTGGTGGCGGCGGTCGCGGTCCACAAGGCCGGGCAGGTACGGCTGGCCATCTGCCTGGCCGGTATCACCAGCCTGCTCGCCTCGCCGATCTCGTGGTCCCACCACTACGTCTGGATCGTCCCGCTCGGCATCGTGCTGTGGCAGGCGCGCAGCCTGCCCGGTTGGTACCGCTGGTTCGGCCTTGCCTACGTGGTGTGGGGTGCGGTGGCGCCCTTCAAGTGGCTACCGCGCGGTGACGAGGTCGAGCTCAGCTACGCCCTGTGGCAGCAGGTCGTGGTCAACAGCGGCGTCCTTGCCGGTATTGCGCTGATAGCCGCGGCGATTCCCGCGGCACGGGCAGCGACCAGCCGCGAGCCGCTGGAGCAGGTCGCCCTCTCCCGCTGACTGCGGCGCCTCGGCGGCTTCCCGCGGCCGGGCGGGTGTCGCCCCTGCCTGCAGCCCTCCCTCGTGTCCGGAGGACCGGTTCTCGACGACGACCCCGGTCTGGCCAGACAGCGGCCCTGACTTGTCCCCGAGCCGGGGGTTGACGGATCAGACCGCGAGCTAGACTAGTTGAGTCTAGCAAGCTCAACTTTGGTTCTGGGAGACCCTTGGGGTCCCTGACAAGGAGATACACGCAAGTATGGATACTGCGAAGCTGACCGCACGGTCGCGTGACGCTGTCTCTGCAGCCGTCCGCACGGCGTTGACCAACGGCAACCCCAACACCGAGCCGGTGCACCTGCTGCACGCCCTGTTGATGGTGCCCGACAACACCGTCGGCCCGCTGCTCGCCTCGGTGGGAGTCGAGCCCGACGTGGTGGACGCCGCCGCGCAGGGAGCCATCCGCAAGCTGCCCAGCGCCCAGGGCGCCTCGGTGAGCCAGCCCGGCATCTCCGGGCCGCTGGCCCGCGTCCTGGCTGACGCCGAGACCCGTGCCGAGCAACTCGGCGATGACTTCGTCGCCACCGAGCACCTGCTGCTCGGGCTTTCCTCGGTTCCCTCCGACGCCCGCAAGATCCTCACCGACCTCGGCGTCCGCGTCGACACCCTGGCCAAGGCCTTCAACGACGCCCGTGGCGGCAAGCGGGTCACCTCGGCCGAGTCGGAGGGCGGCGAGTCGGCGCTGGCCAAGTACTCGGTCGACCTCACCGAGAAGGCGCGAGAAGGCAAGCTCGACCCGGTGATCGGCCGGGATTCCGAGATCCGCCGGGTGGTGCAGGTGCTGGCCCGGCGCACCAAGAACAACCCCGTCCTGATCGGTGAGCCCGGCGTCGGCAAGACCGCCGTGGTTGAGGGCCTCGCCCAGCGGGTGGTGGCCGGTGATGTCCCCGACTCGCTGAAGGGGCGCCGCGTGGTCTCGCTCGATCTGGCCTCGATGGTGGCCGGCGCCAAGTACCGCGGTGAGTTCGAGGAGCGGCTGAAGGCCGTCCTCAACGAGATCCGCGACGCCGAGGGCCAGGTCATCACCTTCATCGACGAGTTGCACACCGTCGTGGGGGCCGGCGCCACCGGCGACTCCTCGATGGACGCCGGCAACATGCTCAAGCCGATGCTGGCGCGCGGCGAACTGCGGATGATCGGCGCCACCACGCTGGACGAGTACCGCGAGCGGATCGAGAAGGACCCGGCGCTGGAGCGCCGCTTCCAGCAGGTCTTCGTCGGGGAGCCCTCGGTGGAGGACACGATCGCGATCCTGCGCGGCCTGCGGCAGCGCTACGAGGCGCACCACAAGGTCACCATCACCGACGGTGCGCTGGTCGCCGCGGCGACCCTGTCCAACCGGTACATCACCTCCCGCCAGCTGCCCGACAAGGCGATCGACCTGATCGACGAGGCCGCGTCGCGACTGCGGATGGAGATCGACTCCTCGCCGGAGGAGATCGACCAGCTGCGCCGCGACATCGACCGGATGACGATGCAGGCCTTCGCCCTGGAGAAGGAGGATGACCCTGCCTCCCGCGAGCGGTACGAGCGGCTGAGCGCCGCCCTGGCCGACGCCAAGGAGGAACTGCGCGGGCTGGAGGCCCGCTGGGAGGCGGAGAAGTCCGGGCTGAACCGGGTCGGCGAGGTCAAGGAGGAGATCGACCGGCTGCGCAGCGAGGCCGAACGCGCCCAGCGCGACGGCGACCTGACCCGCGCGTCGGAGATCCTCTACGGCCGCATCCCCACCCTGGAGGCCGAGCTGGAGGCCGCTACCGAGGCGGAGAAGAACACCAAGCCGATGGTCAGCGAGGAGGTGTCCTCAGCCGACATCGCCGAGGTGGTCGCGAGCTGGACCGGCATCCCGGTCGGCAAGCTGCTGCAGGGCGAGAGCGAGAAGCTGCTCGCCATGGAGGACGAGCTCGGCCGACGGCTGATCGGCCAGCGCGAGGCGGTCCGCGCCGTCTCCGACGCGGTGCGGCGCTCCCGGGCCGGGATCTCCGACCCGAACCGGCCGACCGGCTCCTTCCTGTTCCTCGGCCCCACCGGCGTCGGCAAGACCGAACTGGCCAAGACGCTGGCCGAGTTCCTCTTCGACGACGAGCGGGCGATGGTCCGCATCGACATGAGCGAGTACGGCGAGAAGCACTCGGTCTCGCGGCTGGTGGGGGCGCCTCCCGGCT
>JAEZHJ010000172.1 GCA_023436925.1 Actinomycetes bacterium
GTCAGGTTCGGCGAGCCGGTCGGCGCCGACGGGGTGGGCGGACGGCTGGCCGCCGCGGTCGGGACGGGCGCCTCGGACACCTCGGGAGTCGGTTCGGGTGCGGCGGACGGGGGAGCGGTCGGCGTCGGCACCGGAGCCACGCCGGGCGCGCCGCTGGGGGTCGGGTCGAAGGCCACCCAGCCGAAGCCCTCCAGATAGACCTCGGTCCAGGCGTGCATGTCGCGCACCGAGACGTCGAAGGTGCCGCCCCCGCGGTCGACTCCGGGCAGGAAGCCGACGACCACCCGGGAGGGGATGTTGATCGCCCGCGCCAGGATCGCCAGCCCGCCGGAGAACTGCTCGCAGTAGCCGGTGCGGGAGGTCAGCAGGAAGTCGCTCACCGTCTCCATCGTGGTGCCGGCCACCTCGTCGGTGGAGTAGGTGAACGGCCCGGAGCGGAGCCAGCCCAGCAGCGTGAGCAGCGCCTCCCCGTCGGTGGCCGCCGAGGCGGTGAGTTCCCGGGCCAGCTCCACCACCTGCGGGTCGAGCTCGGGCGGCAGTGCCAGGCTGAGGCCCTCGTCGCCCGGGTCCCCGGCCGTCGCCAGGGCCACCTCGGCGGGGCTCGGCTCGATGTCCCAGCTGGTGACTGAGAAGGTGAGGAACCGGGTCGCCACCTTGCGGTTGTCGCCCACCGCGACGACCGCCAGCGAGCGAGGGTCGTAGCGCCAGTCGCCGTCGGCCCGGATGTCGCGGGGCACCCACGGCACGGGCAGCCACTCGCTGGTGAAGTCGCGCACCTCCACGTCCAGCCGGACCGAGCCCGGGGTGGTCTCCAGCCCGGGCGGGTCCGGCAGCGGGCGGGGCATCAGGTCGGTGGCGACCAGGTGGAAGCCCCGCGCGTCCAGCGCCGGCAGGGCCGCCAGGCGCAGGTAGCGACCCCGGCCGTCGTCGCTGCGGTAGGTGATGATCGTGCGATCGATCGGGGCGCGCAGGTTGCGCACCAGGTCAAGGCTGGGGTCGCCCAGCTGGACGGTGCTGTTGATCTGCCGGGGGTCGAGGAAGGCGGTCGAGCGCTCGGGGAGGAGGCTGGAGGCCGCCCCGGTCAGCACCCACGCGATCAGCAGCGAGGCGACGCCGGCCAGCCCGAGCCCGCGGCGCAGCCCCCGCGGCGGGCCGGTCCGCCTTCCCGAGCCGTCGGCCGCCGGCCCGGTGGTCACGAACCGGTTGTAGACCGCCGTGGTCAGAACGATCACATAGCCGACGGCGGCCAGGATCAGGTAGCCCACCGGGGTCTCGTCCGGCAGCACTATCGACGGGACCAGGAACGGGAGGGCGAGGACGGGGAAGGTCCACCCGGGGCGATCCAGGGCCACCGCCACCGACTCCACCACCACGAACAGCAACCACAGCACCAGCGCGCTCAGCAGCCGGAATCCGGCGTGCGGCTCCATCGGGGCGTAGGCGGAGGCCACGTGCTCGGTGGTCTCACGCACGATCTCGTCCAGCCGGCTGCGCAGCGCGAAGAGCACCACCGCGCCGGGGACGAGCACGAGCACCCGGACCAGCGCCTCCTTGAGTCGCAGCCGACGGGCCGCCGCGGTCAGCACGGCGCTGGCGGAGGTCAGCCCGAAGGTCAGCCACAGGTAGCCGCGGTCGCTGGTGAGCGGGAACAGCGACACGGCGGACAGCAGCACTGCCGCGACCAGGGCCACCGTCATCCGTTCGTCCGGCCTCACGGTGCGCTCCCGAGCAGTTGCCAGGCCTGTGCCACGGAGCTGCCGGCCGGCACCCGCAGCAGCCGCCAGCCGGCCGTCTCGATGACCCGGACGGCGTTGTGGCCGACCAGGGCCGGTTCGGGGACCAGGGCCCAGCAGGCGCGGTGGTCGCGGCTGGCATCGGCCAGCGCGGCGGCGTCCCGGTCGTCCAGGCGTCCCAGCAGCGCGATCAGCAACTGGCCCCGCACCCCGGTGGGGGAGCCGGCCAGGGCCCGGTCGAGGCTGGGCTCACGGGCCAGTTCCAGAGCCGCCAGCCGGCGCAGGATGGCGGTCCCGGCCAGCGCCCTGCCGTCGGCCACGCCGGAGGCGCCGGCGGTCGTATCGGTGAGCGCCACCGAGAAGCCGTGCTGGATCAGGTGGCTCGAGATCGACGCCGCGGCCGTGACCACCCACTCAAAGCGCGGCTCCGGTACCACCGCGCGGTAGGAGACGGTCCGGTTGTCGACCAGCAGCACCGCGCTCGGGTCCCAGGCGCGTTCCTCGCGGCGGACCATCAGGTCGCCGGTGCGGGCGGTGGAACGCCAGTGGATTCTGCGGACGTCATCACCGGGCAGGTAGTCGCGCACCATGACGTCGTCCTGGCCGATCAGGCTGGTCTTGAGCACTGTCGCTTCCATGGCGGTGCCCAGGCCGGAGGCCTCCCGCAGCGAGTCCAGCGGCTCGACGGCGGGAAGGGCGAGCACCTCGACGGTGCCCGGCAGCACCTGGTTGGAGCGCGCCAGCCCGAGGGTGTCCAGCACGCTGCGGTGCAGCGGTCCCAGCTTGTGGCGGCCCCGCCAGGCCGGGGTGACGCGGTGCTCGATGTGGTGGCGGTCCAGCCCCAGGCCGAGCGGGAAGGTCGCCTCGCTGGGCCCGCGCACGGCGCGGGAGCGATCATCGCGGTAGCTCGCCACCGCGCCGAGGTTCAGCCCGTCGGTGTCCACGACGATCCGGCTCACCACCTGCTGGCCCGACGCCACTTCCTCCGGGCTCGCCGAGCGCGTCAGGGCGGGCCTGCCGGTGCCGAGCAGGACCAGCAGCCAGCTCGCCGTCGGCAGGAAGAGCAGGAACAGTCCGGGCCACATCAGGTCGCGCTGGCCGGTCAGCCAGGCGACCACGCTCCACACCGCTCCACCCGCGACGGTGGCCCAGCCCTGCACGGTCAGGCTCGGCAGCGGGATGCCGCGCGGCCGGCCGGTGGCAGCTGGGGCGGACACGCCTAGACCCTTCGCTGGGGTACCGGGATCTCGGCCACCGCGGCGGCGACAACGTCCCTCACGTTGCGGCGGCCGAGGTGGGCCTCGTGGCTCAGCATCACCCGGTGGGCGAGGGTGGGGACGGCGAGCTCCTGGATGTCGTCGGGGGTGACGTAGCCGCGTCCGGCGATCGCGGCCTGCGCCTTGGCCGCCCGCATCAACTGCAGGCTGGCCCGCGGCGAGGCGCCCAGCCGGATGTCGGGTACCGACCGGGTGCGCGCGACGATGGCCACCAGGTAGTCCTTCACCGCGCGGTGGACGAAGACCCGCCGGATCGCGGCGATGCACTCGTTGACCTCGGCGGCGGTGGTGACCGGGGTGAGCCGTTCCAGCGGCTCGGTCTCGCCGTGGTTGTCGAGCATCGCGATCTCGGCGGCGGTGCTGGGGTAGCCCATGTCGAGCCGCAGCCCGAACCGGTCCCGTTGCGCCTCCGGCAGCGGGTAGGTGCCCTCCATCTCGATCGGGTTCTGGGTCGCGACCACCACGAACGGACGGGGGAGCCGGTGGGTGGTGCCGTCCACCGTGACCCGCCGTTCCTCCATCGCCTCCAGGAGCGCCGACTGCGTCTTGGGGGAGGCGCGGTTGATCTCGTCGGCGATCACCACATGGGCGAACACGCCGCCGGCCTTGAACTCGAACTCGCGGGTGTGCTGGTTGAACACCGCCACGCCGGTGATGTCGCTGGGCAGCAGGTCGGGGGTGAACTGGATCCGGCTCGCCCGGGCGTCGATGGAACGGGCCAGGGCGCGGGCCAGCATCGTCTTGCCGACCCCGGGGACGTCCTCGATGAGCAGGTGTGCCTCGGCCATCAGGGCGGTGATCGCCAGCCGGATGGCGTCGTCCTTGCCGTCGATCACCGTGGCGACAGCCCGGTGGATCGCGTCGGCCGTGTCCTGGACGACCTGGACGTCCGTCGTGGACGCAAGCACCTCCACCATCGGCACCTCCTGGTTGGGTGACCCAACCCTACGTGGTGCGTCCGCACGGGCACAGGTGGAAGACCAGCCCCCTCCGGCGCGGCGACTCTTGCCTTGAGTGGAGGGATGTGGAGTAATGTGGTGGAAAGTGGAGCCGAGCGGAGGAGGTCACCCGTGTTTCTGGGCACCTTCACGCAGAAGCTCGACGACAAGGGGCGGCTCATCCTGCCCGCGAAATTCCGCGACCAACTCGGTGACGGGCTCGTCATCACCAGGCAGCAGGAGCGGTGCCTGGCGGTGTGGCCGACGGCCGTGTTCCAGGCGGAGGTGGAGCGGGCAGCGGCGGGACCGTCGACGTCGCGGGGTGTCCGGGAGTACCAGCGCATGGTGGCCTCCGGTGCCTCTGACGAGTCCCCGGACAGCCAGGGCCGGGTCGTGGTGCCGCCATCCCTGCGGCAGTACGCCGGCCTGTCCAAGGAGATCGTCGTGATCGGGGCCATCAACCGCCTCGAGGTGTGGGACGCGGCGAAGTGGGCGGAGTACTCCGCCGAGAAGGAGTCGGCCTTCGCGGACCTGGACGAGGAGGTCGAGTAGCGGGCGTCAGCCCGCCCGAGTTGCAGCGGCTCGTGGGTCGCGGCTTCAGCCCGAGGGGTACCCCCTGGCGCACCTTCCCCGGTGCCAGGTGGTCCTCGGGTTGGAACCACGGTGCACGAGTCGAACCTAGACAGACACGAGGGTCGAGATGGCAGTTCCGGCGGCGGGCCCCAGCCACGTCCCGGTGATGCGTGCGCGCATCGTTGAGTTGCTCACCCCTGCCCTCCAGCACCCGGGCGCGGTCTACCTCGACTGCACCCTGGGGCTGGCCGGCCACGCCACCGCGGTGCTCGAGGCCTGCCCCCGGGCCCGGCTGATCGGCATCGACCGCGACCCCGCAGCGCTCGCCCTGGCCGGACGCGCGCTGGAGCGGTTCGGCGATCGCGTCCGGCTCTACCAGGCGATCTACCACGAGCTCGACGAGGTGCTGGACGAGGACGGCACTCCCGCCGTCGACGCCATCTGCATGGATCTGGGCCTGTCCTCGCTGCAGATCGACACCACCGAGCGCGGCTTCGCCTACGCCAGTGACGCCCCGCTCGACATGCGGATGGACGGCAGCCAGGAGCTGACCGCCGCCGTCCTGCTGCAAACCGCCGGGGCCGGGGAGCTGGCCCGGATCCTGCGCGAGTTCGGGGACGAGAAGTTCGCCGACCGGATCGCCCGCCGGATCGTCGCCGAGCGGGAGCGGGAGCCGATCGAGACCTCGGCCCGGCTGGTGGAGATCATCACCGACGCGATCCCGGCCGCCGCCCGGCACGCCCGCACCGGGCACCCCGCCAAGCGCACCTTCCAGGCGCTGCGGATCGCGGTGAACGGCGAACTGGACTCGCTGCGCGCCGCCCTCCCTGCCGCCCTGGACGCGCTGGCCCCGGGGGGACGCCTGGCCGTGCTGTCCTACCACTCCGGCGAGGACCGGCTGGTGAAGCGGGCCTTCGCCGACGCCGCCGCCGACCAGGTACCGCCCGGCCTGCCCGCCGTTCCGGACGCCCTGCGCGCCCGGTTCCGGCTGCTCACCAGGGGCGCCGAACGCCCCGACCCCGCCGAGACCGAGACCAACCCGCGGGCGGCCGCAGCGCGGCTGCGCGCAGTCGCCCGACACCCCCAGGAGGTCGCCCGATGACCGCACTGCTCGCGCCCCGGCCGAATCGCGGCGCACCCGAACAGCCGCGGCTGCGTCCGGTGGACCCGCCGCGCCGCCAGATGCGCACCCCCGGTTTCATCGCGGTGGTCGCGACGATCCTGGGCCTGGGCATGGTTGGCGTGCTGATCCTGACCACGATGCTGCAGGACCAGGCCTTCGACGTGCAGCGGCAGCAGTCCGTGGCGGCCGCGCTGGCCAACGAGTTGTCCGACCTGGAGGCCCGGGTCGCCCACGCCCGGTCGATGCAGAGCCTGGCGGTGGCGGCCCAGGAGTTGGGGATGAAGCCCAACCCGAACCCGGCGCTGCTGCGGCTGCCCGACGGCAAGGTGGTCGGTGAGCCGACCCGGGTGAGCGGCGGCGAGATCCCCAGCGTCCGCTACATCACCCAGGAGCAGGCCGACAAGGAACTGAAGGCGCGCCACGCCGCCGAGGCCAGGCGCAAGGCTGAGGCCGCGGCGAAGAAGAAGGCCGAAGCCGAGGCGAAGCAGAAGGCCGAGGCGGAGGCGGCGGCCAAGAAGAAGGCGGCCGCCGCGAAGAAGAAGGCCGAGCAGGAGCAGGCCGCCCAGGCCGAGCAGGACGGCGGGGACAGATGAGCCGTCCGCTCGACCGGTTCTTCTACGGCAAGCCGCCCAAGAAGGGGGGCGCGCCCAAGCCCGGCGCTGCCCGGCGCACCGGGCAGCCGGCAGGTAGCTCCCGCCCGGCGTCGAACCGGCCCCCGACCGGTTCCGGCGCAGGCAGGCCGCCGGCCCGCAAGCCCACTCCCCGGCCGCGCACGGCCACCACGACAGCCCGGCCCTGGCGGGAACTTCCCCTGGCGCCCAGCATCGCCCGGCTGCGGGTGATGCTGATCGCCGTCGCGGTGGTCTTCTCGATGGCAGCCGGACGCGCCGTCCAGGTGCAGGCGGTGGACGCCGACGCGGTAGCGGCCGAGGCGGCCAAGGAGATCACGGTCACCCGGACGCTGCCCGCCTTCCGCGGCCAGATCACCGATCGCAACGGCGAGGTGCTGGCCTTCACCGAGGCCACCGTGACCGTGATCGCCGACCCGGAGATGATCCGGACCAACGGCAAGTTCGACGAGCCGATGACCGACCGCGACAAGGAGATCGCCGCCACCGCCGCGCAGCGGATCGCCGACCTGCTCGCCGTCCACCTCGGCGGGTCGGCGGAGGACTTCCTGCCGCGGCTCACCCAGGCGGGCAAGCGCTACTCGGTGGTCGCCCGCAACGTCTCGGCCGCGTCCTACAGCGACCTCAGCGCTGCGATGCGCGAGGCCGGGCTGATCGGCCTGCACCGCGAGAGCGCACCCACCAGGCGCTACCCCAACGGCCAGGTGGCGGCCAACATCGTCGGCTTCGTGAACAAGGAGGGCAAGGCGTCCGGCGGCCTCGAACTGGCGCTGGACGCGAAGCTGTCCGGTACCGACGGCCTGGAGGTCTTCGAAACCTCCCCGAACGGCAAGATCCCGCTGGGGGAGAGCGAACTGGTCCCGCCCCGCAACGGCCAGGACTACCGGCTGACTATCGACGCGGGCCTGCAGTGGCAGGTGGAGCAGGTGCTCGCCGACCGGGTCCGGATCGCGGAGGCCGACTCCGGCTCGATCATCGTCATGAACGTCAAGACCGGTGAACTGCTGGCGATGGCCAACTTCCCGTCCTACGACCCCAACGACTACGGCTCCTTCGACACCGACGACCTGGGCAACCGCGCGATCACCGACGTGTTCGAGCCGGGCAGTGTGCAGAAGGTGCTCACCTTCGCCGCCCTGCTGGACTCCGGGACCGTCCGGCCCACCGATGTCATCGAGATCCCCGGCCGCATCAAGTCGGGCAACGACTACGTCGAGGACGCCTGGGAGCACGGCGAGGAGACCTACTACGCCCGCGGCATCCTGGCCAAGTCGTCGAACATCGGCACCATCATGCTGGCCCGCAAGATGAAGAAGGCCGACCTCCAGCAGTACATGGCCTCCTTCGGGCTCGGCGCGCGGACCGGGGTCGGCCTGCCGGGAGAATCCGCCGGCATCCTGCCAGCGGCCGATATGCCCGACTACTCCCGCGACGGGATGGCCTTCGGCGGCAGCGCGGTCGCGGTGACCGCCCTGCAGGAGGCGGCGGCGATCGCCGCGGTGACCAACGGCGGCATCTACAACCCGCCCCGCCTGATCGCGTCCACCACCAACGCCGACGGCACGGTCGCCGAACTGCCGGCCGGCGAGCCGCGGCGGGTGATCTCCAAGGAGGCCTCCGCCGAAGTGGTGTCGATGATGGAGGCGATGGTCACCAACCAGACCGCCGGCACCCTGGCCGTGCCCGGATACCGGACCGGTGCCAAGACCGGCACCTCCCAGAAGATCAACGCCAAGACCGGTCGTCGCGGCGGCATCGTCGGATCGGTGGTCGGGGTAGGACCCGTGGAGGACCCGCAGATCCTGGTCTACACGGTGATCGACAATCCCAAGCGCGGCTCCTTCGGCGGCAGCGTCGCCGGACCCGCCTACCAGGACGTCATGCAACTCGCGCTCGCCCGCTATGGTGTGGCACCGTCGAAGTCGAAGTCCCCGAAACTTCCGGTTTCCCCCTGACCCCGGAGCCCTTGTCCATGACCCAGCCACCGGTTCAGCCCCGCCCCGCCCGGACGGGGCCACTGGCGTTGGGTGACCTGCTCAACACCACCCAGCGCGCCGCCGTGACCGGGGTGAGCATCGACTCCCGCCGGGTGCTGCCCGGCGACCTCTACGTCGCCCTGCCCGGTCAGGCGACCCACGGCGCCCGGTTCGCCGCGGCCGCCGTGGCCGCCGGCGCGAGCGCCATCCTGACCGATGCCGAAGGGGCGGCGCTGGCCGCCGGGGCGGGCGTCCCGGTGGTCACCGTGGCCGACCCGCGCAGCGAACTGGCGCGGGTGGCGGCGGAGGTCTACGGCCGTCCGGCCGACCACCTGCTGATGCTCGGGGTCACCGGGACCACCGGCAAGACCAGCACCACCTTCCTGCTGGAGGCCGGCCTGGCCGCCGCCGGCCTGGCCACCGCCACCATCGGCACCCTCGGGTTCCGGCTGCGCGGGCAGGACCTGCCGGCCCACCGCTCGACGGTGACCACCCCCGAGTCGCCCGACCTGCAGGCCCTGCTGGCCGTGATGCGGGAGCGGGGCGCGCAGGCGGTCGCGATGGAGGTGTCCTCGCACGCCCTGGCGTTGCACCGCGCCGACGAGATCACCTTCGACGTCGCCGGGTTCACCAATCTCGGCCACGACCACCTCGACTTCCACCACGACCAGGAGTCCTACTACCGCGCCAAGGCCAGCCTCTTCCTGGCCGGACGGTCGCGGATCGCGGT
>JAEZHJ010000174.1 GCA_023436925.1 Actinomycetes bacterium
CAATGACCATCCAAGAGCGCGGCCTCCGGCTGCGGTCGGCGCAGGTCGACCGGGCCGCCGGCGTCCTGCTGGCCGCCGCCGTGGGCGACGCGCTGGGCGTCCCGTACGAGTTCGCGCCGCCGTTCGTCGGCGAGCCGGAGATGATCGGCGGCGGGCTCGGCCCCTACGCGCCAGGGGAATACTCCGATGACACCCAGATGGCGGTCTGCGTGGCTGAGGTCGCCGCGACCGGCGCCGATCTGACCGGCGCCGCGGCGCTGGACGCGATCGCGGACCGGTTCGTCGGCTGGCGGCGCGAGGGTGCCACCGACATCGGCTCGACCACCAGCGCAGCGCTGCGCGGGGTCGATCCCAGCCCCGGCTCGGCGGCACGCCTGGCGGCGAACGCCCGGGCCGTCTACGAAGCGACCGGCCTCGGCGGCGGTAACGGCGGGCTGATGCGGACGGGGATCGTCGGCCTGGTCGCGCTCGACGACCGGGACCACACCGCGCGCGTGGCGCGTGCGGTCTGCGAACTGACCCACGCCGAGCCGCGCGCGCCCGAGTCGTGCGTGCTGTGGTGCGAGGCGATCCGGGTCGCCGTGCTGGAGGGCCGCTTCGACCTGGCCGGCGGGCTCGATCTGCTCCCCGAGGCATCCCGCGACTTCTGGCGGCGGGCGATCGATGAGGCCACTGGCGTCGACCCCGCCTCGATCGGACGCAACGGCTACACCGTGACCGCACTCCAGGCGGCCTGGGCCGCCATCACCTCCACCCTCGATGCCGAGCACGAGGTCGCCTGCGACCACCTGGTCGACGCCCTGTCCGCGGCCGTCCACGCCGGCCACGACACCGACACCGTCGCCGCGATCGCCGGAGCGCTGCTGGGCGCCCGCTGGGGAGCGTCGGCCGTCCCCGCCCGCTACCGCCGCCTCGTGCACGGCTGGCCCGGGCTGGACGCCACCGACCTGGTGCGCCTCGCCGTGCTCACCGCCCGCGGCGGCAGCCCCGATTCGACCGGGTGGCCGTCCGACGACGACCATTCCTATCGCGGTCGGTCGGCGGCGATGGCCGTCCCGCACCCCCACGACCCCGGCGTCCTGCTCGGCACGATCAACACCCCCGACCACGGCTGCGACGCTGTCGTGACTCTCTGCCGACGCGGCCGCAGCCGTGACCCACGGATCGCGCGACAGAACCAGGTCGACGTCTGGCTGGTCGATGACGAGGACCCCACGAAGAACCCCAACCTCGACTTCGTGCTCAACGACACCGCAGGCGTCATCCAGCAACTTCGGGGGGAGGGCAAGACCGTCTTCGTGCACTGCGTCGCCGCCCATCACCGGACTCCGGCGGTGGCCGTCGCCTACAGCCGCCTGCTCGGACACGGCCCCGAGGCCGATGTGGCCGTGGAGCGCGCGGTCGGCAGCCGTCGCAACGGACTCCTGTGGAACACGGCGCATGCGCTCAGGCCCGTGCTGCGGGATGAGCTCGCTGCCGGGATGGCCGAGCGCTCCGCCCGGTCGGGGTGTGAGGCCGCCCGGCCTCAGTCATAATGTCGCATCGGCGGTCCGCGCCCCTCCGGGCAGCCTGATCGGGAAGGTCGATGATGTTGGCTCGGACGAGGATTGCGGCGCGCATCGCGCATCAGCTCAAGAAGCTCCGCGGGACGGGGAGCGCCCTCACCGTGCAGGTGGGCGATGCGTTCTACCAAGCCGCCTGTGACGGCTCGGACCTGGTGCTCCTGGAGATCTCGGCGGAACCGTTCCTTTATCCGGGCCGGCAACTCCCGGCCGGATCGCACGACGAACTCCTCAGGCTCGGTTTCCACAGACCCACGACGGCGAAACCCAACTGGTGGGTCTTCATCGACGCCAGACATGAGCGCGGCATCTTCGCAGCGGCAGCCGCCACAGCATCGGCCCTGCTGGACGTCTACGACACCGACCTACAGGTGCTGGCCGAGGCAGTGGGTCTTCGCCTCACCACCGAACCGCCGCCGAAGGCGCCGGACCAAAGCCCTCCGACAAGTGGCGAGGGCGAGCCGCTGGTCGCTGAGGGCACGCTCGGTGAGTTGAGCTTCTTCCCCAACGGCTTCGCGACGCTGGACGGGCAACCTTGGTCCACTGAGCCGGTGACGGACTGGACCGCGACGGGGGACCGGATCGCCATCACCCTCAAACCCGCGAGGGACAAGACGTTCCCCCACGTTGCGTTCGTGGAGAACACCCCCCACGCCGCCGCCGTACTGCGAAGCTTCACCCCGGGGCGTGACGAACGACAGATGCTCATCCATCGCCTTGCAGTGGCAGAGCACTACGTTCTCACCTGCATCGTCACCGGCACGATCTACCACCACGCGCTCGCCCAGGCGGTGAGCGACGTGGAGCGCGACCACAGGGACTACCCGCCGAGCGCCATCGTCAACTGGCCCGGTGCCCAGCGGCTCGCCGCGGCGGTGACGGCGCAGCATGCCTTCTGGATGACCCGCTCCGCCGACAACAACCGCGAGCTGCGCCACGACCAGGAGGACACGTGGCGGGCGATCCAGGAGTGGGTCCGACTTTCGCCGTGGCGTGATGATCTGGACTTCGAGATCATGCCGGCCGAGCCGATCCCGTTCCACGTCGCTCCCGGGTCCGAAGTGGAGATTCAGCGCGTCTACCCATGCCCTGTCTTGGAGGTCCCACCAGGCGCGAGCGACTGACCAAGGCCACACCGGTCAGGGCTCGTCTCGGCTATGGATTCCCGGTGGAGCCGCGGCCGCAGTCCTAGGGTGGTGAGAGCGCCCGCTGCGGCGGCGCGGAACGGATCGGTGGATGCTGGACGAGGCAGGGCTGACCCACGACGAGTTGAACGCCGCGTGGTCGCAGGAGAGGTCGGACGCCATCGCGGCCGCGATCCGGACCGCTGTCCCGCGGCTGCCGCACGCCATGGACTACGGCTGCGGGCCGGGCCTCATCGGCCTTCGCCTGGTGACCCACTTCGACCGGCTCGACCTGGTGGACGCCAGCGCCGACGCCCTCGCCACAGCCTCGGCCGCGACGGCGGGTCTTGCCGCGGTGCGGACCTTCACGCTCGACCTGACCACCCAGGACGCCCCGGAGTTGGTCGACTGCGCCTTCGCCAGCATGTCGCTGCACCACATCCGGGACACGGACGCGGTCCTCGCCGGGTTGGCGCGGACCATCCGTCCGGGTGGCTGGCTGCTGGTGGCCGACCTCGATGCCGACCACGGGGAGTTTCACTGCGCCGAGCCCGACTTCGACGGCCACCACGGCTTCGAGCGCCACTGGCTCGCCGAGCGGATCGCGGCTCACGGGTTCGAGAGCCCGGTCATCAGCGACGTCTGGCCGGCCACCGGTGGAGTGGCCCGCTCCTGGTCGACTACTCGGTGTTCCTGATCGTCGCCCGCCGGGCCACCCGCTGACTCCCGGCGAGCTCTCAGCGCTCGTCCGCTCGACGTCGAACGGGAGGTAGCCCGCTCAGCCTCCCAGCACGTAGGTCTGAATCGCCAGGACGGCCGCGCCTCGGCACCAGTCCTGGCCGCCCCCCGACATCATCGCGAGCGGCACCGGGCGGGCCCGCGGGTCCCGGTCGGCGTGCAGGCCGTCCTGGACAGCGGCAGCCGCGACGGTCGCCAGTCGGGAACCCTCGCCCCCGATCACGATCAACTGCGGCACGGTGAGGTTGGCCACGGCGGCGAGCAGTCTGCCGAGTCCGCGGCCGGCATCGGTGACCACCCGCTGAGCTGCCGGGTCACCGGCCTCGGCGGCGTCCAGCGCCTCGTCGAAGCTGACGGGTCGGCCCAGGGCGCTGGAGACCTCGGCGGCGATTGCGGTGTCGGTGAGCAGGCTGTGGGCGCAGCCGCGGTGCCCGGCGGGGCAGAGTGGTCCGAGCGGGTCGAGCGGCCAGTGCCCGACCAGGCCGATACCCGAGTCCTCATCGATCACGATCTGGCCGTGCACGACCAGGCCGTAGCCGACCCCTGCGCCCAGAGTGACGACCGCGAACCGGTCCACGCCGCTCGCCGTCCCGAACCAGTTCTCGCATTCCGTTACCGCGACCAGGTCGTTGTCGACGATCGTCGGGATGCCGGTGGCGTCCTCCACCAGGTGCTGGAGCGGGATCTCCTCCCAGCCCAGGAACGGGGCATTGAGGACCACTCCGCCGGCGCCGACCAGACCGCCCACCCCGATGCCGAGCATGGTCGGTCGGTACCCCAGGCCGGTGAAGTGCCGGACGAGGCTCGCGATCCGTTCCACGACGGCGTCCGGCTCGGTGCCTGCCAGCGGCAGGCCGGCCTCGGCGACCACCGTCGCACGCAAGTCGGTCACGACGCCGACCACCTCGCCGGCGGTCAGCTTCATGCCGAGGAAGTGGTGGGAGTCGGCACGGACGTCGAGCAGCCGGGACGGCCGGCCGGCGCCGGTCTGGGCGCGTTCGCCGACCTCGACCAGCAGCCCGCCGTCGATCAGCGGTGCCGCCAGCCGGGTGAGTGAGCCGGGGGAGAGGCCGAGGCGGTTTGCGATATCCCGGCGCGAGAGCGGGCCGTGGCGCAGCACCTCCAGCGCGACGGCCTGGGTGGTCCCGCGCTCGGGCACCCACACCGCTCCGGGCAGCTGCATGCCTGGCTCTCCTGTTCCGCCCTGATTAGTTTCGGGCTGCACCAAACATAGCGCATCGAGATGTCGGATCAAGGGTATTGACGGGCTCATTAGTTCCACTGTAGAACTAATCGCCATCAGTAGGGTTCGCCTTGGATCCCTGCGATCAATGACTGGAGACACGCAATGAAGCGACACATCCGCTGGACGGTCGCGGCGTTGGCCGCGGCCGCTCTGGCCGTCACCGGATGCTCTGCCGGGAGCACCGCCTCGCCCAGCACCGGCGCGTCAGCCGGGGGCGACACAGCCGCTCCCGCCGAGCAGGTCACGATCACCTTCTGGGGGTCCTACGGCAACGGGGGCAACTCCTCCCAGCAGGACGTCCTCAACAAGACCCTGATCCCCTCCTTCGAGGCCAGCCACCCCGGCATCAAGGTCGAATACGTCGACGTCCCCTATGACGACCTGCTGCAGAAGCTCACCACCAGCGCCGCAGCGGACGAGCTGCCCGACCTGGTCCGCGCCGACCTCGGCTGGGTGCCGCGGTTCGCCGACCTCGGCGTCCTGGTCCCGTTGTCCGACGTCATGCCCGACTTCCAGGAACTGGCCGACGCCACCTTCCCCGGGGTGCTGGCCACCAACCTGTTCGAGGGCAAGTACTACGGTCTGCCGCTGGACACCAACACCCGGGTCCTGATCACCAATCCCGAGGTGCTGGCCAAGGCGGGGCTGGACGCGCCGCCGGCCACGTTCGAGGAGTTCGTCGCGTTCGGCCGGGCCCTGAAGGGGTCGGACGTCAACCTGTTCGCCGACGGCGGGCTGGGGGCCTGGAACATCATGCCGTGGATCTGGTCCGGCGGCGGTGACATCACCGACCCGGAGCTCACCACCTCCACCGGCGTGCTCGACAGCGACGCCAACGTGGCGACCGTCCAGATGCTCGTCGACCTCTACTCCGACGGCCTGGTCTCCTCGGGCATCATCGGCAACGAGGGCGCCGTCTCGACCAGCGAGGGACTCCCCAACGGCAACTACGCCACCATCCTGGACGGGCCGTGGATGAGCGGCATCTGGGCCGACCAGTTCCCCGGCTTCGAGCCGATCTACTCCCCGGTCCCGGCGGGACCAGGTGGCTCGGTGAGCGTCGTCGGTGGCGAGGACATCGTGCTGACCGCGGCGTCGAAGAACCAGGAGGCGGCGCTGGAGTTCATCAGGTTCACCCAGTCCGAGGAGTTCCAGCTCGCGCTGGTCCCGACCGGCCAGCTGACCGTGATCAAGGCGCTGGGTGACGAGCAGGTCAAGCTCGTCCCCGGGCTGAAGGTCTTCACTGAGCAGCTCGGCACGGCCAAGAACCGCCTCGCGATCACCAAGGGCTCCGAGGTCGACGCCATCCTGAGCGAGGAGCTCACGCCGGCCTTCGAGGGCACGATCGGCGTCCGCGAGGCGCTGGCCAAGGCTGCGGCACGCATCGACGAGCTGCTCGTCGGCTGATGCAGCTCGAACTGAGCCCGGAGCTCCGGGAGGCCGGCCCCGCGCCGGCCTCCCGGGCCCCCGAGCGGAACCGACCCCGGCGCCGGCTGAGCGCCACGCCGTACCTGTTCCTGCTTCCCGGGTTCGCCGTCTTCGCGCTGGCCGTCCTGTACCCGATCGGCCAGGCCGTCCGGATGAGCTTCTATGACTGGAAGATCATCGGATCGGCAACCAGCGACTTCCTCGGGCTCGACAACTACGCCCGCGCCCTCGGCGACGACCGGTTCTGGCTCGCCTTCGGCAACACCGCCCTCTACGCCGGGGCGACCATCGTCCCCCAGATTGTGCTCGGCCTGGCGGTGGCCCTGCTGCTGCACGGACGGGCGCCCGCCCGTCCGCTGTTCCGGGTGCTGTACTACCTGCCGGTCGTCACCAGCTGGGTGGTCGTCTCGCTCGTCTTCCGGTTCCTGTTCGCCGACCAGGGCCTGATCAACTACCTGCTCGGCGACGTCCTGCGCGTCACCGACGGCCAGACCGCCTGGCTCGCCGACCGCTGGACGGGCATGGCCGCGATCAGTGCACTCGGGATCTGGAAGGGGATCGGCTGGTCGATGATGATCTTCCTGGCTGCCCTCCAGGGCGTCCCGCAGTCGCTGGTCGAGGCCGCCACCATCGACGGCGCCGGCCCCTGGCAGCGGTTCCGCGCGGTCACCCTGCCCGCCATCCGGGCCGCGCTCGGCTTCGTCACGATCATGCTCGTGATCGGCGGCTTCAACGTCTTCATCTCGGTCTACCTGATGACCGGCGGCGGTCCGGCCGGACGCACCGAGGTGCTGTTGACCTACATGTACCAGCAGGCCTTCGGCAACCTCGATTTCGGTTACGGCTCGGCGATCGCCGTGATCGTGACCCTGATCGTGCTCGCGCTGTCCCTGGTGCAACTGCGTGTGTTCCGCAACACCGACGGGGGCTACGCCGAATGAACCGCCCCGTGCCCTGGCCGCTCACCGCGGTGCGGCTGCTCGTCCTCGTGGCGGGAGCCGTGCTCATGGTGACCCCGTTCGCCTACCTGCTGGCGATCTCGTTCACCGAGCAGAGCTTCGTGCTGACGATGCCGCCGCAGTTCATCCCGGACCCGCCGACCCTGGCCAATTACGCCAAGGCCCTCACGGTCTCCGACGTCCCCCGCTACTTCCTCAATTCGCTCTACGTTGCGAGCGTCTCCACCCTGCTGGCGCTACTGCTGAGCTCAATGATGGGTTACGCCTTCGCCCGGTTCCGGTTCCCCGGACGCGAGCTGATCTTCCGGCTGCTGCTGATCGGGCTGATGATCCCAGCGGTGATGCTGCTCATCCCGCAGTTCATCCTCACCAAGTACCTGGGCCTGCTCGACAACCACCTCGGGCTGATCCTGTTCTACGTCGCCGGCTCGTTGGCCATCAACACGTTCCTGCTGCGGGGCTTCTTCGAGTCCATCCCCGGTGAGCTCGACGAGGCGATGCAGGTGGACGGTGCCAACGCGTGGACCCGCTACTGGCGGCTCGCGATCCCGCTGGCCCGTCCGGGACTGGCGACCGCCACCATCTTCAGCTTCTTCGCGGCCTGGGACGAGTTCGCCTGGGCGCTCACCATCATCAACGACCCCGACCTGCAGACCCTGCCGATCGCGATCCGGCTGTTCGCCGGAACGGGCAACAACGCCGTCCAGTGGGGCCTGGTCTTCGCCGCCTCGGCGATCGCCATCGTCCCGGTCATCATCGTGTTCCTGGTCTTCCAGCGACACTTCGTGCAAGGCCTGACCTCGGGAGCAGTCAAGGGATGAACCAGATCGAGATCCTGCCTGAGCTGGCGGTCGTGCCCACCGGACGGCCGGTGCGGGTCGAGCTGCGCGGACCCGCCGCCGGCGAGCTCCGGGCGCGCCACCTCGGCCGCGTGGTCGCCTCCCGAGAGGTGGACGGGCCGGGCCTGGTCGACCTCGGCGTCCTGGCACCGGGCGGCTACGGCGTCGAGCTCGCACGCGACGGCGAGCTGTGGCGCACTGCGGTCGACGTCCAGACCGACCCGGCGCACCGGCTCCGCTACGGCTTCGTCGCCAGCTACCTGCCCGGGCGGGATCCGACCCCGGTGGCCGACCAGGTCCGGCGCCTCCACCTGACCGGGATCCAGTTCTACGACTGGGCGTACCGTCACGCCGACCTGCTCGGCGGGGGAGAGGACTATGCCGACCCGCTCGGACAGCCGATCTCGCTGGCCACGGTCCGCTCGCTGGTGCAGGCGGTCCAACGGGCGGGGGCGGCAGCGCTGGGCTATGCCGCCGTCTACGGCGTCGGCAACGCCGAGTGGCCGGGCTGGTCGCACGACGCCCTGCTCCAGCCGGACGGCACCCCGTACGGCCTGGGCGACTTCCTGCAGTTGGTCGACCCGGCGGCCCCCGACTGGCTGCAGCACTTCCTCGACGACCTCGCGGCGGCGGTCGACCGGCTGGAGTTCGACGGCTTCCACCTCGACCAGTACGGCTACCCCAAGTGGGCCGTCCGCCGTGACGGCGTGGTGGTCGACGTGGCGGCCTCGTTCGACACGCTCATCCGGGCCGCCCGGGAGCGGCTGCCCATGGCCCGGCTGGTCTTCAACCAGGTCAACGACTTCCCCACCGTCCGGCTCGCCGGCAGCCCGCAGGACGCCGTCTACATCGAGCCCTGGGAGCCGCAGACCACGCTCGCGGCGCTGGCCGCGACGGTGCAACGGGCCCAGGCCGCCGCCCCGGGCCGGCCGGTGGTGCTCGCGGCCTACCAGCAGGTCTACGACAGCGTGCCGGACGAGGTGGGCGACCGCTCCACCGCTTTGACCATGGCGGCGCTGTTCTCGCACGGTGCCACCCAGTTGCTGGCGGGGGAGGCCGGACGCATCCTCGTCGACCCGTACTACGTGCGCAACCACGAGGCGGCGCCGTCCACCCTGGCCCTGCTCAAGCGCTGGTACGACTTCCTGGTCGAGCACGACGAACTCCTGATGGACCCGGCAGCCAGGGACGTGACCGCCGCGCTGGCCGGCAGCTACAACGACGACTGCGACGTCACCTATGCCGGCTCGGTAGTCGCCGGGCAGGCGGAGGCCGGGACCGTCTGGCGACGGATCGTGGAACTGCCCGACCGCCTGGTGGTGCACCTGATCAACCTGACCGGCCAGCCGGACACCGCCTGGGATGCCCCGCGTGAGCCGATCCCCGCCGTGGTGGGCGGCCGGCTCCGGCTCCGCTGCGTCGGCGACGCCGTGCCGCGGGTGCTGGTGGCCGACCCGGACGGCGACGGCTACCTGCAGCCGGTGCCGGTGGTCCGGGACGGTAACCATGCCCACGCGCAGTTGCCGCCGCTGGGCGTCTGGCAGGTCGTCTCCGTCGTACTCCTGCCCCGAGAGGAACCCGCCCCATGACGACCCAGACGCTCCCGGCCCCGGCCGGGGTCTCGACGCCCGCCTGGTGGCGCAGCGCCGTGGTGTACCAGATCTACCCGCGCAGCTTCGCCGACTCCAACGGCGACGGCGTGGGCGACCTGCGCGGCATCATCCAGCGACTCGACCACCTCAGCCGGCTCGGGGTGGACGTCGTCTGGCTTTCGCCGATCTACGCCTCCCCGCACGCCGACAACGGCTACGACATCAGCGACTACCGGGCCATCGACCCCGTGTTCGGCACCCTGGCGGACTTCGACGAGCTGGTCGCCGCGCTGCATGCCCGCGGGATCCGGCTCGTGATGGACCTGGTTGTCAACCACACCTCCGACGAGCACCCGTGGTTCGTCGAGTCGGCGTCCGGCCCCGACAGTGCCAAGCGCGACTGGTACTGGTGGCGGCCGGCCCGGCCGGGAACCGAGCCGACCAGCCCGGGCGCGGAACCCACCAACTGGGAGGCGTTCTTCTCCGGCCCGACCTGGAGCTACCACGAGAGGTCGGGGGAGTACTACCTGCACCTGTTCTCCCGCAAGCAGCCCGACCTCAACTGGGAGAACCCGCAGGTCAGGCAGGCCATCTACGACATGATGCGCTGGTGGCTCGACCGGGGGGTCGACGGCTTCCGGATGGACGTCATCAACCTGATCTCGAAGGATCCTGCGCTCCCGGACGCGCCGACCGGGCCGGACGGCGGTCTGGCCGACGGCAGCGCGTTCTACAACTGCGGCCCCCGGCTGCACGAGTACCTGCAGGAGATGCATCGCGAGGTCTTCGCCGGCCGGGACGATCACGTCCTGACGATCGGCGAGATGCCCGGGGTGGACGTCGGCAACGCCCTGCTGGCCACCGACCCGCAGCGCCGCGAGCTCGACATGGTGTTCCAGTTCGAGCACGTGAGCCTTGACCACGGCGCGGCCGGGAAGTGGCAGCGCAGGCCGCTGGAGGTCGGCCGGTTGGCCGAGACCTTCGAGCGCTGGCAGCTGGGCCTGGCCGATCGGGGCTGGAACAGCCTGTACTGGAACAACCATGACCAGCCCCGGGTCGTCACCCGGTTCGGCAACGACCGTGAGTTCTGGCGCGAGTCGGCGACCGCGCTGGCCGCCGTCCTGCACCTGCAGAAGGGGACGCCGTTCATCTACCAGGGCGAGGAGATCGGCATGACCAACATGCCCTTCGACAACCTCG
>JAEZHJ010000175.1 GCA_023436925.1 Actinomycetes bacterium
GGCCAGCGCCGCGCGGGAGGCCGCCCTGACGGCCGCGGCCCGACTGCCCGAACGGGCGGAGGCCCAACCGACGATCCGGGCCCTGGTCGAGGTCGGCCAGGGCCCGGTCAGCCTCGCCGACTGACTCAGATGTCGGCCAGCGCCTCGGTCGGCGACACCCTCGCCGCCCGCCGGCCCGGCAGCACCGAGGCCAGCGCCGCAGCGAGCACCGCGATCGCCACCATGCCGAGGGTCTGCACCAGGTCGACGTGCAGGCTGAACCCGGTCACCTCCAGCGGCACGGCGATGGCGGACGCGCCCAGCCAGCCGAAGAAGATCCCCGCCGCGACGCCGACCGCGACCCCGACCGCGGCCAGCAGCAGCGCCTCGACCAGCAGCATCAGCCGCAACGAACGCGCCTGCAGGCCGAGCGCGCGCATCAGCGCCGACTCCCGGGCCCGCTCCAGCACCGACAGCCCCAGCGTGTTGCTGACCCCCAGCAGGGCGATCACGACCGCCACCCCGAGCAGCGCCGTGGTCACCATGAGCAGGACGCCGAGCACCGACTCCATCGCCGCCGCCTCGACCACCGTCCCGGTGGCGTAGTAGCGGTCCGGGTCGACCAGCTCGGCGACCGCGCCGGCCGCGCTGGCCGCCTGCGACCGGTCCGGCACCGACAGCCACAGCAGGGCGCCCGGGGTCGCACCGCCGAGCCGCGCCAGGGTGGCGGCCGAGACCATCAGCTGCCCGGAGCCGACCAGGCTGGACTTCACCACGGTCAGCTCCAGCGTCGCGTCGCGGCCCTCGAGGAGGATCCGCTGCCCGTTGGCGGCGCCCTCGGACTTCTCGGTGACCAGCACCTGGGTGTCGTCGGGCCGGGTCCGCTCGGCGCCGACCACCTGGTCGATCTCGGGCACGTAGCCCACCACGCTGAGCTGGTCGTACCGCTCCTCGCCCCGGACGAAGTTGGCCTGGGCGACCGGCAGCAGGGCCCCGCCCTCGACCCCGGGGGCTTTCAACAGCCCGTCGACCAGGTCGGCCGGCAGCTGCTCGACCGGGTCCCAGCCGCCGACCTGGATGTCGACGGGACGACTGCGGTCGATCTCGCCGAGCACGGTCTGGCTGACCGTGGCGGTGCCCACCTGAAGGGTGACGATCAGGCCGACGGCGAGCATCAGCGCGGTGGCGGTGGCCGCGGCCCGCCGCGGGTTGCGCACGGCGTTCTGACCGGCCAGCCGCGGGGTCACCCCGAGGCGTCCGACGACCGCGCCCAGCCCGCGCAGCAGGGGCGGCACGAAGAGCACCGCACCGAACAGGACGCCGAGGGTGATCAGCGCACCGGCGGCGACCGCCAGCAGGATGGCGTCGTCGCCCGCGCCGAGCGCCAGGTACGCCAGCACCCCGCCGGCGGCGACCAGCAGCCCGCAGACCGCGGCCCGCACCCGTCCGGCCCGGCGCCGCTCCTCGCCTGCCGGCTCCGGCTGCAGCGCCTCCAGCGGACGGACCCGCGTCCCGCGCAGCACGGGCAGATAGGCCGCGAGCACGGTGAGGACGACCCCGGCGAGGAAGGCGATGCCCAGGTCGGCGACCGGCAACTGGATCCCCCAGTAGAGCGAGCCGGTCAGGGCCGAGCCGACCGCAGAGAGCCCGATGCCCAGCCCGACCCCGGCGGCCGAGCCGAGCGCGCCGAGCGCCAGCGCCTCGGTGAAGTACCGCCGCCGGACCTGGCCGCCGCTGGCCCCGACCGCGCGCAGCAGGCCGATCTGGCGGCGCCGCTGGGCGAGCAGGATGGTGAACGTGTTGGCGATGGTGATCATGCCGACCACCCCGGCCACCGCGGCGAAGGACCACAGCAGGTTGCGGAAGACGTCGAACTCGCCGGCGAGTTGGCGCACCGCCTCGGCGCGCAGGTCCGAGGCCGCCTCGACGCTCACGTCGGGCTGCCCGGTGAAGCCGGCCTGCAGGGTCGCCACCAGGTCGGCAGTGGCCCCCGGGTCGGCGGCCTTGACCAGCCAGGTGCCGGTTCCCAGCCGGGGATCCATCCCGAACAGCTCGAACTGCTCCGGCGCCACGTAGCCGGTCTGCAGGAACAGCGAGCTCGGCTCGCCGGTCAGCCCGACCACCGTGTAGGTGCCGTCGTCACCGATTCCGGAGCCCACACTGTCCCCCAGGCCGACCCCGAGACCGGCCGCGGCGCCGCGGGTGAGGACGACCTCCCAGGCCCGCTCGGGCCAGCGCCCCTGCTCCACCTGCGACCAGCGCAGCGGCTGCGACGGCAGCCCGATCAGGGCCATCAGCGAGCTCACCGAGCCGCGCCGCAGGCTGTAGTGCGCGACCAGGCTCGGCTCGAAGGCGGCGACACCCGGCGTCGTGGACAACACGTCGGCCACCGCCTGGGACTGGTCCGCCCCGGTGGTGACGACCACGTCGGTGGCCGCGATCGGCAGCGCCTGCTGCCGCTCCACCCCGTTCTGCTCGGTGGCGACCAGCACCGAGGAGCCGGCCATGAAGGCGACGCTGATCGCGATCGCCACCACCGTGGCGACGAAGCGCGACGGGTGGAACCTCAGTTCCCGCACGACCTGGCGCAACATCAGGCGGCCAGCTTCCGCAGCGCCGCGGCGACGGTGTCGGCGGTGGGGTTGGCCTGGTCGTCGACCAACCGGCCGTCGGACAGGATCAGCGCCCGATCGGCGAAGGCCGCCGCGTTCGGGTCGTGGGTGACCATCACGATGGTCTGCCCGAGCTCGGTGCTGGCGCGTCGCAGGTGGCTGAGCAGCTCGGTGCCGGTCCGGGAGTCGAGCGCCCCGGTCGGCTCGTCGGCGAAGAGCACCTGCGGCCGGGTGATCAGCGCCCGCGCGATCGCCACCCGCTGCTGCTGGCCCCCGGAGAGCTGGGACGGCAGGTGGCTCAACCGGTCACCCAGTCGCAGCGAGGCGACCAGGTCCTCGAAGTGCCCCCGGTCCACCTTCCGTCCGGCCAGGTCGAGAGGCAGCACGATGTTCTCCCGGGCAGTCAGCGTGGGCAGCAGGTTGAAGGCCTGGAAGACGAACCCGACGTGGTCGCGCCGCACCCGCGTGAGCCGGCGGTCGTCCAGGCCGGTGATCTCGGTCCCGCCCAGCCAGACCTGGCCCGCGGTCGGCCGGTCGAGCCCGGCCAGGCAGTGCATCAGGGTCGACTTGCCGGAGCCGGAGGGCCCCATGATGGCGGTGAAGGAGCCGCGCGCGAAGGCCACGTCCACCCCGGCGAGGGCGTGGACGGCCGCCTCCCCCGACCCGTAGGTCTTGGTGAGGCCGGCAGCGGCGGCGATGGTGTCGGAATCGGTCAGGGCAGGCAGGGTCGCAGTCACGGTCCAACGCTAGGAACCGCGCAGCTGCGCCGCGATGGTGACCGCTGGACACCCTGGCTAGTGCTGGCACTACCACCGCCGGCAGCCCCCGGACCCGGCCGGTCGGACTAAGGTCGGGGGATGGCGTTGAGCGTCTTCGAGCTGTTCCGGGTGGGCATCGGGCCGTCGTCCTCCCACACCGTCGGGCCGATGCGCGCCGCCGGACTCTTCCTCGCCTCGCTGCGGACGGACGGCGTGCTGCCCCGGGTCGCTGCCGTCCGGGTCGAGCTGTTCGGCTCCCTGGGCGCCACCGGCCACGGCCACGGCAGCGTCGGTGCCGTCGTCCTGGGCCTGCTCGGCCACAGCCCGGAGACCGTCGACCCGCGCGCCTGCGGGGCCGCCGTCGCGCAGGTCCGCAGCGGCCGCCGGCTCGGCCTGCCGGACGGCCCCGAGATCGGCTTCGACCCGGACGAGGACATCGTCCTGCACCGCCGCCGGTCGCTGCCCGTCCACTCCAACGGCATGGTCTTCACCGCCCGGGACGGCACCGGCGCGGAGCTGTCCTGCCGCACCTACTACTCGGTGGGCGGCGGGTTCGTCGTCGACGACCGGGTCACCGGCACGGACCGGATCGTCCCCGACCCGACGCCGGTCGCCTACCCGTTCGCCAGCGGCGCGGAACTGCTGGAGCGCTGCGCCGAGACCGGCTTCTCGATCGCGCGGCTGGTGCGCGAGAACGAGCACTCCTGGCGCACCGACGACCAGATCGACGCCGACCTGCTGCACCTGTGGGAGGTGATGCAGGAGTGCATCGGCAACGGGCTCTCGACCGAGGGCCTGCTGCCGGGCGGGCTGCGGGTGCGGCGCCGGGCCCCCGAGTTGCTGCACCGCCTCGAGGTCGAGGGCGATGACGGCGACCCGCTGCGCGGCATGGACTGGATCACCCTGTACGCGCTCGCCGTCAACGAGGAGAACGCCTCCGGCGGCCGGGTGGTCACCGCACCGACGAACGGGGCGGCCGGAGTGATCCCGGCGGTGCTCAAGTACTACACCGAGTTCGTCCCCGGTGCCGGGCGGCGCGGGATCGTCAGGTTCCTGCTCACGGCCGGCGCGATCGGCGCGATCATCAAGGAGAACGCCTCGATCTCGGGCGCCGAGGTGGGCTGCCAGGGTGAGATCGGGGCGGCCTGCTCGATGGCGGCGGCCGGGATGGCCGCCGTCCTGGGCGGCACCCCGGCACAGGTGGAGAACGCCGCCGAGATCGGCATGGAGCACAACCTGGGCCTGACCTGCGACCCGGTCGGCGGACTCGTCCAGATCCCCTGCATCGAGCGGAACGCGATCGCGGCGGTGAAGGCGATCACCGCGGCCCGGACGGCGCTGCGCGGCGACGGCGTCCACATCGTCTCCTTCGACAACGTGCTGAAGACGATGCGCCAGACCGGCAAGGACATGAGCGTGAAGTACAAGGAAACGGCGCGCGGCGGACTGGCTGTCAACGTCATCGAGTGCTGATGATCGCCCCGCAATGCCTAGAGTTGGGCCATGGATCACGCATCGGTGCCTGACTGGACCTTCAGCCACCGCCTCGGCGAGGCGGTTCTCACCCTCACCGACCCGGCCGGGCAGCCCCTGGTCGACACCGAGGTGGTCGTGGCGCAGCAGCGGCACGCCTTCGGCTTCGGCAACATCGGTTTCGACCTGATCGGCCTGGCCAACGGCCAGCCCGAGGAAGGCGACGAGGAACTCGCCGGGCGGTACCTCGAGCTGTTCAACACCGCGACGCTGCCCTTCTACTGGGGCACCTTCGAGCCGACCCGCGGCCACCCGCGCACCGAGGCCCTGCTGAACACCGCCCGCTGGTTCGCCGAGCGCGGGGTCGCGCTGAAGGGCCACCCGCTGATGTGGCACACCGTGCAGCCCGGCTGGCTGCTCGACCTGGAGATCGATGAGATCGAGCGGCTCCAGCGGGAGCGGATCCGGCGCGAGGTCGCCGACTTCGCGGGCCTGATCGACACCTGGGACGCGATCAACGAGGTCGTGATCATGCCGGTGTTCACGGCCGAGGACAACGGCATCACCAGGTTCGCCCGCGCCAGGGGCCGGTTCGCCGCGATCCGGCTCGCCTTCGAGGAGGCCCGGGCCACCAACCCCGCGGTGAAGCTGCTGATCAACGACTTCGACCTCTCCTCGGCCTACGAGTGCCTGATCGAGGGCATGCTCGAGGCCGGGATCGCTATCGATGCGATCGGCCTGCAGACCCACATGCACCAGGGCTACAAGGGGGAGGCGTACCTGCTCGCGGTGGCCGACCGGTTCGCCCGGTACGGTCTCCCGCTGCACTTCACCGAGACCTCGCTGGTCTCGGGCGAGCTGATGCCGCCGCACATCGTCGACCTGAACGACTACCAGGTCGACTCCTGGCCCAGCACGCCGGAAGGCGAGGAGCGCCAGGCAGAGGAGATGGTGCGGCACTACCGCAGCCTGGTCGGCCACCCCGCGGTCGAGACGATCACCTACTGGGGGATGAGCGACCGGGGCGCCTGGCTGGGGGCGCCGATCGGCCTGCTGCGGGCCGACGGCTCGCCGAAGCCGTCCTTCCACGCCCTGCGCCAGTTGGTGAAGGGCGACTGGTGGCTCTCGCCGACCACGCTGCGCACGGATCAGGCGGGCCAGGTGACGGTGACCGGCTACGCCGGCGACTACACCGTCGGACGCCCGGGCGGCGCGACCACCGGCTTCAGCCTCACCCGGGGCGGGGCGGACGCGGTGAGCCTGCCACTGCAGGGCTGACGCCGCCTCAGCGCAGGAAGAGGGAACGCAGCCGGCGGGTGGTGAACCCGATCCCGGCGACCGACATCACCACGAAGTAGGTGACGTGGACCAGGGTGCTGGTGTCGAAGTGCCCGACCGAGAGCTGACGCATCAGTTCGACGCCGTGCCACAGCGGCAGTGCCATCACGAACCACTGCACCGCCTCGGGGAAGACGGTGATCGGGAACAGGGTGGCGGAGAACATGAACATCGGCAGCAGCGCGATGTTCACCCACTCCATCTGCTGGAAGGTCTCGAAGTAGCTGGTCACCGCCATCCCGAGGGCGGCGAAGCCGAGCGCGATCAGCAGCGCCACCGGGATCATCGCCAGTGCCCACCACGAGGTCGCCAGCCCCAACACCGCGATCACGACCGTGAACCCGATCGCGTACAGGAAGCCGCGGAACAGCGCCATGAAGATCTCGCCCAGCGCCACGTCCAGCGGACCCATCGAGGTGGCCAGCATGCCCTGGTAGAGCTTGGCGAACTTCAGCTTGAAGAAGACGTTCCAGGTCGAGTCGTAGATCGCCCCGTTCATCGCCGAGGTGGCCAGCAGGGCCGGGGCGATGAAGGCGGCGTAGGCGATCGGCTGTCCGCCGGGGCCGGTCACCTCGCCGATCAGCTGGCCCAGCCCGAAGCCCATCGCCAGCAGGTAGAAGACCGGCTCGAAGAATCCGGACAGGATCACGACCCAGTTCTGGCTGCGGATCACCCGGAACCCGCGCTCGACCACCGCGCGGGCGTTGCCCGAGGAGTTGGCCGCGATCCACGCCCCGACCGGACGCTGCGTGGTGCTCACCGGACCAGCCTCCTGGTGAACACCCGCATCGCGAGCAGGACGCCGACCACGGACAGGCCGACCAGCACCAGCAGGTGCACCACGATCAGCCACCACGGCAACGGCATCCCGTAGGCGAGCACCCGGGCCAGCTGGGTGCCGTGCCACAGCGGCGAGATCCAGCCGACCCACTGCAGGTAGATCGGCATCAGGTCGAGCGGGTAGAAGGTGCCGGCGAACAGCACCATCGGGTTGACGATGAACCGCTGCACCAGGGCGAACTGGTAGCCCTCCTCCTCGAGGGTGGCGGCGTAGGCCATCAGCGGGGTGCCGAAGGCCAGCCCGGCCAGCGCGGTGGCCGGCACCATCAGCCAGGACGTGGCGCCCACCACGCCGGTGACCAGCAGCACCAGCCAGAAGATCGTCGCCTCGAACAGGAAGCGGATCGCCACGGCGACGATCTCGCCGACCGTGACCTGGCTCGGGGTGGCCGCCGTCGCGGCGCGGGCGTAGTAGAGCTTGCTCCACTTGAACCCGTCCATCACCGGGTAGCTGAACTCGTTGCTGGCCGAGAGCACCACCGTGCTGACCAGCAGGCCGGGAGCGACGAAGGTGAGGTAGGGAACCCCGGCCACGCCCCCCGAACCGGCATCGACCAGGGTGCCCAGCCCGATCCCCATCGCGATCAGGTAGAGGATCGGCGTCAGCAGCGAGTAGCCGACCACGGCGCTCCAGTACGCCTTCATGCTCATCAGGCGCCACTCGGCCTGGTACCACCAGCCCCAGCGGCGGGTCAGTTCCGCCTGCCGGGCAGCCGCCGGCGCCCGGCCCGAGTAGGCCAGGGCGTTGGTGTCGACGAAGTCAGTCAACCAGGCTCCGTCCGGTCAGGTGGAGGAAGACGTCCTCCAGCGAGGACCGGCGAACCAGGGACGTGACCGGCTGCAGCCCCCGGCCCCGCACCGACTCCAGCGCCGCCTCACCGTCGTCGGTGTAGACCAGGATGCGGTCGGGCAGGACCTCCAGCCGGCCGAAGTCGCGCAGCCGGTCGACCAGCTGCGCGTTGCGGTCGGAACCGAAACGCAACTCGAGCACCTCACGGGTGGAGTAGCGGCGGATCAGCGAGGCCGGGCTGCCCTCGGCCACGATCCGGCCGTGGTCCATGACGATCAGCCGGTCGCACAGCTGCTCGGCCTCGTCCATGAAGTGGGTGGTGACGATCAGCGTGACGCCCTGCTCCTTGAGCCGGAACAGCCGGTCCCACAGCACGTGGCGGGCCTGCGGGTCGAGCCCGGTCGTCGGCTCGTCCAGCAGCAGGACCCGCGGCTCGTTGATCAGCGCCCGGGCGATCGTGAGCCGCCGCTTCATCCCGCCGGACAGGTTGTCGACCTTCTCGGTCGCCTTCTCGGTCAACTGGGCGAACTGCAGCAGCTCGTCGGCCTTCGGGGCCAGGTAGGAGTACGGCAGGCCGAAGTACCGGCCGTACATCAGCAGGTTGTCGCGGGCCCGCAACTCGTTGTCCAGGTTGTCCTGCTGCGGCACCACGCCCAGGTTCGCCCGCACCTCGGGGCCGTTGAGCTCCGGGTCGAGGCCGTTGACCAGCAGGGTTCCGGCGGTGCGCAGCGAGGTGCCGCCGATCATCCGCATGGTGGTCGACTTCCCGGCACCGTTCGGGCCGAGCAGGCCGAAGGACTCCCCCGGGGCCACCTCGAAGGAGATCTCGTCGACAGCGCGCACCTCGCCGTACACCTTGGTCAGCTCGCGGGCTTCGATCACAGGCACCGCAACACCCTACTGACAGCGGCCGACAAGTCCCCTGCCGGCCATGCCGCCGCCGAACCGGACTACGGTGGGCTGGTGAGTTCGCAGCCGTCCGACCTGCCGTCCACGATCGCGGCCCGGGTCGAGCACGAGCTGGTGATCAAGAAGTCCCGCTTCATCGCCACCGTCGTCCCGGTCGGCAGCGTCGCCGAGGCCGACGCCGAGATCGCCGCCCTGCGCAAGCGCTACTGGGACGCCCGGCACAACTGCGTGGCGCTGGTGGTGGGCAGCCACGCCGACCAGCAGCGGTCCTCCGACGACGGCGAGCCGTCGGGGACGGCGGGGGTGCCCATGCTCGAGGTGCTGCGGCAGCGCCACCTGACCGATCTGGTGGCGGTGGTCACCCGCTACTTCGGCGGCGTCCTGCTCGGCGCGGGCGGGCTGGTTCGGGCCTACTCGGCTGCGGTGTCGGAGGCGCTGGACGCCGCCCGCCTGGTCCGCCGCCGGGTGCTCACCGAGGTCAGCCTGGACGTGCCGCACGCCGATGCCGGCCGGCTGGACAACTGGTTGCGGGAATGGACCGGCACCCACGACGGGGTGCTGGACGAGCCCCGCTACGCCGAAGTCGCCCGGTTCGGCCTGCTGGTGCCCCCCGACCTGCTCGGGCAGTTCACCGAGGACGTCGCCGCCTTCTCCGCCGGGGCGCTCGTCCCGGTGCCGGGAGCGGACCGGATCGCGGACCTACCCGGCTGATCCGCCCGCCAGCCGGGTGCGGGCGTAGCCGGCGAGCACCCCGACGTCGTCCCCGGCCCGTTTGGGCACGATCAGTGCCTCCTGCGGCCCGACGAACAAGAACAGGTGGCGCGGCGTCTCGGCGACCCGTTCCAGCCGCTCCCAGCCGACCTCGGCCCGGCTGGCCTTGGCCGCCTCGGTGACCCGGTCCTCGTCCCAGGACAGCGTGGTCGCGCCGGTGCGCCCCAGGTCGGACGCAGCCGCCAGCCGCTTCAGCCGCGAGATCACCGACCAGCGGTGGAAGCCCGGCCAGGTGAACCACAAGATGGCGGCCGCCACCGCTGCCGCCAGCAGCGAGGCGACCAGGTTGCGCTCCAGCGCCCACAGCGTGATCCCGACCGCCAGCGGTACCGCGATGGCACCGGCCACCCGGACCTGCCTGGCCTGGTCGGCGTACGGCGGCAGCGAGGTCGCGACGTACTCGTTGAAGGCCAGGTAGTCGTCGCTGGTCAGGGAGTACCGCAGCGTCCGCACGCTCAGCGTCCCTTCGTGTAGTGCAGCGGGTTGGGACGGCAGGGGGCCTCGGTGGCGATCTGGAGGGGAGCGATCCGCCGCTCGTCGCGGAGCCGGTACAGGTTCGGCACCACCCGGTCGCGCAACGAGTACGGGTCGATGGTGTTGAGGTAGACCTTGGTCGCCCCCTCGAAGCCGGCCACGGTCGAGACCCGCCACTTCAGCATCACCCGCCAGGGCATCGGCAGGTCGGAGTCGATCGGACGGTAGTGCCACTCCTCGTTGGCCGGCACCGCCACCCCGGTCGCGGCGTGCATGGCGTGGATCATGTCCGACATCCCGGAGAGCTCCTCCGGCGAGTGCTCCCACGGGTCGCAGTGCTCGGACTTGGAGTAGATCTCGATCGTCGGGTAGCGGTGGCCGAACCCGGCGAAGGCGAGGGCGTGGTCGTTCTCGGCGACCACCAGGTTCTGGTAGGCCGCGTAGTTGGCGCCGTGCTCGTTGAAGATGTTCGGGTTGGCGCGCAGCCGGTTCAGCACCTGCTCGTGCTGCACCCCCCGCTCGTCGATCGCCACCATCTGCTTGTGCAGGTGGTCGAACGAGGCCCCGGCCGGACGCAGCCAGTTCTGGAAGACCGCCACGTAGCGGGCGTACCGGTTGAGGTCGAACAGGCCGCGGACCGATTCCACGGTGAACTCGGTGAACCGCAGGTGCTCCTCGCGGGTGAGGGTCCCCGAGGAGGCCAGCTGGGTGTTGTCGGTCGCCCCGTCGACGAAGTGCCGCCGGGCGATGATGACGTCGTGGCCACCGCCGAAGAAGCCGGACGCGGCGGCGATCTGGCCCTCCTCGCCCAGCTCGTCGATCTCGGCGTCGCTGCGTCCGCCGGCCCGCAGCTTGGCCCGGATCACCGCCAGGACGTGCGCCCGTCCGGCCTCGGAGCGCAGGTAGGCCTCCTTGCGCTCCCTGACCAGGGCCGGCAGCTCGTAGCCGTAGTTCAGGTGCCAGTAGTCGTAGGAGAGGATCTCGAACAGGTTGGGGACGCGGCGGAACTCGGCGACCGTCTGGTTCA
>JAEZHJ010000183.1 GCA_023436925.1 Actinomycetes bacterium
CTTGAGGGTCTTGCTGTAGCCGCTCAGGAAGCGGCCCTTGGCGTCCATCGCGCGGACCTTGATCCAGTAGGTCTTCCTGGTCTTCAGCCCGGTGATCTCGTAGTTGCCGGCGCTGGTGTGCTTGTAGACCGGCTTCTTGAAGGACGAGTTGTCGGCGTACTTGATCCGGTACTTGGCGACCCCGGACGTGGTGGTCCACGTGATCCCCACGCTGGTGGTGGCGGTCGAGACGGCGGCCAGGCCGGTGGGCGCCTTCACCGACGCGGCGGCCTCGGCCGGCGCGGCGGTGAGCAGGGCGGCGGAGACGAGCCAGGCGACGAGCAGCGCCATCGCACGGAGGGCGCGGCGGCCGCGGGACATATGTGACTCCTGGGAAGGAAGGGACGTCGACTTCCCGGACGCTAGCAAGGTCGGCAGCGAACCCCGGAGTCACACCGGTGTAACTCTCAAGCCCGGCTCAAGGGGCCCAGGCTGCCTGATCCGGGGCTGAACGCGAGAGCTACGGCAGCCAGACGGTGGCGCGCAGCATGTTGTGGTCGGACGGGATCACGCCCACCCAGCGGCCCGCGGAATCGACCTTCACCACCGTCTCGTACTCGCTCACCCGCATCGGGCTGACGAAGATGTAGTCCGGGTTCGAACCGTTGACATGGCCCGGGAAGTTCCGCGCCTTGCGCTTGTACATGTTGTAGCTGGCGTAGGAGGTGTTGATCCGCTTCTCCACGAAGGCCCCCGGCGCCGCGCCCCGGGTGCGGTAGCCGTTGCCCAGCGGGTCGGCGTAGCCGGCGCGCTCCATGATGTCGTACGGGGCGTTCGAGGGCCGGTCCCACTTGGTCGAGTTGAAGTCGCCCACCGCGATCACCGGCAGGTCGTCGGGGTTGTTGCGCCGGATGATGTCCACGACCGCGTTCGCCTGCCGGCGCCGCACGTTGTAGTACTTGTTCGAGCCCTTCTTGTCGTTGGTCGGCTCGAGGTGGGTGCTGAGGAAGAAGAACCGCTCCCCGGTCGCCCTCTGCCGGAAGATCGCCCAGGTCGCCGCCCGCTTCGACTTGCCCTTGGGCAGGAAGGTCGAGCCCTTCTCCAGCAGTTCCACCCGATCGGAGTTGTAGATGATCCGGACCGCGAGCGAGGCCCCGCGGCGGGCGTCGGTGATCCGGTAGGGCTCGCCGAGGCGCCGAAGGATGTCGTTGTACTGGGTGCCGCCGCCGGGGATGCTGCCCTGCGAGGCCTCCTGCAGTCCGATCACGTCCGGGTCCTGCTCCCGGATGGTTGCGACCACCCCGGCCCGTCGCTTGGCCCAGGACGCCTTCCCCTTCGAGCAGTTCTCGCACAGCACGTTGTAGCTGGCCACCCGCAGCGGCGCGTTCGCCAGGGTGGCGGCGGTGGCCACCTCCGACCACTCGCTCGCCGGGCGGCCGGCGTCGTCCAGGGCGCGCACCCGGACGTGGTAGGTGGTGCCGCGCTCAAGCTTGCGCAGAACCGCGGTGGTCTTCTTCGTGGTCAGGGTGCGGGCACCGGTCAGGTCGGGGTTCGTGCTGTACGAGAGCTGGTAGGACGCCACCGGCGCGGGGGCCGGCCAGGTCACGGTCAGCGAGGTCGTGGTGGTGGCCGACAGGCTGACGCTCGGGGCGGCCACGGCGAACGGACGGGGTGCGGTGGTGAAGCTGCGGACGCCGCCGGGCTCCCCCTCCTGGCCGTCGGCGGAGCGGGGCCGGACCCGGACGTAGTAGGTGGTCTCGGGACGCAGCCCGGCCACCACCGCGATCGAGTCGGTCACCGTGAGTCGGCGGGGGGACTGGAAGACGAACGAGTCGGAGACCTCGACCAGCCAGCCGGGGGCCTCCGGCGCCGTCCAGGACACCACCGCCACGTCCGAGCGGGCCCCCACCGACAGCTGGGCCGGCGGCTCTGGCAGGACTGGGTCGGCGACAACCGCGGACCAGCTCAGCGGGAGGGTGATCAGGAGCGCGCACCCGGTGACCACGAGGCGGCGAAGCCACCGCCTGCTGCCACTGGTCACGGTCGGCTCCGTCCACGCTCACCGGCGGGCGGGAGACCCGCCCGATTCGGCCGAATCTACCACGCCTGAGAGGCTGCTGAGAGTGGGTTGCGACGGGCGTCCGGGAGCCCCCGGGCGGGCCACCTACGCTGGGGCCATGAGGCAGCGTGTGGTGGCGGGAATCGGGCTGCTCGGTGCTGCCCTGGCGGCTCCGGTGGCCCTGGCCGGCGGCATCCACCTGGCCACCCGCAGGCGGATCGTGACGGTCGGCACGGCCCCGGCCACCCCGCTCGGGCTGGTGCTCGGCGCCGAGGTGTACCCGGACGGGCGTCCGTCCGGTTTCCTGCGAGCCCGGCTCGACGTCGCGCGCGAGCTGTACCGGCGCGGGCTGGTGCAGCGGCTGCTGGTCTCCGGCGACGGCACCAGCCGGTTCTACGACGAGCCGGCCGCCATGCGGCAGTACCTGCTCGACCACGGCGTCCCGGACGAGGCGGTGATCCTCGACCCCGAGGGTCTGGACACCTACGCCTCCTGCGCCCGGGCCCGCGACGAGTTCGGGGCGCACCGGCTGACCGTGATCAGCCAGCGCTACCACCTGCCCCGCGCCCTGGCGATCTGCCAGGTGCTCGGGCTGGACGCCTGGGGGGTGGGCGACACCTCGGTCGCCGACCGGTCGCCCAGGACCTGGGCGCACGGCGCCCGCCGCGAGGTGGCGGCCAACCTCAAGGTGCTGTGGGACGTCGCCGGCCACCGTCCGTGGCTGCGCGCCAGGAGCGGCCCGGCCAGCTGAGCCGCGGGGCGTGCGCTGGTTCCGCGCCGAACGCGGCGGCGTGCGAAAATGGCAGCCATGCTGTCACTGCCCGCCGTACTGAGTGCCCGTGTCGAAGCCGCAGCCGGGATCGATCCCGAACTGCGCCCGGCCACTCGACCCCAGTTCGGGCACTTCCAGTCCAATGTCGCGCTGCGGCTGGCCAAGACCCAGGGCCGTCCGCCGCGCGAGGTGGCGGCCTCGCTGGTGGAGCAGATCGACCTGTCCGACCTGTGCGAACCGCTGGAGATCGCCGGGCCGGGCTTCATCAACCTGCGGATCCGCGCCGATGTCCTGGCCCGGGTGGCCGACGAGGTGCTCAGCGACCCGCGGGCCGGCATCAACACCGCCGAAGCCCCGCAGCGCGTCGTGATCGACTACTCCGCCCCGAACGCCGCCAAGCAGATGCACGTCGGGCACCTGCGCTCCACGATCATCGGCGACTGCTTCACCCGCGTGCTGCGCGCCACCGGGCACACCGTCATCCCGCAGAACCACATCGGTGACTGGGGCCGCCAGTTCGGCATGATGGTCGAGCAGCTGCTGGACGAGGGCACCGACGCGTCCACCCTCGACCTGCCGGCCGCCGAGGCCCTCTACCAGCGGGCCAACGCCCACCTGAAGGAATCCGAGGAGTTCGCCGACCGCGCCCGGGCCCGGGTGGTCGCGCTGCAGGCCGGCGATCCGGAGACCCGGCGGATCTGGCAGCAGATCATCGACATCTCGCTGGCCGGCTTCAACGCCACCTATGCCCGGATGAACGTGCTGCTGACCGACGCCGACGTGGCGGGGGAGTCGATCTACAACGACGACCTCCCGGTGGTGGCCGCCGACCTGCAGGACCGCGGCATCGCGGTGGTGGACGACGGCGCGCTGGTGGTTTTCGTGGACGGCTTCCCGGCCCCGGCGATGATCCGCAACTCCCAGGGCGGTTACGGCTACGACTGCACCGACCTGGCCGCCGTCCGGCACCGGGTGCGCGACCTGCACGCCGACCGGCTGATCTATGTCGTCGGGTCACCCCAGCAGTTCCACTTCGACCTGGTCTTCGCGGTCTCCCGCAAGGCCGGCTACCTGCCCCCTGAGGTCTCGGCCGAGTTCGTCGGGTTCGGGCAGGTGCTCGGCCCGGACGGCAAGAAGTTCTCCACCCGGGAGGGGACGGCGGTCACGCTGAACTCCCTGCTGGATGCCGCGGAGGCGGAGGCGGCCCCGTCCATCGCCCTGGCCGCGATCAAGTACGCCGACCTGTCCTCGGGGCTGCAGAAGGACTACGCCTTCGACGTGGCCCGGATGGTGGCCACCACCGGCGACACCGGCCCGTACCTGCAGTACGCGCACGCCCGGGTCACCCAGATCCTGCGCAAGGCCGAGGCGGAGGGATACCCGGCCGGGCCGATCACCGTCCTGACCGAGCCGGAGGAGCAGACCCTGGCGCTGCTGCTGTCCCGGTTCGGCGAGGTGGTCGACCAGGTGGCCGAGACCCTGCAGCCGCACCGGCTGTGCGGCTACCTGTACGAGCTGGCCGGCGCCCTGAGCAGCTTCTACGAGCGCTGCCCCGTCCTGAAGAGTGAGGGCGAGGTGCGCGCGTCGCGGCTCGGCCTGTGCCGGGCCACCAAGAAGGTGCTCGCCACCGGCCTGGACCTGCTCGGCATCGAGGCCCCCGAGCGGATGTAGCGACCCCGGGGACGGTCCTCCGGCACACGGGGACGGTTCTTCCGCACACGGGGACGGTTCTTCCGCACACGGGGACGGTTCTCCCGCACACGGGGACGGTTCTCCCGCACACGGGGACGGTCCTCATCGCCCGGCGCCCGCGATGTCCGCCGGTTGGGGGGATCCTCCTCGTCCGGCTGCCTCGCTAGGGTGTCGCCATGAGCAACACAG
>JAEZHJ010000009.1 GCA_023436925.1 Actinomycetes bacterium
CGCCGCGGCGGGGGCTGTTCCCCGCGCGGGCGCCGGCCGCCGGCCAGGGCCAGTTCCCGGCCCCGACCCAGCAGTTCCCGCCGGCGCAGTACCCGCCGGCCCAGCAGTACCCGCCGGCCCAGCCGCCGACCTACGGCGCCCCCGGCCAGCAGCAGGCCCCGCAGGACACCCCGCCGCCGCCGAGCTACGGCCCGCCGCAGCAGTCCTGACCGCGCGGGCGGCACCCTGCAGGGCTGCCGTCGCCGCAAGCAACCGAGCTGGATCGACCGGCCCGCCCGCTTCCGGGCGGGCCGGTCGGCCGTCCGGGGCGTTACAGGTGCTGGACGAGGTAGCCCAGGGCCTGGGAGGTGCCGGCGTTGAGCCGCAGCGTGGCGTACTGGTCGCCGCGGGTGAGGCCGCGGTTGATGATCACCACCGGCTTGCCGGCCGACGCGGCGTGCCGGACGAAGCGCAGGCCCGACATCACCGCAAGCGAACTGCCGGCCACCACCAGGGCCTCGGACCGGTCCACCAGGGCGTAGGCCTCGGCGACCCGGTCGGCCGGCACCGTCTCGCCGAAGTAGACGATGTCGGGCTTCAGCACTCCGCCGCACACCTCGCAGTCAGCCACCACGAAGCCCTCGGTCTGCTCGATCACCGCGTCGGCGTCGGGGGCGATCTCGACGTCGGCGATCTCCTCGACCCGCTCCAGGAAGCCCGGGTTGAGGGCGACCAGCCGGGTGTCCAGCTCGGCACGGGAGACCCGGTGGCCGCAGGAGAGGCAGGCCACCTCGTTGTAGTGGCCGTGCAGGTCGATCACCCGGCGCGACCCGGCCTGCTGGTGCAGCAGGTCCACGTTCTGGGTGATCACCCCCAGCACGATCCCGCGCCGCTCCAGTTCCGCCAGGGCGCGGTGCCCGGCATTCGGCGCGACCCGTCCGACGTGGTGCCAGCCGTAGTGGTTGCGTGCCCAGTAGTGCCGCCGGAAGGCGGGGTCGGCGACGAACTGCTGGTAGGTGATCGGGGTGCGCGGCGGCGAGTCCGGGCCGCGGTAATCGGGGATCCCCGAGTCGGTGGAGATGCCGGCGCCGGTCAGCGCGACCCAGCGAAGACCTCGCAACAGCTCAGCGGCGGCGGCCAGCTCATCGGGGCCGGCCGCGGGGCGCCGGTCGGGTCCGGCGGGCTGCCAGGCTGAGGGGCGGATCCGCGAGCTGGTCATCGTCGGGCCAGTGTTGCCGCGCACCGGTGACGAATCAAGGCGATCCCGTCGCCGGTTAAGCTGGCGCCGTGACGACCCCCACCGAGGCCGAGCCCCGCAACGGCGTGATCGACTGGATCCTTCGCTTCGTGAAGGGAGCCTTCATCGGCACCGGTGCGATCCTTCCCGGGGTCAGTGGTGGAGCGCTGGCCGCGGTCTTCGGTCTCTATGAACGACTGATCGCCTTCCTCGCCGATCTGCGCACGGGGTTCGTCAAGAACCTCCTGTTCTTCGTCCCGGTCGCGCTGGGTGGGCTGTTCGGCATCTTCGTGCTCGCCTTCCCGTTGGACTACTTCCTGGTCCACGCCAAGGTGCAGGTGATGTGGTTCTTCATCGGCTGCATCGCCGGAACCCTGCCCGCACTGTTCAAGGAGGCCGCCAAACACGGGCGTCGGTCCTGGCACCTGTGGCTGGTGGGGATCGTTGCGGTGGTCTCGCTCGCGGTCCTGCTGCTGGCGCGCACCTACCTCAACGTCAGCCTGCCGCAGAACTTCTGGACGTGGCTGCTCGCCGGGGCGATCTTCGCCCTCGGCATGATCGTGCCGGGCCTCTCGCCGTCGAACTTCCTGCTCTACTTCAACATGTACCAACCGATGACCGAAGGCATCAAGCAGCTCGATTTCGGCGTCCTGATCCCGGTCGGGATCGGCGCGGTGCTGTGTGTCTTCGCCTTCGCCAAGGCGGTCAGCAAGCTGCTCGAGATCGCCTACCCGGTGGTCTTCCACGTCATCATCGGCATCGTGATCGGCTCGACCGCGATCATCGTGCCCACGGTGGACGAGCACCTGTCGCTGGATCCGCTCGGCTGGCTGATCACCGTGGCGCTCGCCGTGGCCGGGATTGCCCTCGGCCTGTGGATGGGCCGGCTGGAGGACCAGTACAAGACCCCCGACAGGGCAACCTCGGACGCCACCGCCTGACGTGGACGACGAGTACCGCCAGCTGCGGTCAGACGACACGCCCGGGGTCGGGCCTCACCCGACGCCGTGGCCCGACGACCCACGGCTGGACCCTGACCTGCTCGCCGGCGGCGACCGGCGCAACGTGATCGATCGGTACCGCTATTGGCGGCTGGAGGAGATCGTCGCCGACCTCGACACCCGGCGCCACGACCTGCACGTCGCGATCCAGAACTGGGAGCACGACTTCAACATCGGCTCCATCGTGCGGACGGCCAATGCGTTCAACGTCGGCGGCGTCCACATCCTCGGGCGGCGGCGCTGGAACCGGCGCGGCGCCATGGTCACCGACCGTTACCTCAGCGTCTGCCACCACGAGACGGTGGCCGACTTCGCCGCCTGGGCGGCGGCCGAGGAGGTCGACCTGATCGGGGTGGACAACCTGCCGGGGTCGGTGCCGCTGGAGGGCGTCCAACTGCCGCGTCGGTGCTGCCTGGTCTTCGGGTCCGAGGGCCCCGGGCTGACCGAGGAGATGGTGGCGGCCTGCAGCGGCCTCGTCGCGATCACCCAGTACGGCTCGACCCGCTCGCTTAACGCCGGCGCCGCAGCCGCGATCGCCATGTACCACTGGGCCCGGGACTGGGCCGGGCGACCCGCCACCTGACGACGGGACCGGTACGCGCCACCTCCGCCTACGATGGGCGGGTGAGCGGCGACGAGTTCGGGATCTACTACCAGCCCGAGCTGGCCGCTGCCCGCGTCGCCCGCACCAGGCGCAGCCTGGTCTGGCGGTTCGGCTGGACGCTTGTGCTGGTCGGCGTGGGAGTGGTCGGCTGGATCGTCTACCCCGACGAGTTCGGGCCGTCCGCGCCGTGGTTCATCGGCTCGGCCGCCGTGATCGGACTCGCGCTGGGCAGCTGGGAGATCGTGCAGTTCATCAAGGCCCGCTCCGATGCGAAGCGGGTCTGGCCCGGGCTGGCGCTGGGCGCCAACCGGGACGGCGTCCTGGTCGGCCGGGACTGGTTGCCCTGGCCGGAGGTCGGCTCGCTGGAGATGCTGCCGGGCCGGTTGGGTTCCTCGTCCCGGCTGGTCGCCACCGCCCGCGACCAACGCAGCCAGGAGGTGCTGCTCGACTACACCGACGTGCTTCCGGCCAGTCTCGACTCCGCGATCGTGGCGTTGTCGGGCGGTCGGGCCCGGGTCGACCTGTCCCGGCTGGACGCGTGATGCGTCCGGTGAGGGGGTTCGGATGCCGTCGCGAGTACGCACCACTGCCCGGGATTTGAAAGACTGAGACAGACGCCCCGCCCGCGGCCGCGCGGGTGAGCCACCTGAGAGAGGTTTTGCCAGATGCCCATTGCCAGTCCCGAGAAGTACGCCGAGATGCTGGACGCCGCCAAGGCGGGGTCCTACGCGTTTCCTGCGATCAACATCACGTCGTCCCAGACGTTGAATGCCGCCCTGCAGGGCTTCGCCGAGGCTGGTTCGGACGGCATCATCCAGGTGAGCACCGGTGGCGCCGAGTACGCCTCCGGCCCCACCATCAAGAACATGGTGACCGGTGCCGTCGCCCTGGCCGAGTACGCCCACATCGTCGCCAAGAACTACCCGGTGAACATCGTGGTGCACACCGACCACTGCCAGAAGGAGAAGCTCGACACCTTCGTCAAGCCGCTCATCGCGATCTCGCAGGAGCGGGTCGACCGTGGCCTCGAGCCGCTGTTCCAGTCCCACATGTGGGACGGCTCTGCAGTCCCGATGGAGGAGAACCTGCAGATCGCCGACGAGCTGCTCGCGCTCACCTCCAAGGCCCGCCAGATCCTCGAGATCGAGGTCGGCGTGGTCGGCGGTGAGGAGGACGGCGTCAAGGCCGAGATCAACGACAAGCTGTACACCACCGTCGCCGACGGCCTGCGGACCATCGAGGTCCTGGGCCTGGGTGAGAAGGGCCGCTACATCACCGCCCTGACCTTCGGCAACGTGCACGGCGTCTACAAGCCGGGTGCGGTCAAGCTGCGTCCCGCGGTGCTCAAGGAGATCCAGGACGCGGTCGGCGCCAAGTACGGCAAGGACAAGCCCTTCGACCTGGTCTTCCACGGCGGCTCCGGCTCGACCCCGCAGGAGATCTCCGACGCGGTCGACTACGGCGTCATCAAGATGAACATCGACACCGACACCCAGTACGCCTTCACCCGTCCGGTGGTGGAGCACATGTTCCGCAACTACGACGGCGTGCTGAAGATCGACGGCGAGGTCGGCAACAAGAAGCAGTACGACCCCCGCGCCTGGGGCAAGTCGGCCGAGGCCGGCATGGCCAAGCGGGTCGTCGAGGCCTGCGAGTACCTGCGTTCGGCCGGCAAGTCCATCGGCTGAACCACCTGCACCACGACGGTGGGCCGGTCCTGCGGGGCCGGCCCACTGCCGTCTCCGGTCGGACGCGGCGCGCCCGGTCAGCCTCCGCCGGGGGTCACCGAGCCGGCGGCCAGGAAGGTGAAGATCGCCACGTCCATCACGAAGTGGATGAACCAGGCCCACAACAGGCCCTTCGTCTCCAGCATGCTGCGGCCGAGCAGCCAGCCGAGCGCCGCCGACATGACGACGCCCACGATCCCGTAGGGAACGCCGTAGTAGTGGGCGATCCCGAAGTAGGCAGCGGTGATCAGCAGGCCGTGCGTGGCGCCCACGACCGGCTGCAGTGCGGCCAGCTGGGGCGCCCGGTAGGTGACCTCCTCGCCGAAGGCGTTGATCGCGGCGAACCCGAGCACGAAGGGCAGCAGCGGGACGGCGGCAGCCAGGTTCGCCAACGGCGCCCCGCCGGCCAGCAGCAGGAAGGTGAACGTGCCGCCGGCCAGACAGACGGTCAGGATCGGCGCCAGCCGGTTCCAGCGGGTCGGCTTCAGCATCCCGATGCCCCGGATCGGCGCCGCCGGGGCAGTCAGGTCACCCCGCGCGAGAAAGAATGCCCGCCGGTCACCGAACAGCGGCAGCGCCGCCGCGATCACCACCAGGGCCAGGGCGAGCCGGGGCGCCTGCACCGCGGCCATGGCCGCCACGAAGCCGCCTCCCTCGCCGCTGATGAGTGGGGCCAGCCAGGTCGCCACCGCGAACACCAGCCACTCCGCGATGTGGACGATCCCGAAGATCGCCACCACCAGCTTCAGCGGGCGACAGCGCTCGACCACGGACGTGGCCGCCAGAGCCGCCAGGAGCGCGGCGAGCTGGGCCGGCCGCACCCACGCCAGGCCGTCCGGCCAGAGTTCCTGCACGAGGATCCTCGGCAGGGCCGAGGCCGCGAGCATCACCAGCCAGGCGCCCAGCGCCAGGGGTGAGCGGGCCCGTGGCCTGGCCCGGCTTGCCGCTTCAGCGACCATGGCGCACAGGATGGCAGCCGCCCGGGTCACCCGACTGCCCTGATCCACGCGACACGCGGGTGGGGACGCAGCCGAACCGGCGCGGTCCGGCCGCGTTGCCGGCGAGACCCGTCGGCCCGATAGCATCCGGTCGTGCCTCAGCCCGTGACAGGAGTCGTGGGGTCGCTGGCCCGCTGGGACGACGAGCGGGGCTTCGGCTTCATCCAGCCGAACGAGGGCGGCCCGCAGGTCTTCGTCCACGTCACCGCGTTCGGTGACCGGCGCGCCCGTCCGGCGGTCGGGGAGGTGCTCGTCTTCGACATCGTGACCGGCACGGACGGCCGCCGCCAGGCCCGCCGCGTGCAGTACGTCGACCGGGCTGCGCCGACAGGACCGCAGCACGGCCGGCGGTCCACTCCCTCGGGCCGGCCGCAGGTGCTGCCCCTCGTCCCGGTCGTCGGGGTGGCCGGCCACCTGGCGGTCGCGGTCCTCCTGCTCGGGGTCGCCTGGTGGGTTCCAGCGGTCTATCTCGGCATGAGCACCCTCGCCTTCGCGCTGTACGCCTCGGACAAGCGGCGGGCCCGGACCGGCCGGTGGCGGATCTCCGAGGCCACCTTGCAGTTGGCCGGCCTGGCCTGCGGCTGGCCCGGGGCGGTGCTTGCCCAGCAGGTGCTGCGGCACAAGAACCGCAAGCCGGGCTTCCAGGGGTTGTTCTGGGTCCTCGTGGCGCTCAACTGGCTCACCCTGGCCGCCCTCATCCACGCCGGCCTGCTGGCCTGAATCCTGCCACCGCGGCGTCCGGACGCGACCGGCGTCGCCGCCCGAACCGACCCCCGGGCGACCGGCGCCGCACGCCCGCGGCCGGGGGGTGGGGACGCTCCCGAGGGCCGCTCCGCTAGAGTGTGGTCGCAAGAGCCCGCCGGCATTGCCGCGGGCTTGTCTTTCGCGAGGGGACAGCGGAATGCCGGGAATCGTGGTCGTCGGCGCCCAGTGGGGCGACGAGGGCAAGGGCAAGGCGACCGACCAGTTGGGCGACCGGGTCGACTACACGGTGCGCTACTCCGGCGGTAACAACGCCGGCCACACCATCGTCGTCGACGGCGAGAAGTATGCGCTCCACCTGCTGCCCTCGGGGATCCTGAACGCCAACTCCACCCCGGTGATCGGCAACGGAGTGGTGATCGACCTCGACGTGCTCACCCAGGAACTGGACGGGCTCAACGCCCGTGGCGTCGACACCTCCAAGCTGCTCATCTCGGCCAACGCCCACCTGATCACCCCCTACCACCAGGTGATCGACAAGGTCACCGAGCGGTTCCTCGGCAACCGCCGGATCGGCACCACCGGGCGGGGGATCGGCCCGGCCTACTCCGACAAGATCAACCGGCTCGGGATCCGCGTCCAGGACCTCTTCGACCCGTCGATCCTGGAGCAGAAGGTCGAGGCGGCCCTGGAGCAGAAGAACCATCTGCTGGTGAAGGTGTACAACCGCCGTGCCATCGATCCCGCCGAGGTGTCGGCCAGCCTGCTGGCGCACGCCGAGCGGATCCGTCCGATGGTGACCGACGTCGCGCGCGTCCTCAACGATGCGCTGGACGAGGGAAAGGTCGTGCTCTTCGAGGGCGCGCAGGCCCACCACCTCGACGTCGACCACGGCACCTACCCGTACGTCACGTCCTCGAACCCCATCGCCGCCGGTGCCTGCATCGGCGCCGGGGTGGGCCCGACCCGGATCGAGCGCACCGTCGGCATCATGAAGGCCTACACCACCCGGGTGGGCGAGGGCCCGTTCCCGACCGAACTGCACGACTCCGACGGCGAGCGGCTGCGCGCCCAGGGCGCCGAGTTCGGCACCACGACCGGACGCCCGCGCCGCTGCGGCTGGTTCGACGCCGTTCTGGTCGAGGCGGCGGTGAACACCAACGCCTTCACCGACATGTTCCTCACCAAGCTCGACATCCTCACCGGCTGGGACAGGATTCCGGTCTGCGTGGCCTACGAGGTGGACGGCGTCCGCCAGCCCCACCTGCCGATGACCCAGACCGAGTTCCACCACGCCCGGCCGGTGTACGAGTACCTGGAGGGGTGGAGCGAGGACATCTCCGGCTGCCGTGAGTTCGGCGACCTGCCGGCGGCCACGCAGGCCTACGTGCGGCGCCTGGAGGAACTGATCGGCACCCGGATCTCCGGCATCGGCGTCGGTCCCTCGCGGGAGCAGGTAGTCATGCTCCACGACCTGTTGTAGGGGTCGCAGGATCCGTCAGAACCTGGATCGTCCCATCATGTGGACGCCGACCGGGTCGAGTTCGCTGCTCTGACTACGGGTTTCGCGTCGCCCCCTGATGTTCACTTCGTCGTTACTTGGCTGACAGGTGCATCGACCTACGGTGGATGGGTCCGGTGGAAGAGCTCGCCGGGCAGGTCGCCTGAGGGCGGCCGGCGCGGCAGACCGGAGGTCCCGGCTGCCGGCGATGCACCGGTGGCCCGTACGGCCGGCCGGTTCCCGCGGTCGTCGCGGCGGTCACAGAACCGTCGACGCTGAGCCGCCACCACCCCAATGACGCAGCGCAGGGCTGATCCCTGCGCGTCCCCGAAACGAGGTGCGATGCCCGCACACGACCTTCGTCGGGTCGACAGGTTCGACCCGACCACCCGAAGAGAACTGACCCGCAACCCCTACTCGCCGGTGATGATCCTGCTCGTCCTGATCGCGACCGGCGGCATCCTGGCCTACACCGTCTTCCTGCTGAACCCGGCCAACCGGGGCGACTGGCTGCCGTACCTGCTGGTGATCGGCGCCGAAGCGCTCCTGGTGGCGCACGCCCTGCTGGCGATGTGGACGATCCTGGCCGGCTCCAAATCACCCCGCGACGAGGGCTACTACGCCGTCCGCCGCACCCTGTTCGGCGACCACACCCCGACCCCGGCCTATCGGCCCAGCTCCGACTGGCCGCTGTTGATCCACTCCGAACCGGTCAACGTGGCGGTGTTCATCACCTGCTACGGCGAGCCGGTCGAGGTGATCGGACGGACCGCCGAGGCGGCCCGCGACCTGTGGGGCCGGCACACCACCTGGATCCTCGACGACGGCCAGTCCGACGAGGTGCGCGACCTGGCCGCCGACCTCGGGGTCAACTACCTGCGCCGGCTGTCCAGCAGCGGGGCCAAGGCGGGCAACATCAACCACGCCCTGAGCGTGGTGTCCTGCGACTTCTTCTGCGTCTTCGACGCCGACTTCGTGCCCAAGCCGGACTTCCTCTACGAGACCCTGCCCTTCTTCGGTGACGCCAACGTCGCCTTCGTCCAGACCCCGCAGAGCTACGGCAACCTGCACAACCTGGTCGCCCGCGGCGCCGGCTACATGCAGACCGTGTTCTACCGGTTCATCCAGCCCGGCCGTAACCACTTCAACGCCGCCTTCTGCGTCGGCACGAACGTGGTGTTCCGCCGGGCCGCGGTGGACGACATCGGTGGGATCTACACCGACTCCAAGTCGGAGGACGTGTGGACCTCCCTGATGATCCACGAGCGCGGCTGGCGCACCATCTACATTCCCGAGGTGCTGGCCGTCGGCGACGCACCCGACACGATCGAGGCCTACACCAAGCAGCAGCTGCGCTGGGCCACCGGCGGCTTCGAGATCCTGTTCACCCACAACCCGCTCAGCCCGCGCCATCCGCTGACCGTGGACCAGCGACTGATGTACCTGGTCACCGCGACCCACTACGCCACCGGAATCATGCCGGGGGTGCTGATGCTGGTTCCCGCGCTGGAGATCTTCTTCGATCTGCGCCCGGTGATGCTCGGTACCTCGCTGACCAGCTGGCTGCTGTTCTACGCCGGCTTCTACCTCATGCAGGTCGTGCTCGCCTTCTACACCCTGGGCTCGTTCCGCTGGCAGGTCCTGCTGCTGTCCGCCGCGTCCTTCCCGATCTACACCCGGGCGCTGGTCAATGCCTTCATCGGCAAGGAGCAGAAGTGGCACGTCACCGGAGCGAAGACCCGCAAGACCTCGCCGTTCAACTTCGTCCGGCCCCAGGTGTACGTGTTCACCTTCCTGGTCCTCACCGGGGCAGTCGGGATCTGGCGCGACGTCGAGAACGGGCAGTTCGCCCTGGCCACCGCCTGGAGCCTGACCAACGCCGCCTTCCTGGGCGCCTTCCTGTTGGCGGCGCTGCGCGAGGCCTTCACCCCTGAACCCACCATCGAGCCGGCCAGGCGCGCGCAGCAGCGGGTGCCGGCCGTCGCCGGGAGGACATCATGACCTGGACCAACAGACTGCGAATGCTCGGCGGCATCCTTGCCGTCTTCGTGCTGGTCGGCGGCCTGACCGTCATCTTCAACCAGCGCCAGCACACCATCACCAGCTTCACCGGGAACGTCGCCGCGCAGGTGTACACCGTCGGGGCCGACTACCCCGGGACGGTGGTGGACCAGCGCGTCGAGGAGGGCGACCGGGTCCGCGAGGGCCAGCCGCTGTTCACCGTGCAGAGCCTGCAACTGAGACAGGACCTGCGCCACGGCCTGAAGGTGTCGGACACCGACGCCTACAAGATCGACAAGAAGAAGGGGCTGATCAGCTACTTCGCCGTGGTCGACGGCGAGATCGGACGGCTGGACGCCCGGCAGGGCAACTCGCTGCCCGGCGGCACCGCACTGGCCACCCTGACCGCGGACGGCGACCGGTACATCGAGGCGCGGTTCCGGCTCGTCCCGCGGGACTACGCCAGGGTCCATCCGGGGTCCCCGGCCCGCATCACGCTGCCGAACGACACGATCATCGACGGCGAGGTGGCCGCGGTCGCGGTCGAGACCGGCGAGACCGGCACGGTCAGCACGCTGCGGGTCGAGTCCGCGGACCTGCCCTCGGTGGCACCCGCCCTCGGCAAGCCGGGCACGCCGGTGACCGTGACCGTCGAATTGGACGACACCGGACCGCTGACCGGCGTCAGCGACCAGCTCAAGGACTTCCTGGCCAAGGTAGGCCTGCGATGAGGACCCGACACCGCGCCGGCCTGGTTGCCGGCCTGTTCCTGCTGCTCGCCGGGTGCTCCCCGCCGGCGGCGCCCCCGTCCGGCTCGCCCCCGGCGGGGAAGCCGTCCGGCACCCCCGCCGAGGTGCTCGGCGACGCCACCGTGGCACCCCTGGTGGCAGCGCTGCCGCAGCGCACCGTCAAGGAGTTGCCGGCCGGCCGGCTCGCCGACGGGCTGACCCCGCCCACCAACCGGTGGTACTCGGGGCTGGTCTTCGGCGCCGACCCGCAGCCGGTCTTCCCGCTGCCGCTCGGCTTCGCGCTGACCGCCGACGGGTTCGCCCTCGGCCTGCCCCGGGTGGTCGCGAACCCGACCACCATCGCCGGCGGGTTCGTACCCGATGTGACGGTCGGGGTGGGAGCCGACCGAGCCGTGGTCGCCACCTCCGACGCGTCCGTCGTGGGCATCGACCAACTCGCCGCCGACGGCCAGGTGCTGGGGCGGGTCACCATCGCCCAGGGCTCGCCGTTCGTGTCCTGGGTGGCCGGACGCGCCGGCCGGGTGACAGTTCCGGCCGGGTTCGAACCGGCGGGCGACGGCCTGTACGCCGCCACCCTCGGCGGGTTGCGGTACGCCCTGCTGGCCCCGGACGCGACCGTGTCCGGTACCGAGGCGGAGGTGCCCGCCGGCGCCAGCCTGGTGTTCTGGCCCGTGCCCGAGGGCGGCGAGGTGACAGAGCTCGCTCAGGCGGCGTCGCATCTGGTCACGGGCTCCGAGGTCGGCTACCAGGTCGGGCAGGACGAGGTCACCACCTCCCTGACCTACCTCGCCGACGGCCCGACCGCGATCGCGCGGCTGCCGCACCAGGGCGGCGGCGAGGGCTGCGACCTGGGCAGCTACCCGTCCGTGCTGGGCACCATGCAGCTCTGCGCGGGCTCGACGCTGACCTGGACGGCACCTCGCCTGGCCAGCAGCGCCGCCCTCGACCTGTCCGGCCTGGACGCCGCCCGGCGCGACCGGCTGGCGGCCCAGCTCGAGGCCGACCTCGCCGCTGCGGCCGAGTTCCCCGCCGACACCTACTTCGGCGGCAAGGCCCTGCAGCGGGCCGCGATGCTGGTCATGGTCGCCGACGAACTCGGCCTGACCGAGCAGGCCGACCGGGCGGCCGCCGTGCTCGACGAGCAGCTGACCCGCTGGCTGGACCCGGCCGGTTGCACCGGGCGGGACGCGTCCTGCTTCGTCTACGACCCGGCCGGCAAGGGCATCGTGGGGCTCACCCCGTCCTTCGGTAGCGACGAGTACAACGACCACCACTTCCACTACGGCTACTTCCTGTACGCCGCGGCGGTCCTCGCACGGCACGACCCCGGCGTGGTCGAGCGGTACGCGCCGGTGATGACCCTGCTGGCCGCCGACATCGCCAGTTCGGGCGGGGAGTACTTCCCGGCCCGGCGGGCCTTCGACCCGTACAACTCGCACTCCTGGGCCTCGGGCACCGCCCCGTTCGCCGACGGCAACAACCAGGAGTCGGTGTCGGAGTCGGTCAACGCTTACGCGGGCCTCGAACTGTGGGCCGAGGCCGCCGGCGACGAGGCGCTGGCCACCGAGGCGGCCTGGATGGCCTCCGCGGAGGCGCAGGCCGGGCTGGCCTACTGGACCAACGCCGACTTCTCCGAGTTCCCGGGCTACACCGCCGGCATCGCCTCGCTGGTCTGGGGCGGCAAGCGCGACTACGCCACCTGGTTCTCCCCGGAACCCGCGGCGAAGCTGGCCATCCTGCTGCTGCCGATGAGCCCGTCCTCGGCCTACCTGGCCGGCGACCCGGAGCGGATCCGGGCCAATGTCGCCGAGGCGAGTGGCGGCAACTTCGCCCAGCAGTTCGGCGACTACCTGCTGATGTACTCGGCACTCGCCGGGCCGCAGGAGCGGGACGCGGCCCTGAAGGCTGCCGCCGACCTGCCCGACGACCTGATCGACGACGGGCTGTCGCGCACCTACCTGGAGGCCTGGCTGCTGAGCCGGTGGTGATCCCGGTGCCCGGCCCTGGCCGGTCGCGCGGGGCCGGGCCTCGGTAGGATCGCGCCGTGACGGGATTGCGGGTGCTGGTGGTCGGCGGCGGCGGACGAGAGCACGCCCTGGCGTGGGCCCTGGCCCGCGACCCGGAGGTCGCCGAGGTCCACATCGCGCCCGGCAACCCCGGCACCGCACGGGTCGGCACGAACCACCCGCTCGACCCGCTCGACGCCGACGCGGTCACCGCGCTCGCCGTCGGGCTGGATGCCGGCCTGGTGGTGATCGGGCCGGAGGCACCGCTGGTCGCCGGTGTCGCCGACGCCGTCCGGGCCGCCGGGATCCCGGTCTTCGGGCCGGGTCGCGAGGCAGCCCGGCTGGAGGGGTCGAAGGCCTTCGCCAAGGAGGTGATGGCCGCCGCCGGAGTGCCCACCGCCCAGGCCCGGCTCTGCCTGACCACCGACGAGGTGGCCGCGGCGCTGGACCACTTCGGGCCGCCCTACGTGGTCAAGGACGACGGTCTGGCCGCCGGCAAGGGCGTCATCGTCACCGAGGAACGGGAGGCGGCGCTGCAGCACGCGGCCGGCTGCTCGCGGGTGGTGGTCGAGGAGTACCTCGACGGCCCGGAGGTGAGCCTGTTCGCGCTCTGTGACGGAACCGACGTGCTGGCCTTCGAGCCGGCCCAGGACTTCAAGCGGGTGGGGGACGGCGACACCGGGCCCAACACCGGCGGGATGGGGGCCTACACCCCGCTGCCGTGGGCGCCACCCGGCCTGGTCGAGGACGTGGTCGCGCGGGTCATCCGTCCCACCGTCGACGAACTGCGCCGCCGCGGCACCCCGTTCGTCGGGCTGCTCTACGCCGGTCTGGCGCTCACCTCCCGTGGCCTGCGGGTGGTCGAGTTCAACGCCCGGTTCGGCGACCCGGAGACCCAGCCGCTGCTGACCCGGCTGCGCACCCCACTGGGCGGGGTGCTGCTCGCCGCCGCCACCGGCCGGCTCGCCGGCCACCCACCGCTGGAGTGGGGCAGCGGCGCCGCCGTGGCCGTCGTGCTGGCCGCCGCCGGCTACCCCGAGCACCCCCGCACCGGGGACCCGATCAGCGGCGCTGACGGCGAGACCGTCTTCCACGCCGGCACCGCCCTCGACGCGGACGGCCGCCTGGTCACCGCCGGGGGCCGCGTCCTGTCCGCGGTGGGCACCGGGGCGGACCTCGCCGCGGCCCGGGCCGCCGCCTACGACCTGGCCGCCCGGATCAGCTTCGAGGGCGGGTTCTACCGCCATGACATCGCCGAGCGGGCCGCCGCCGGCGAGCCGACCGCGATGCCAGGAGCCGACCGATGACCATCCCGAACGTCCTGGCCACCCGGTACGCCTCGCAGGAGATGCGCCGGATCTGGTCGCCGGAGCAGAAGATCATCGCCGAACGCCGGCTGTGGCTCGCCGTGCTGGCGGCGCAGCGCGACCTCGGGGTCGACTTCGGCTCCGACGACCCCGACCAGGTGATCGCCGCGTACGAGCGGGTGGTCGACCAGGTCGACCTGGCCTCCATCAACGCCCGCGAGCGGGTCACCCGGCACGACGTGAAGGCGCGGATCGAGGAGTTCTGCGCGCTCGCCGGCTACGAGCACATCCACAAGGGGATGACCTCCCGGGACCTGACCGAGAACGTCGAGCAGCAGCAGGTGCTGGCCTCGCTGAAGCTGGTGCGGGAGCGGGTCGTCAGCGCCTTGGTGAACCTTGCCCGGCTCGCCGTGGAGTACCGCGACCTGCCGATGGCCGGCCGCTCCCACAACGTCCCGGGCCAGGTGACCACGCTGGGCAAGCGGTTCGCGTCCGCCGCCGACGAGCTGCTGGTCGCCTTCGAGCGCCTCGATTCCCTGATCGCCCGCTACCCGTTGCGGGGCATCAAGGGGCCGATGGGGACCGCGCAGGACATGCTCGACCTGCTGGGCGGGGACGCCGAGCGGCTGGCCGAGCTGGAGGCCCGGGTCGCCGAGCACCTCGGCTTCTCCCGGGTGCTGACCGCCACCGGCCAGATCTACCCCCGCTCGCTCGACCACGACGTGCTGTCGGCCTTCGTGCAGGTGGCGGCCGGACCGTCCAGCCTGGCCCACACGATCCGGCTGATGGCGGGCCAGGAGCTGGTCACCGAGGGCTTCGCCCCCGGCCAGGTCGGCTCCTCGGCGATGCCGCACAAGATGAACACCAGGTCCTGCGAGCGGGTGAACGGCTTCGCCGTCGTGCTGCGCGGCTACGCCTCGATGACCGCCGAACTGGCCGGTGCCCAGTGGAACGAGGGCGATGTCTTCGAGTCGGTGGTGCGCCGGGTCGCGCTGCCGGACGCGAGCTACGCGATCGACGGCCTGTTCGAGACCTTCCTGACCGTGCTGGCCGAGTTCGGCGCCTTCCCGGCGGTGGTCGAGGCCGAACTGCAGCGCTACCTGCCGTTCCTGTCCACCACGAAGGTCCTGATGGCCGCGGTCCGGGCCGGGGTCGGACGCGAGGCCGCCCACGAGGCGATCAAGGAGCACGCGGTGGCGGTGGCGCTCGCGCTGCGCGAGCAGGCCGCCGACAACGACCTGCTGGAGCGGTTGGCGGCCGACCCCCGCCTCGGCCTCGATCTTGAGCAGGTGAGGGCCGCGGTCGCCGACCCGCTGTCGCTGACCGGATCGGCCGGCGACCAGGTCGACCGGATCGCAGCCCGGGTCGCCGACCTGGCCGCCGCCTATCCCGAGGCCGCCCGCTACACCCCCGGCGCCGTCCTGTAGCCGTTCGTCCGCCGTCGGCGGGCACGGGGAAACACCGGCCGGGCCGCGCACTACGCTGACCGCGTGCCCGATCTGCCCCTGCTCCACGCCGGCAAGGTGCGCCGGCTCTACGACGCCGGCCCGGGGCGGATCCTGCTGGTCGCCACCGACGCCATCTCCGCGTTCGACCACGTCCTGAGCACCCCGATCCCCGACAAGGGGCGGGTGCTCACCCAGCTCTCGCTGTGGTGGTTCGAGCAGCTCGCCGATCTGGGCGAGAACCATGTGCTGTCGACCGACGTGCCGGCCGAGGTCGCCGGACGGGCCGTGTACGTCGAGGCGCTGGACATGGTTCCGGTCGAGTGCGTCGCCCGCGGCTACCTGACCGGCTCCGGCTGGAAGGAATACCGGGCGACCGGCTCGGTGACCGGCATCCCGCTGCCGCCGGGACTGGTGGACGGTTCCCGGCTGCCCGAGCCGATCTTCACCCCCGCGGTGAAGGCCCCGCTGGGCGAGCATGACGAGAACGTCGACTTCGCCACCCTCACCCGGCTGCACGGTGCCGAACTCGCCGGCCGGCTGCGGACGGCGACCCTCGCCCTCTACGCCCGCGCAGAGGAGATCGCCCGCGACCGCGGGATCATCCTGGCCGACACCAAGTTCGAGTTCGGGCTGCGGCCCGACGGCACCCTGGTGCTGGCCGACGAGGTGCTCACCCCCGACTCCTCGCGGTTCTGGGACGCCGCCGGCTGGCAGCCCGGCCGGTCGCTGCCGAGCTTCGACAAGCAGTTCGTGCGGGACTGGCTGCAGCACGACTCCGGCTGGGACCCGGCCTCCGACGTCGCGCCGCCGCCGCTGCCGGCCGACGTCGTCGCGGCCACCCGGGACCGCTATCTGGAGGCGTACCGCCGCCTGGTGGGCCGTCCGCTGCCGGCCTGACCGACGCTGCCGGGGCAGTCTCGACCGGGCGTCTCGACTGTTCACCTTTTTCTCAGGAAGAAGCTGGCAATCAGGGCCGACTTGTGTATTCTCCTGAGCGAAAGCTGAGATTCGGCTTAGAGAACCCCGGAGGCATCCCCCATGCGACGCGTTCGACCCCTGGTGGCCCTGCTGGCCGGTCTGGTCTCGACCTTCCTGCTGGTGGGTGCCGCGCCGGCACCGGCAGCCGGTGCCCCGGCCCAGCCGGTGCAGGTCGCCCCGGCCGCGGTCACGCCGCAGGTCGAGCCCGAGGTCGAGCCGGTGGCGGCCACCCCGTTGCGCGTGGCCAGCTTCAACGTCCGCTGCGCGAACTGCTCCCGCAACGACCGCACCAACAAGCGGGAGAAGAACTGGGAGGTCCGCCGGACCAAGGTGATCTCCCAGATCAAGGCCGAGAAGGTGGACGTGATCGGCGTCCAGGAGGCCTCGCCCGGCATCCTCAAGGGCACCAAGACCTCCCAGTTCGAGGACCTCGCCAAGCGGCTCGGCGAGCCCTACCAGCTGACGAACACCTACCGGTACGGCTGCGCCCGCAGCACCAGCTACAAGAGCTGCACGAAGGTCGACAACGGCGCCAGCGCCGACGTCCGGATCATCTACAACACCGAGCGGCTCGAGTTGCTCGACCAGGGCTCCAAGCAGCTCGACAAGGAGAAGGCCACCTCCGGCCCCCGCTTCCTGGCCTGGGCGATCTTCCAGGACCGGACCGACGGCCGGAAGTTCTTCTTCGCCAACGCCCACACCGAGCCCGGTCAGAGCAAGGCCAAGCGTGCGCTGCGCAAGCGCCAGGCGAACCTGATCGTGTCGACCATCAAGGCCAACAACCCCGACAACCTGCCGGTCGTCCTGGTCGGTGACTTCTCCTCGACCAAGCTCACCTCGGCCAACACCGTCTACGACGTGCTGATGAAGTCCGGGCTCGTGATCGATCCGCTGGGCAACACCAAGAAGCAGAAGTCCACCAAGAAGGCCACCGCCGAGAAGCTCACCAACGTGAAGTACTTCACGCTGAACAACTTCAAGAGCAAGCCGACCAGCTACAAGGGCTACGCCCTGGGCGCCCACATCGACTACATCCTGGTGTCGAAGTCGATCCGGGTGCTGGAGTACAAGGTGGTGCTGAGCGTGAAGAACGGCAAGTTCTCCGGCGTCATCCCCTCCGACCACAACATGGTGCGGGCGACGATCCTGTTGCCCTGACCTCGACAGGCGACGACCGAGCCGCCGCGCCCTCACCGTCGGCGGCCGGTGTCGGATCAGGGTCGAGCGTGAGCGTGAAGAACGAGCTGTTCGGGTCAGGACGGTAGTCAGCGAAGGGCGGGCACGGCACGAACCCGGCTCGCTGGTAGAGCCGGCGGGCCGGCTCGAAGAAGGCCATCGAGCCGGTCTCCAGGCTCAGCCGCCTGTACCCGCGCCGCCGCGCCTCGGCCAGGACGTGGTCGAGCAGCCGTCCGCCCAGGCCCAGGCCGCGGGCACCGGCCGCGACCCGCATCGACTTCAGCTCGCCGTGGTGCGGGTCCAGCTGCTTCAGCGCGACGCAGCCCTGGACCCGACCGGCCACGGTCAGCGTCCAGAAGGTCACCCTCGGGTCGGCCAGCCCGGACACGTCAAGGGCGTGGACGCTGTGCGCCGGCGAGGTGGCGTGCATGTCGGCCAGGTGTTCACCCAGCAGCCGCAGCACTTCGGGATCGGCCAGGTCGCCCGCGCCGATCGCCACCTCCTCGACAGGCGTCATGACCGCGCAGTCTGGCAGCCCAACGGCTCACCCCCCGCCGCCATCCATGGGCCGGTCGCCCGTCCCGGCCAGGCGTCATGCCGTGGGCGGGCGGCCGAACGCCACGCCGGGTTGGTTACACTCCCGGCATGCCACGAGTGATCGTCGATGTCATGCCCAAGCCCGAGATCCTTGATCCGCAGGGCAAGGCGGTGACCGGCGCACTGACCCGGCTCGGCTTCAGCGGGCTGTCGGTCCGCCAGGGCAAGCGGTTCGAGATCGAGGTGGACGGCGACCTCACGCCGGAGCGGATGGAGCAGATTCGCGAGGCGGCGCAGACCCTGCTGGCCAACACCGTGATCGAGTCCTTCGATGTCCGGGTGGACGGGTGACCGCCCGGATCGGCGTCGTCACCTTCCCCGGCAGCCTCGACGACGGGGACGCCGCCCGGGCCGTCCGGCTGAGCGGGGCGGAGCCGGTCGCCCTGTGGCACGCCAGCGACGACCTGCAGGGGGTTGACGCGGTCATCCTGCCCGGCGGCTTCTCCTACGGCGACTACCTGCGGTGCGGTGCGATCGCCCGGTTCTCCCCGGTGATGGACGAGGTGATCCGACGGGCGGGGGAGGGCCTTCCGGTGCTCGGCATCTGCAACGGCTTCCAGGTGCTGTGCGAGGCGCACCTGCTGCCCGGAGCCCTGATCCGCAACGACCGGCGAACCTTCGTCTGCCGCGACCAGCGGCTGCGGGTGGAGTCCCGCGACACCGTGTGGACCTGCGACTACGCCGAGGGCGCGGAGATCGTCATCGCGCTGAAGAACGGCGAGGGCAACTACCAGGCCGACGCCGAGACCATCGCCCGCCTCGAGGGCGAGAACCGGGTGGTCTTCCGCTACCTGGACGGCAACCCCAACGGGTCGGTGAACGACATCGCCGGGATCACCAACGCCCGCGGCAATGTCGTCGGCCTGATGCCGCACCCCGAGCACAACGTCGACCCGCTGGCCGGGGCCTCGACCGACGGACTGGCCATGTTCGGCAGCATCCAGTCCTTCCTGGCGGCGGTCGGCTGAGCCACGCCGGTCAGGACCCGGAGGTCAGCCTCGCCGGCTGCCGGTCGGCCCGAGTGCGCTCCTCCGGCCCGACCAGGACGGCGGGCAGCCACCCGCGCACGGCATTGAGGAAGGCCACCCCCTCCACCCGGGCCAGGTCGGCCAGGCTCACCTCGGCCTCGATCAGGGTCCCGGCGGCCAGCCACGCCTCCCGCTCCACCCCCGGCAGCAGCCCGGCGGTGGCCGGTGGAGTCACCCAGCGGCCGTCGATCCGGAAGGCCAGGTTCCCCAGCGTCGCCTCGGTCACCCGGGCGTCGGGGGTGTGGCAGATGACGTCGAAGGCGCCGGGCGGACGCCGGTCTCGCAGCCGCTGGTAGTGGGTCCGCCAGGTCGTCTTGTGGGCGACCACCGGACGCAGGCTCGCCACGTCCAGCGGCTCGGTCGCCAGCGCCAGCGGCACCGGGTCCGGAAAGTCCTCCAGCGGCCCGATCCCCACCCGCACGGTGGCGTCGCCGGCGGTCAGCCGTACCCGGTGGCGGCCGGACGGGTGCGCTGCGGCGAGGTCCGCCAGCGCCTGCCGGGCCCGGGCGAGGTCGACCCCGAGGCCGAGCGCCGCCTCCGTCCGGGCCAGCCGCGCCAGGTGGCCGGTCAGCCGCGGGTACTCCCCGTCGACCAGCAGCAGGGTCTCCAGCGCGGCCGGTGGTGTCCCGCCCAGGAACCGGGCCTTCGCCCGCCACTCGGCCAGCTCGCCGGCCGGGTCCGAGTCGGCGACGATCCCCGAGCCCACACCGCACTCCAGGCGGCCGGCCCGCCGTTCGACGGTCCGGATGGCGACGTTGAAGATCGCCTCGCCGCCGGGGCGGAGCACGCCGAGCGTGCCGCAGTACCAGCCGCGCGGCCGGCCCTCCAGGCCCGCGATGAGCTGCATCGCGCGGATCTTCGGTGCCCCGGTGACCGACCCGCACGGGAAGAGGGCGGCGAAGACGTCGACCAGTCCGGTGCCGGGCGTGGCCCGGCCGCTGACCGTGGAGACGAGCTGCCACAGCGTGGGCAGCCGCACGAGGTCGAACAGGGCGTCCACCCGCACCGTCCCGGGCAGGCAGACCCGGCCCAGGTCGTTGCGCAGCAGGTCGACGATCATCAGGTTCTCGGCCCGCTCCTTGGGGTCCTCGCGCAGCCGCTGCGGCGAGGTGTCGGACGGCGCCGTCCCCTTCATCGGCTGGGTCACCAGCCGGCCGTCGGGGTGGGCATGGACGAACAGCTCGGGAGAGGCGCTGGCGACCCCGGCCCCGGCCAGGAAGACCGCGTAGCCGCCGGGCTGGGCCGCGGCCAGCTCCCGGAAGGTCGGGTACAGGTCGGCGGCGGTCTCTCCGGGCGCCACCATCCGGCCGGTCAGGTTCACCTGGTAGCAGTCCCCGGCGGCGATGTGGGCCTGGACGGCGCAGACCGCGGCGGCCGGGCCCCCGGCGGTGAACTCCGCCGCCGGGAACCAGTCCGGCCGGACGGGGGCGGGTGCCCCCGGCCAAGGAACCGGTTCGCCGGTGAAGACCTCGAACCGGGCCAGCTCGCCGTCCCCGGCGTGGGTGGTCTGGGCGCGGTCCCAGGCCGCGCCGGCCTCGTAGCGAAGACCGCCGACCACCCAGCCACCCGCCAGGGCGGCTGCCTGGGCCGCCGCCACCACCGCCGGCACCTCCTCCAACCGGGATGTCGCCAGGACGCGGTCGGGCGGACTGGTGAAGGCGCCCCTCAGGCGGGGGCCGTCCCGGTCGCCGGGGTCCAGCGGCACGTCGAAGGCCGCGTGCACCAACTGTCCCCGGGTCATGCGGCCAAGCCTGCCAGCCCGTCGGGGCAGCTCAGCGCCGTGCCACCCTCGAGGTGGTGAAGTCCAGCGGATCGGTCCGCGGGCCGGACGCCAGCGCGGTGCCGTGACCGGCGCAGGCGTCCTCCAACCCGTCGGCGGTCACCGGGTCGGCCACCAGGTGGTCGACCGCGGCAGCCGCGGCGGCGGCGAGCCCGGCCCGGCCCGGGACGACCTGGACCAGGTCGGCCGGCAGCCGGGAGGCGGCTAGGAGCCGGGTCAGGAACAAGGCGGTGAACCCGCAGCGCAGCTCCGGGAGGAGGACCACGCCGTTGCCGGCGACCAGGGCCGCCGTCGCCGTGACCGGGTCGAACGGGGCAGCCGGATCGGGGACGATGCCGACCACCCCCCGCGGCTCGTGGCGCTCGACGGCGGTGGTGCGCAGCCCGGTGCGGTGGCGCACTGGCCGCAGGACGCGCATCCCCGCCCGGGCGACCCGCAGGCTTTCGGGGCCCGAACGGGCGACCTGGTCCTCGGCTGTCGCGGGGTCGATGCCGGTCTCGGCCCGCAGCACCTCGGCCATCGGGTGGCGGTAGGAGTCGAGCAGGCCGACCAGCCGTTTGAAGGGTGCCAGCCGGAACGCGACCGGCATCGCCGCCCAGGCCCGCTGCGCGCTCCCGGCCCGGCGGACGGCCTCGGCCAGGTCCCCGGCCGTCCCGACCGGCAAGGCGCCCAGGGGGCTGCCGTCCACCACCGAGCACAGCTGCGCCGACTCGGTGGCATGCGGGGTACAGGCCAGGCCGGCGAGCCCTCCGGTGGGCCGTTCCCCCAGGAACGCGATTGCTGGCAAGGCGGCTCCTGTTCCAGGGACTTGGCCCAGCGTAAGGCCGGGCCGCCTCCAACCGCCTCGGACGCGGCCGGATGTGGACGTCTTGCCGGGGTAGATTGACGCGCGTGGTCGACACCGTTTCCGATGCCACCGACACCCCCGAGGTCGAGCAGCCCTGGGCCGCTCTCGGACTGAAGTCCGACGAGTACGCCAGGATCCGCGAGATCCTCGGCCGCCGGCCCACCTCCTGCGAGCTGGCGATGTACTCGGTGATGTGGTCGGAGCACTGCTCCTACAAGTCGTCCAAGGTCCACCTGTCCCGCTTCGGCGAACTCGGCCGGCAGACCCCCCGCGGCGAGCTGCTCGCCGGGATCGGGGAGCAGGCGGGCGTGGTGGACGTCGGCCACGGCCTCGCCGTCACGTTCAAGATCGAGTCCCACAACCACCCCTCCTATGTCGAGCCCTACCAGGGGGCGGCGACCGGGGTGGGCGGCATCGTCCGCGACATCCTGGCGATGGGCGCCCGGCCGATCGGCGTGATGGACTCGCTGCGGTTCGGCGCCCTGGACGCCCCCGACACCGCCCGGGTGCTGCCCGGCGTCGTGGCCGGCGTCGGCGGCTACGGCAACTGCCTCGGCCTTCCCAACATCGGTGGGGAGGTCGTCTTCCACCCGTCCTACTACGGCAACCCGCTGGTGAACGCATTGTGCGTCGGGGTGCTGCGCCACGAGGACCTGCACCTGGCCTTCGCCTCCGGCACCGGCAACAAGGTGATCCTCTACGGCGCCGCCACCGGTGGTGACGGGATCGGTGGCGCGTCCATCCTGGCCTCGGAGACCTTCGAGGCGGACGGTCCCGCCAAGCGGCCCGCCGTCCAGGTCGGCGACCCGTTCATGGAGAAGCTGCTCATCGAGTGCACCCTCGAACTCTTCGCCGCGGGCGTGGTGGTCGGGATCCAGGACCTCGGTGCGGCCGGCATCTCCTGCGCCACCTCCGAACTGGCCAGCGCCGGCGACGGCGGGATGCACGTCGACCTCGACCTCGTGCCGCTGCGGGACCACACGCTCAGCCCGGAGGAGATCCTGATGAGCGAGTCCCAGGAACGCATGATGGCCGTCGTCCAGCCGGACAAGGTCGACGCCTTCCTGGCGATCTGCCGCAAGTGGGACGTCCTGGCCACCGTCATCGGGGAGGTCACCGACGGCGACCGGCTGGTGATCGACTGGCATGGCGAGCGGGTCGTCGACGTCGACCCGGCCACGGTCGCCCACGAGGGCCCGGTCTACCACCGCCCCCTGGCCCGGCCGGACTGGATCGACGAGCTGAACGCTGACTCCGCCAACCAGCTGCCTCGGCCCGGTGAGCCCGCCGAACTCGCCGACCAGCTGCTGCGGCTGGTGTCGGCGCCCAACCAGGCCGACAAGTCCTGGGTGACCGACCAGTACGACCGCTACGTCCGGGGCAACTCGATCCTGGCCCAGCCCGATGGTGCCGGGATGCTGCGCCTCGATGAGGCGAGCGGCCTCGGGGTGGCGCTGGCCGTGGACTGCAACGCCCGGTTCACCCTGCTCAACCCCTACCTCGGCGCCCAGCTCGCGCTGGCCGAGTCCTACCGCAATGTGGCCTGCTCCGGTGCCGAGCCGGTCGCGATCACCGACTGCCTCAACTTCGGCTCGCCGGAGGACCCGGCGGTGATGTGGCAGTTCTCCGAGGCGATCCTCGGCCTGGTGGACGGCTGCAAGCAGCTCGGGACGCCGGTCACCGGCGGGAACGTCAGCTTCTACAACCAGACCGGCGGCGCGAACATCCTGCCCACCCCGGTGGTCGGCATGCTCGGCGTGATCGACAACGTCGCCGACCGGCTGACCAGCGGCTTCCGCCGGCCCGGCGACCAGGTCTGGTTGCTCGGCACCACCGGTGAGGACCTGTCCGGCAGCGCCTGGGCGGAGGTCGTCCACGACCACCTCGGCGGCACCCCGCCGGTGCCCGACCTCGACCACGAGGCCCGGCTCGGCCGGGTGTTGGCCGCCGCCGCGAAGCGACACCTGCTCGGCTCGGCCCACGACCTGTCCGACGGCGGCCTGGGCCAGGCCCTGGTCGAGAGTTGCCTGCGGTTCGGCAAGGCCGCCCGGATCGACCTGCCCGAGGGCGACGCCTGCGTCCAGCTGTTCTCCGAGACCCCCGGACGGGTGCTGGTCTCGCTGCCCGGCGAGCACGCCGACGAGTTCGGCGCGCTGTGCGCCGAGCACGGCATCCCGGCCGCCCACCTCGGCGAGGTGACCGACACCGGCGTCCTCGAGGTCGCGGGCTTCGCCGTCCGGCTCGCCGAACTGGACCAGGCCTGGCGGGCACCGATCCCGGCCGCCCTGCAGGGCACCCCCGAAGCAGTCGCCTGAGGCCCGGCGCGCGGGCGCACGGGGGACGAGTCAGGGACGGATCCGGGGTGCCGGCCCTCCCCGTGGGGGCCGCCGCTCGGCACAATGGTGGGGTCGCACGAGCGGAGGACCCGATGACCGATCCCAGCACCCACCCCGACCAGCCGGCCGGGGCGCCGGACCCGATCCCCACCCAGCCCAGCCCGGTCGAGCCGGCGGTCTCCGAGCCGGAGCCCACCGAGCTGACCGAACCCGCTCCCGAGGTCGTCGGTACCGAACCGCTGCCTGCCGAGCCCGCCGAGGGCGAGGTGCCGGCTCCGACCGACACGATGCCCGAGCCGACCGGGTACGAGTGGCAGCCGGCGACCGCGGCGTCGAGCGATCCCGGGGCAGTCGAGGCCGAGCCGGTCGAGGTCGTCGAACCCGAGGTGGTGGAGCCCTCCGGTGACGAGGACGCTGCCGCCCGCACCGAGATCCTGGAGGCCGAGGTCGTCGAGACCCCGCCCGCAGACGAGGCTTCCGCACCCGTCGCCGGCAAGCCCGAACCGGCCGCTGAGCCCGTCGAGACCCTCGTGCTGGACGACGCCGAGGTCCAAGCTCCGGCCGGGACCGACTTCACCGTGACCGAGCCCACCGGCGCCGGCCCGCAGGCCCCGGCCGCCGAGACCGCCGACCCGTTCGCCGTGTCGACCCAGCCACCGGCCGGGGCCGGCAGCATCCTGGACCTGCCGCCGCTGCCGGACCTGTCGGCCTACACCCCGCCCACCCCGCCGCCCGCCGCGCCGACCCCGCCCCCGACCTACCCGCAGGCGTCCGGCTACCCGCAGGCGTCCGGCTACTCCCAGCCGCAGCCCGGTGCCGGGTACCCCGGCGGTTACGGCCAGCAGAGCGCCGGCCAGGCCTACGGCCACGGCTCGACCAGCTACGACCAGCCGGGCCCGTACCAGTCGGCCCCGGCGCCCCAGCCGGCGCCGCCCTACGGCCAGCCTGCACCGCCGTACGCGCAGCCGGCACCCCCCTACGCGCAGCCGGCACCGCCGCCCTTCGCCCAGCCCAGCCCGGCGGGGGCACCCTACGGTGCACCGACCAGCTACGGCGTTCAGCCGTACTCGGCGGTCCCCGGTGATGCCACCATGGCGTCGATGGCCCACTGGCTGCCGCTCGCTGTCGGTGTCGCGACCGGCGGGACCCTGGGCTTCCTGGCCCCGCTGATCCTGATGCTGACCAAGGGGCAGAGCGATCCGCTGGTTCGGGCCAATGCGGTCGAGGCGCTGAACTTCAACATCACCGTGCTGATCGGGCTGATCGCCTCGGCGGTGCTCACCCTCGTGCTGGTGGGCATCATCGGGCTGATCGTGATCCCCGTGGCGGCGATCATCCTGCAGATCCTCGGTGCGCTGGCTGCCAGCCGGGGTGAGGTGTACCGCTACCCGATCAACATCCGGTTCGTGAAGTGACCTCCGGCCGGCGCCGCCCCAACGGCGCCGGCCGAACGCCTCCCGGTGGAGGTTCCAGGGCGGCGTCCGCGACGGTGGGCGCACCCGGGCGCCGGGGGTCCGACCGGTAGGATGACGACGTGGCGCTGCCCCTGGACGACCTCGACCTGCTGGACGCGGACCACCCCCCACGCGATGCCTGCGGGGTGTTCGGTGTGTGGGCGCCGGGCGAGGAAGTCTCCAAGCTGACCTACTTCGGCCTCTTCGCGCTGCAGCACCGCGGCCAGGAATCGGCCGGGATGGCGGTCAGCACCGGCGACCGGATCATGGTCGTCAAGGACATGGGCCTGGTCTCGCAGGTCTTCGACGAGCGGGCGCTGAGCGCGTTGCGCGGCCACCTGGCGATCGGGCACTGCCGCTACTCCACGACCGGCTCCTCCACCTGGAGCAACGCCCAGCCGACCTTCCGGGCCACCGCCACCGGCGGGCTGGCGCTGGGCCACAACGGCAACCTGACCAATACCGACGAGCTGGAGACCTGGCTGGCCGGCCAGCGCACCGGGGAGCAGGTGCCGCGCAAGGACCGGATGGATTCGACCTCCGACACCGCCTTGCTGACCGCCCTGCTGTCCGCCTTCTCCGCCGACGGCCTGGAGAACGCCGCGATGACCGTCCTGCCGCGGCTGCAGGGCGCCTTCTGCCTGGTCTTCTGCGACGAGCGGACGCTGTTCGCCGCCCGCGACCCCCAAGGCATCCACCCGCTCGTGCTGGGCCGACTGGACCGCGGCTGGGTGGTCGCGAGCGAGACCGCCGCGCTCGACATCGTCGGCGCCTCGCTGATCCGCGAGGTGGAACCCGGCGAACTGCTGATGATCGACGCCGACGGCCTGCGCAGCCGCCGGTTCACCGAGCCGGACCCGCACGGCTGCATCTTCGAGTACGTCTACCTGGCCCGGCCCGACAGCCTGATCTCCGACCGGCGGGTGCACGCGGTACGCACCGAGATCGGCCGGACCCTGGCGATGGAGGCCCCGGCCGACGCCGACCTCGTGATCCCCACGCCCGAGTCGGGCACCCCCTCGGCGATCGGCTACGCCGACGCCTCGGGCATCCCGTACGGCCAGGGTCTGGTCAAGAACTCCTACGTGGGGCGGACCTTCATCGAGCCGAGCCAGACCATCCGGCAGCTCGGCATCCGGCTCAAGCTGAACCCGATCCGCGACGTCATCGAGGGCAGGCGGCTGGTCGTCGTCGACGACTCGATTGTCCGCGGCAACACCCAGCGCGCGCTGGTGCGCATGCTGCGGGAGGCCGGGGCGGCCGAGGTGCACGTCAGGATCGCCTCCCCGCCCGTGCTGTGGCCGTGCTACTACGGCATCGACTTCGCGACCCGCGCCGAGCTGATCGCTCCCGGTCTGGAGGTCGACGAGATCTGCCGCTCGATCGGGGCCGACTCGCTGGGCTACATCAGCCTGGACGGCCTGGTCGCCTCGACCGGGGTGTCGAAGCGGCGGCTGTGCACGGCATGTTTCGACGGCGAGTACCCGGTGCCGATCGCTCCGGCCCGGGCCCGGCAACTCGAAGTGGAGGGCAACGTTGGCTGCTGACGCCACCCCGCTCGCGGCCTACGCGGCCGCCGGGGTCGACATCGAGGCGGGGGACCGCGCCGTCCAACTCATGAAGGCCTCCGTGGCCCGCACCCACCGTCCGGAGGTGCTCGGCGGGCTGGGCGGCTTCGCCGGCTACTTCGACGCCGCCGCCCTGGCTGCCTACCGGCACCCGGTCCTGGCCACCTCCACCGACGGGGTCGGGACGAAGGTGGCGATCGCCCAGGCGATGGGCGTCTACGACACCATCGGGTTCGACCTGGTCGGGATGCTCGTCGACGACCTGGTCGTCTGCGGCGCCGAACCCCTGTTCGTCACCGACTACATCGCCTGCGGCAAGGTCCACCCCGAACGGATCGCCGGCATCGTGGACGGCATCGCTCGAGCCTGCATCGAGGCGGGGGCGGCGCTGCTCGGCGGCGAGACCGCCGAACACCCCGGCCTGCTCGGGCCCGACGAGTTCGATGTCGCCGGCGCCACCACCGGCGTGGTGGAGAAGGACGCGATCCTGGGCGCCGACCGGGTCGTCCCCGGCGATGTGGTGCTCGCGCTGGCCGCGTCCGGACTGCATTCCAACGGCTACTCGCTGGTCCGCCACGTCCTGCTGCAGCAGGCCGGCTGGTCGCTGGACCGTCACGTCCCCGAGCTCGGCAGGACGCTGGGGGAGGAGCTGCTCGAGCCCACCCGGATCTATGCCAAGTCCTGCCTGGCCCTGACCGCGGCCTGCGAGGTCCACGCCATGAGCCACATCACCGGCGGCGGGCTGGCCGCCAACCTGTCGCGGGTGCTGCCCGAGGGCATCGAGGTGGTGATCGACCGCGGCAGCTGGACCCCGCCGGCGGTGTTCGGCCTCGTCCAGCAGGTGGGAGCGGTCTCCCAGGCGGACCTGGAGGCGACCCTCAACCAGGGGGTCGGGATGGTCGTCGTCCTGCCCGCCGAGGAGGTCGATGCAGCCCGGGCCGTGCTGCGTGGCTTCGGCATCGACTCGTGGCCCGCCGGGGAGGCGCTGCGGGCGGACGGAGCGGGTTCGGCCAGGCTGGCCGGTGCCCACCCTGCCCGCTAGACGGGCCCTTTGGCCCACGCCCAAATCTTGGGTAACCTTGCCATTACGACACACTTTTGAACCACATGAAGCGGCTCGGCCGCTGTGAACAGGCGAGGGGGCTGACCCGACACTATGGGGCGCGGCCGTGCTAAGGCGAAGCAGACCAAGGTTGCTCGCGATCTGAAGTATCGTTCCTACTCCACCGACTTCGCGTCGCTCGAGCGGGAACTCCGAGGCGGAGACTACGTGTCCGCCGACTCACCCGATGAACCGGAAGCCGACGTCGACGACGACCAGTACGCCGACCTCGCCAGCCGCTACGCCGACTTCGGCGAGGACGGCGAGATCCGCCGCATCGGCTGATCCAGCTGCTCCACCCTCGTCGCGTTCCGTCCCACCCCTTCGCCGGAGCTAGACGTAATGGCGTGCCGCCGCGACTGCCTGCGCGCCGTAGCCGCCGCCGAACAACACCGCGTGGACGAGCAGCGGGTGCACCTGGTGCAGCGCGACGAGGTCGCGCCAGCCGGGCGGTAGCGGCGGTGAGGCCGACTCGTACCCGGCCACGATGGCCGGCAGGTACGGGGCTCCGAACAGCGTCAGCATCGCCAGGTCCGTGACCCGGTGGCCGCCGTGGGCGGCGGGGTCGATCAGGACCGCTCCTTCCGGAGACCACAGCAGGTTCCCGCTCCACAGGTCACCATGGATCCGCGCCGGCGGGGCCGGGTCGTCGAAGTCACCGGCGGCCAGCCGCCCGCACAGTCGGTCCAGGACCGACCCTCCGGCTGCGTCCAGGGCGCCGGTGTCGCGTGCGGTCCGAACGTATGGCTCGACCCGCCACTGGGCATAGAACTCGCCCCACGCCGGACCGCCCCGAAGCGGTAGCGCCGCATCCCCGATGAACCCGTCGCCCGTCCAACCCGGCGGACCCGCTCCGAAGGCCGCAGCGCCGGCTGCGTGGGTGCGGGCGAGCGCAGCACCGAAGTCCCGCGCGGCCCCTGACGACGGCGCACCCGCATCGATCTGCTCCACAGTGATGGAGTCGGCACCGACCGCCAGCACCTGGACGACCCGGGCCCCACCGGCCTGCGCCAACCAGGCGAGGCCGGCTGCCTCCACCGCGAAGAAGCCGGGCGGTGCATCGCGGCGCCGTTTCGTGAATCCTGCCACTACTGACCTGTACCCCCTTGCCAAACGGCATTCATAGGCGTTGCTGCCACCTTGGCCGCCGTGGGGTGCAGCCTAATCGCGACCTGCCCGGCGCCCGTGTCCCCCGTGCGGTGGACAGGCGGTTCGTCGGCGCGGCAAAGGGGTTAACAAAGCTCCGTCGGCGGTCGTAGTCTGTGGCGAGGCCGCGCACCGGGGGGAACGCGGCGCAGAGGGAGAGAACTTACGAGACCGGAGCTTGATGACCGTCCACCGGGGGACCGGGCCTGACCGGGCGCACCTGCGCCCCGGCCGCCTGCGATCTGCGACCCCGCTCGGGATCCTGCTCAGTCTGTCCCTGATCGCCGGACTTCTCTACGGCTGGAGCCTGCCCGCCGCTGCGGCTGAACCCGCGACCGGTCCGCAGCGCCCCGCCGCCGGATCAGGGTCCGCCCCGCAGGAAGCGGGAGAGCAGCGGGTCATCCTGCTGCGCGCCGCCAGCGAGGCCGGGATCAGCCAGTTCGACAAGGACACTGCCGCCGCCGTCATCGCCGACCTGGTCGCCGAGCAGGAGGCCCTGCGCCAGGAGCAGGTCCGCAGCCAGCAGGCCTGGGCGCGCCAGGTCGCCCTGGCCCGCCAGGCGAACCGGGTCCGCCGGGCCCAGGCCGAGGCGAACGCCCAGCTGCAGAAGGCACTGGAGGCGCTCGCCAAGGCGCTGTCCACCAGCCAGTGCAAGTCCGTCGGCGGCACCAACGGCGAGCCCGCGTCGATCTCCTGCCCCCTCGCCGAGGGCGGGGAAGGGGAGGTGGAGGTGGGCACCCCCGGCGCCACTCCGACCCCGACCCCCACTCCGACCCCTTCGGCCACCCCGACCCCTGATCCCCAGCCCGGCAGCGACCCGGGCCAGCCCCTGCTCGCTCCGGCCGTGGGCACCGCCGCGAGCGCCCCGCTCAGCCAGGACCGGCTGGACGCGATCCTGGCCGGCGTGCTCGCCGAGTGGGCCGACCGCGGCGCCGACACCTCCGGGATCACCGCCACCGTCACCGACCTGTCCGGCGAGCGGCTGGGGGAGACCACCGGACGCACGATTCTGGTCGACCCGGTGGCCGGCGGCTGGGGCTGGGACCGGATGGACCTGGCCAGCGTGCTGCGGCACGAGGTCGGCCACGCGCTCGGGCTGGGACACAGCGAGTCCGGCCTGATGGCCCCCGTCCTTCACCCGGGCCACACGCTCACCGTCCCTGACCGGCTGCCGGTGGCATCTGCGCCGATCTCGGGTACCTGGGCGCTCACCGGCGACGACGACGCCGGCAGCGACGAGCAGACGCCGCAGGCCGGCGAGCCGGCGCCCGCCGCGCCGTCCGCGTCACCGACGCCGGCACCGGCGGCTGAGCAGCCCGCGCCGGCCGAGCAGCCGTCCCCGACCCCGAAGCCGACCCCGGCCACCGAGTCCTCCCCGGCCGAGTCCGCTCCGGCTCCCGAGCCGTCCCGCACCCCTCAGCCGACGCCCGGCAGTTCCTCCGACGAGGAGAGCGATCCGGACGAGCCGGCCGCACCCGCCCGCTGGGAGCCCGCCGGCCACACCGCCCGCCTCGTGATCGCCACCGGCGACCAGGTCGGCACGCTCTCCTACGACGCGAGCACCGACGAGTTGGTCTATCGGACCGACGCTGTCGAGGTCCGCACCTCGGCCGAGGGCATCAGCCGGGTGCTCGTCGCCGGGACCGGCGCCACGATCACCATCGACCTGCGCGGCTTCCCGCGCGACCGCGACAAGGTCGAGGTCGACGTCGAGGGCCGCCACCAGCGGGTCCACGTGGTCAGCCACGACGAGGTCGAGGTCAGCGGTCCCGACACCGAGCCGGACCAGACCACCGCCCACGCCCTGCTGATCCGCAGCCTGCTCGCGATCCTGCGGATCGTGGCCCCCCAGTTCGAGGCACGGATCGAGGTGGTCGGCTCCCGGATCGTCGTGACCGGCACCATCGACCTGACCGAGACCGGGGCCGACCTCGACCTGACGGCCGGCCAGGTGATCGTCCAGGACGCCACCGTCACCACCGAGGGCAACGTCAACCTGACCGCCATCGCCACCGACCAGCGCAGCGCCGATGCGCTCGTCGCGCTGCGGGACGCGGCCGTCTTCGCCGACGAGGTGCAGCTCACCGCCACGGCGAACAGCCCGCAGGCCGCCACCGCGGTCGTCAGCGTCACCGGCTCCGACGTGACCGCCACCGGCTCGGTCACCCTGCTCGCCGATGCCACCGTGTCCGGCTCCGGCAGCCACGCCAGCAGCACGGCACAGGCGAGCATCACCGACTCCACGATCACCACCCCGGGCGACCTGAACGTCACCGCCCGAAACAACACCCTGCTGATCGTGGACGTCGCTGGCGACCGGGCCGCCGGGATCACGCAGACCACCACCGCCCGGCTCGCCGGACGGGTGCAGCTCGCCGCCGCGCGGGTGGCGCTGCTGGCCGACTCCACCGGCCGGGTCCGGGTCGTCGCCGGCGGCTCCGCCAGCGCCACCGTCGCCACCACCACCCAGGCCGGCCTGGCCGCCGATGCCCGGGTCGCGCTCACCGGCGGTCGGCTGACTGCCACCGCGGTCTCCCGCCACAGCACCGAGGTGAGCGGCGGCCAGCTCGCGATCGCCATCACCGACGCCCGGACCGCCGCCCTGCTGGCCGCCCGGTCCGCCCTCACCGGCGCAGGCAGCCTGCGGTTGACCGCCGACAGCAGCGACACCACCCACGCGACCTCCGCCGGTGGCGCCGCGCTGGTGTCCTCGGTGGCGATCACGACCGCCGGTCTGGCCGGCGGAGACGCGCTGGCGCTGGCCGGAGACCTGACCGTGACCGCGACCGGCGACGCCGAAGCGATCGGCCGCGGCGCCGGCACTGCCCTGGTTCTCTTCGACCACCGCGTACTCGCCGAACTCGCCCGCTCCGTCACCGCCGGCGGCGCGCTCACCGCCACCGCCGGCGGACGCTCCGTCGTCTCGACCGAGGCCGCGGCCGGCCGCTGGATCCAGGTCCCCGCCGACGCGTTGGTCGCGGCCGGCGGACTGACCGGCCTTCCGGTCGCCGTCCCCGTCCCGCTCACCGCCCAGGCCACCGCCAGTGGCACCTCGCAGGCCCGCGTCGTGATCCCGTCCGGGCTCGACCTGTCCGCCGGCGCCGGTGCCGAACTGCGCGCCACCCTGGCCGGCGGATCCCAGGCCTCCGCCGGCAGCGGACCGGCGGACGCTGCACCCGCCGTCGCGATCAACGACGCCCGGTTCGCCGCCGTCCTGGCCGCCGACTCGGCCATCGCCACCAGCGGGCCGCTGGTCACCTACTCCGGACGGGGTCCACCGGTCGACGGATTCACCACCACCGCACCGATCTTTGTCGACCTCACCCGCTTCAGCACCTCTGCGCCCCCGGCCCGTCCGGCCGGCGCCGTCCTGGTGATCGCCGCCCTCGGTGGCACGCTCACCGCCCCCAACGCCACCCTCAGCTTCGCTCCCGGCGCCCTTCGCGCCGATGCCTGGGTCTCCATCACCCCGCGTCCGGCCACCGTCTCGGGCCTGCGGCTCAACTCGCCGGTCTTCGACCTGCTCGCCTTCGACGCCGCCACCGGCGAGGCCATCACCACCTTCGCGATCGCCCCGCGGCTGACCATCGCCGTCCCCACCAGCGCCGCCGGCTCGGTGATCTACTACATCGACGACGAGGGCGTCGTCCACCAGCAGGCCACCAGCTACGACGCCGCCGCCGGCGTCCTGGTCGCCGACCTGCCGCACTTCTCCAACTACGCCGCCGGCAGCCCGCTCGACCTGCTGGTCGGCTGGATCGTCGACCGGCTCAACGGGCTCACCGCACCGACCAGCCTCGACCTGCTGCCCGGCGTGACCCTCGCCGACCTCACCCTGACCGGCGACCTGGCCCCCGGCGCAGGCCCGCACACCGGCAGCGCCTCGCTCACCGCCGACCTCTCGCTCGACCTGGCCGGCGTCACCGGGAGCGCCACGGTCACCGCGACCTACCAGCTGGTCAACCAGGCCCTCGACGCCGGAACCCTGACCGTCACGGTGACCGGCCTCGTGCTCTCGGTGGGTGGCGTCGCGCTGGCCGCGACGAGCGCGGCGATCGGCCACAGCGGCACCGGGTTGGCCATCACCGCCAGCGGCGTGAGCGCCGAGGTCGCCGGCAGCATCGCCTTGTCGGACGGCTCGGCCAGCCTGCAGCTCACCGCCGCCGGCCTGGCGGGGTCGGTGGCCGGCACGGTCGCCCTCACCCTTCCCGGGGTCAGCCTTCGCACGGGTTCCCTCGGGCTGAGCATCGACACCGTCGCCGGCCGCACCGCCTTCACCGGGTCGGGGATCACCCTCGACGTGCTCGGCCAGACGATCACCGGCAATCTGTCCCTCACCCGCGGAGCTGACCGGCTGGAGCTCGAGGTCACCGCGGCCGGCTTCAGCTTCGCCGACGGCAGCGTCCGGCTCACCGCCGGAACCGCCCAGCTGGTGGTGCCGGACGCCGGCGAGCTGTCCGGCAGTGTGACCGGCGAACTGGCGATCGGCGTGCGGGGCCTGACCGCCTCCGGAAGCTTCAGCGCCGCGCTGGCCGGTGGCCCGTCCCCGACGATCACGATCACCGGTGCCGACGTCCGGCTCGGCTTCGACGGCCTCCAGCTGCAGGCCGCCGGCGCAACCTTCACCCGCACCAGCGACGGCACCACCCTCGCGGTGACCGGCGCCAGCCTGGCGCTCGGCACCGGCGACCCGTTCCTGGCACTGGACGGGATCATCCTGGACGCCGGCCTCGGCCTGGCCGGGATCGTCGCCAACGCCACCGGCACTGCCACCGTCAACCTTCCCGGGCTGGTGACCGGCGACCTGCAGGTCAGCCTGGCCATCGACACCGTCACCGGCCGCACCGGCGTGATCCTCACCATCGCCGACACCGAGGCCGACCGGCTCTCGCTCGGCGGCCTCGGCACCCTGGCCGGGACCCTCTCCCTCACCAGCTCCCAGGGCGAGACCGTCGTCGCGCTCTCCGGGGTCACGCTGCGGATCACCGCCGGCGCCCAGGACGGTGTCGTCGTCACCGACGCCGAAGGGCTGCTGCTGGTCCGGGCCGAGGGCGTGGCCGGCTACCTGTCCGGCACGCTGAGCGCCGGGCTGGCCGGCGCCGGGATCTCCGGCGCCGTCGCCGTCCGGCTGAACACCATCGTCGGCGCCGCCGTGGACGCCACCGTCACCCGGGCCGGCAAGCCCGTCACCGTCCGCTTCCCGGCGGCCGCAGCCGGGGTGCTCGAGGTCAGCCTGAGTGGCGCCTCCCTCACTCTGGGCGACTTCGTCACCGTCGAAGGCAGCCTGTCCTTCACCGACGGACGGTTCTCCGGCACCGGCCTCAGCGTCTTCCTGGGCCGCGGCCCTGCCTTCCTCGCCGACGGCACCCGCAACCCGCTCGCGGTCGGCGTCCTGCTCACCGACGCCACCGTCGGACTGGTCAGGGTGGGGACGGACGGGGCCTACCGCTACGCGCTGGTCGCCGCCGGCACCCTCACCCTGGTCGGCATCCCCGGCGTCACGCTGACCGGCACCACCAGCGTCCGGTTCAACGACACCGGCGCCGACGCCACCATTCAGCTGCCCGACGACGTCGTCGACCTGGTGGTGCCGGACGGGACCGTGTCCTTCGCGATCAGCCAGGCCGGCCTCGGCTTCGCCGGCTACCAGCTCACCGGCGACCTTGCTGTCACCCCCGCTGCCGAGGGGTTCACCCTCACCGTCGCCGACGCCCGGCTCGACCTCGCCGGCGGCGTCGTGGTGCGCGGCATCGCCGGCTCGCTTGAAGTGGGGGCGGCGGGCGTCGCCTTCGACGTGACCGCCACCCTCGAGATCGCCGCCCTCGGCCTGGCCGGGGCCAGTGTCGCGGTCGCGGTCGACAGCCGCGCCGGAGCCGAGGTGCCGCTGCGCCTGGCGGTCGGCGCTGTCACGTTGTCGATCGCCGGCCAGCAGCTCCTGGTCGATACCCTCACCGTCGGCCGGGACGCCGTCGGTACCACCACCGTCGCTATCACCGGCGGCAGGCTGCAGCTCGGCGGCCTGATCGAGGTGACCCTCAGCGACGGACAGCTTGCCCTCACCGCAGGCGGGATCGCCGGCACACTCAGTGCCGACATCAGCGCCGCGGCCGGGGGCCTCGACCTGGGCGCCCACGTGGTGGTTCAGGTCAACACCCACCCGGCAGACTGGGGGGGCCTGCCGGGTGGGCCCTACGTCCGCGTCGTCGCCCGCGACGCCACCATCACCGCTGCCGGGCAGGTACTGTCCGCCACGGTGGTGCTGGTCCGGGCCGGCGCGAGTGCGGTCGACGTCAGCGTCAGCGACGCCCGGCTCTCGCTGGGCAGCGCGGACGCCGGGATCGACCTGACCGGCGGATCCGGCCGGCTGGCGTACACCGCCGACGGGATCGCGGGTTCGCTGGGCGGCACCGTCACCGTCCGGATCCCCGGCCTCAGCCTGACCGGCACCTTGCGGCTCAGCCTGGACACCGCGGCCGGCGCGATCGGCTTCGCCGGGACCGGGATCACCGCCACGGTGCTGGGCCACAGCCTGAGCGGGAGCGTCACGATCGCCTCCTCGCCGACCGGACTGACGGTCGACGTCGAGCAGGCGACGCTGTCCCTGGCCGGCATCGTGTCGCTGGTCGACGGCCGCGCCGCCCTCGTCCTGCCCACCGGTGGCACGCTGTCCGGCGAGGTCACCGGAACCGTCCGGCTCACCGCCCCCGGACTCACCCTGGCGGGAACGGTCAGCGCCGAGCTGGACGCCGCCGCGACCGCGCCCGACCCGACCCTGCGGATCGGCGGCACCGACCTGACGCTGGGAGTCGCCGGCGTCGAACTCACCGTCGGCGAGCTGTGGTTCTCCCGGGACGCCGCGGGCGCCGTCCGGCTCAGCGTGGCCGGCGCCGCCCTGGCCCTGGGCCCCGCCGGGCAGCCCTACCTGGCTGCCACCGGAGGCACCGCCACCCTGGCGGTCACCGCGGCCGGGGTCAGCGGCAGCCTCACCGCGCAGGCGTCCATCACAGTGCCCGGCCTGTTCCAGACCCCCTCGCCGGTCGACGTGAGCGTCTCGATCGACACCGCGACCGGCCAGGTTGCCGTGGTCGTCACCAATCTGGTGCTGAGCTTCGCCGGCCTCGGCCAGATCTCCGGCGACCTGGCCTTCTCGCAGACCACCGTCGGCGGGATCACCGAAACCGTCATCGCCATGCGGGACGTCACCGCCACCGTCGCCGAGGGTGCCGCGTCGATCACCGACGGCACCGGCGTGCTGGTGCTGCGGCCGGGCGGCGTCGCGGGCTACCTGTCCGGCCACGCCGTGATCCAGGCCGGGCCGGCCGCCGGCGAGGGCTCCGTCCTGCTGCAGGTCAACACGATCCTCGGCTCGGCGATCGACACCTCGGTCAGCCTCGGCGGCCAGCCGGTCGCGGTGAAGTACCCGGCAGCTGCCGAAACCGTGTTCACCCTCGCCATCACCGGCGGCTCGCTGGCGATCGGTGACTTCGTCGTCATCGAGGGCAGCGTGAGCTTCGACGGCGACCGGTTCGGCGGTACCGGACTCAAGGTGTTCCTGGGCAACGGCCCGGCCACCCTGGCCGACGGCACCCCCAACCCGCTGGCGGTCGGCGTCCTGCTCAGCGACGCCACCGTCGGGCTGCTGCGGGTCGGCTCCAGCTACGCGCTGGTCGCCACCGGAACCGTCGCCATCCTTGGGGTCCCCGGGGTCAGCCTCACCGGCACCACCTCGGTGCGGTACAACCAGACCGGCGCCGACCAGAACACCACCATCGCCCTGGCCGGTGACCTGCCCGACGTCGTCCTCGACGTCGCCGACGGCACCGCGTCCTTCACCGTGTCGGCGGCCACGCTCCGCTTCGGCGGGCTGGCGCTGACCGGCGGGCTGGCCTTCTCCCGCACCGGGACGACCACGGTCATCTCCGTCACCGATGGGGCCATCACGCTGGCCGGCGCCGCGACGCTGTCCGAGGTGACCGGCACCCTGGACCTGACCGCCGCGGGCAGCACCGCGACGCTCAGCGCCAAGCTCGGCATAGCCGCCCTGGGGCTGGCCGGCGTCACGGTGGGCGTGGCCGTCGACACCCGGCCCGACGCCACCATCCCGCTGACCCTGTCGCTGGCCGACCTCGACCTCACCATCGCCGGCCAGCGGCTCTCGGTGGGGCAGTTCACCCTCACCAGCCGCCGGGCCGGCAGCGACACCACGACCGCGATCACCCTGGCCGGCGCCGGCCTGTCGCTGGGCGGCGGCCTGGTCACCGCGGTGATCGCCGAGGGCAGCCTTGAGCTCACGGCCGGCGGCGTGGCCGGCACCGTGGTCGCCACGGTGGCCCCCACCCTGGCCGGCCTCAGCCTGACCGGCGGCGTCCAGCTCCAGGTCAACACCAATCCCACCGCCGCCCTCGGCCTGCCCGCCGGTCCGTACCTGCGGATCGCGGTGGACGACGCCACCCTGACCGTCGCCGGGCAGAGCCTGCGTGCCGGCGTCCTGATCGTGAACACCGCCGACGCCCTGGAACTCACCGTCACCAGCGCTGCTGCCTCGCTGGCCGGGGGAGCGATCACCCTGCGCGACGGCTCCGGGCGGCTCCGCTTCGACGCGGACGGGATCGTCGGCACCGTCGGCGGTACGACGACGGTGGCCATCCCGGGGGTGGCGGTCACCGGCGCGCTGCGGCTCGACCTCGACACCGCGGCCGGAACCTTCGCGTTCACCGGCACGGGGCTCAGCCTGGGCATCTTCGGCCAGACCCTGGCCGGCGACGTCACCGTCACCAGCACCCCGACTGCCGTCGAGCTCAGCGTCGAGCGGGCGAGCTTCGACTTCGGCGGCGGCCTGATCCGGCTGGTGGACGGCTCGGCCGCCCTCCGGCTGCCGACCGGGGGAGCCCTGTCCGGCTCGATCCAGGGCACCGTCAGCCTTGCCGTCCCGGGCGTCTCGCTCGCCGGCAGCTTCGTCGTCGAGGTCGACGGCGCCGCCGTCGCCCCGCTGCCCACCCTGCGGATCGGCGTCCCGGCCGACCTCGGCAACAGCACCCCCGAACTCAGCCTCACCGTCGCCGGCGTCGACCTGGCCGTCGAGTCGCTGTGGTTCCACCGCGACGCCGCCGGCACGATCCGGCTCACCATCACCGGAGCGGCCCTCGCGCTCGGCCCCGCCGCCGCCCCCTACTTGGCGATCAGCGACGGCGGCGCCGACCTGGTCGTCACCGCCGCCGGCGTGACCGGCGGGTTCGGCGCGACCGCGCTGCTGAACCTGCCCGGCCTGATCGAGAACGGCAGCGTCACCGTCGCCGTCGCGCTCGACACCGCCCGCGGCTCGCTGTCCGTCCTCGTCACCGGGGTCTCGGTCAGCATCGCCGGGATCGCCGAACTCAGCGGGGACTTCGCGTTCGCCCGCTCCGCCACGGCCGGGGTCGTCGAGACCGTCGTCGCCCTGAGCCGCGTCACCGTCGCGATCACCGGCGGGGACGACCTGGGCGCCGCAATCAGCGAGGCGACCGGTCTGCTCGTGCTGCGGGAGACCGGCGTGGCCGGCTACCTGTCCGGCCGGGTCAGCGGCGAGGCCGGCGGCATCACGCTCTCGGGCACCGCCGCCGTCTCGGTCAACACCATCACCAACACCGCCATCGACACCGCCGTCAGCCTCGGCGGCCGGACCGTCCAGGTCCGCTTCGACGCCTCGCCGACCGCCGTCTTCGAACTCTCGCTGGCCGGCGCCTCGCTGCGGATCGGCGACTTCGTCAGCATCGAGGGCAGCGTCACCTTCAACGGTGACGAGTTCGTCGGCACCGGGCTGTCGGTCTTCCTCGGCCAGGGCCCGGCGAGGCTGGACGACGGCTCGCTCAACCCGCTGGCGGTCGGCGTCCTGCTCACCGATGCCACCATCGCGCTGGTCCGGGTCGGTGCCGGACCCGACTACACCTACGCGCTGCTGGCGACCGGCACCGTCAGCATCATCGGAGTGCCCGGCGTCACCCTCACCGGCACCACCAGCGTGCGGTTCAACAACACCGGCGCCGATGTCACCCGCACCCTCGCGGCGGCACCCGGCAGCGGCACCGACCCGGTCGAGCTCGCCATCGCCGACGGCACTGCCGTGTTCGCCGTCACCGACGCCATCCTCGGCTTCGCGGGTTACGCCCTGACCGGCAGCTTCGGCTTCTCCCGCACCGGCTCCGACACCGTCCTCAGCGTCTCCGGCGGCGGCCTCGCCCTGGCCGGTGCGGTCACCGTCAGCGCCCTCAACGGCAGCATCGCGATGGGTGCCGCCGGCCTGACCGCGGTGATCGGCGGCAGGCTGAGCGTCCCTGCCCTGGGCCTGAGCGGAGCAGGCGTCGAGGTCCGGGTCGACACCCGCTCCGACGCAGCCGTCCCGCTGGCGATCACCGCCACCGACCTGACCCTGGCGATCGCCGGCCAGAGCCTCACCGCCGGCCGACTGAGCATCACCCGCCAGGCCGGCGCGGGCGGCGCCCTCGCCACCCGCGTCGAACTGACCGAGGCCCGGCTGGCCATCGGTGCCGGGCCGCAGCCCCTGCTCAGCGCCACCGTCGCGACCGGCTCCCTGATCATCACCCCGGCCGGCCTGGTCGGCTCGCTGGTCGCCTCGGTCAGCACCTCGATCCCGAACCTGCAGCTGGCTGGCGCCGTCCAACTGCAGGTCAACACCACCTCCGCCGCCGCCGACGGGCTGCCGGCGGGTCCCTACCTGCGCTTCTCGGCGACCGGCGCCGTGGTCGCGATCGCCGGTCAGGAACTGCGCGGCGACCTCGTCCTGGTCCGCTCCACCGGGGCGGGCGGCCCGGTCATCGACCTGACCGTCAGCCGGGCGAGCCTGCTGCTCGGCGGCGGGATGATCCGGCTCAGCAACGGCACTGGAAACCTGGTGCTCGGTTCGGGCTCCCTCAGCGGGGTGCTCTCCGGCACGGTCAGCGTCGACCTCCCCGGCGTGGAGATCACCGGGACGCTCCGCCTCGGCCTCGACACCGCCGCCGGGACGATCGCCTTCACCGGCACCGGACTGGGTCTCGTGATCGCCGGCCAGACCCTGACCGGCGACCTGACCATCGCCAGCAGCGCCGGCACCCTCAGCGTGGACGTCGCCAACGCGAGCCTGGACTTCGGCGGCGGGCTGGTCACCCTCGGCCAGGGCAGCGCCCACCTCGTCGTGGTCGCCGGCGCCGGCCTCTCCGGCACCGTCTCCGGGCAGATCGGGATCGCCGTCCCCGGCGTCGGGCTCACCAGCCAGGTCAGCGTCGTGCTGGACCCGACCGCCGACCCCGTGCTGCGGATCGGCGTCGAGGACACCTCGCTCACCCTCGCCGGCGTGGACCTCCACGTCGAGTCGCTGTGGTTCTCCCGAGCCGCCGACGGCACGATCCGCCTGACCGTCACCGGGGCGGCGCTCGAGCTCGGCCCGGCCGGCACCGAATACGTCAAGGTCACCGGCGGCGCCGCGACCCTGACCGTGACCGGCGCGGGCGTGAGCGGCAGCCTCGCCGCCACCGCCACGATCAACGTCCCCGGCTTCGCGGCGGCCACCGCCGCCGTTCGGGTCGTCGTCGACACCGCGTCCGGCTACCTGGCCGTCGAGGTCACCGGTTTCAGCCTCGACTTCGGAGTCGGCGAGCTGAGCGGCGACTTCGCGTTCACCAGCTCCACCACCGCGCAGTCCAGCGAGACGGTCATCGCACTGGCCAATGTCACCGCAGTCGTCGGCAGCGGCGGCGACGCCGTATCGATCACCGACGGTTCCGGCCTGCTGGTGCTGCGGCCCGGCGGGGTGGCCGGGTTCCTGTCCGGCCACGCCGACCTCGACGCCGGCCCGGTGGCAGCCTCCGGCACCGTCCTGCTGCAGATCAACACGGTGCTCAACACCGCCATCGACACCACCGTGGCTCTCGGCGGGCGCACTCTCGCGGTCAAGTTCGCCGCCTCCGCGCAGACCGTCTTCGAGGTCACCATCTCCGAGGCCTCGCTGACGATCGGCGACTTCGTCACGATCGAGGGCAGCGTCAGCTTCGACGGCGACCGGTTCGCCGGCACCGGCCTGATGGTCTTCCTCGGACGCGGCCCCGCCAAGCTCGGCAACGGCTCGCTCAACCCGCTGGCGATGGGCGTCCTGCTGAGCGACGCACGGGTCGGCCTGATCCGGGTCACCGGGCCCGCCGGCACCAGCTACGCCCTGGTGGCCAGCGGCACGGTCAGCATCATCGGGGTCCCCGGCGTCACCATCACCGGCACCACCGCCGTCCGGGTGAACACCACCGGCGGGGCGGTCGACACCACGGTGTCGATCCCGGGCAGCACCGACCCCGGCATCCAGCTCGCCTTCACCGGCCCCGAGGCCTCCTTCATCGTCAGCGACGCGACGCTCGGCTTCGCCGGGTACGCGCTCACCGGGACCTTCGGGTTCTCGATGGCGGGCGGCGACGTCAAGGTCACCCTCACCGGCGCCGCGCTCGACCTCGGACCCGCTCTCGCCGTCTCCGACCTCGACGGCTTCCTCGTCCTGAGCCAGGCCGGCCTGGTCGCCGACCTGGCCGCCCGCCTCGCCATTCCGGCGCTGCCGCTCTCGGTCGACGCCGCCGTCCGGGTCGACACCCGTGCCGGCGCCACCGAGCCGCTGCGGATCGAGGTGACCGACCTCACCCTCACCCTCGCGGGCCAGCAGCTGCAGGTCGGGTCGCTGGTCGTCCAGCAGTCGGTGCTGGCCGGCGCCACCACCACCTACCTCGCCCTCGCCGGCGTCGGCCTCGACCTGGGCGCCGGGGCCGTCCGCCTGGTCGACGGCAGCGGCTTCCTGGTGCTGGGCGCCGGGGTCGCCGGACGCCTCGGCGGCAGCATCGCGGTCACCATCCCGGGCCTGGTCCTGCAGGGCAGCCTCGGAGTCACGATCAACACCACCGCGGCCCCGGTCACGACCAGCCTGCTGGTCGGGGGCCGGCCGACCACGCTCAGCCTGCCCGGCGGGCCGTACCTGCGGGTGGACGGCACCGGCCTCGTCCTCGACCTGCTCGGCCAGCGGCTGCGCGCCGACCTCTCGATCGAGCAGGCGACCACGCTGCCCGCCGCCGGCGGGGCCGGAGAGGTCGTGCTCAAGGTCGCCCTGGCCAACGTCTCGCTGTCCCTGGGTGGCGCGTCGCCGGTGGCCACCCTGACCGGCGGCTCCGCGCTCCTGGTCTCCCGGGCCTCCGGGCTGGCGGGCCGGATCAGCGGCAACCTGGCGCTCACCGTCCCCGGGGTCACCCTCACCGGAAGCCTGGCCGTGCTGGTCAACACCGGCACCATTGCCGTCACGGAGTCCTTCCGGGTCGGGGACGGCGAGGTTCTCACCCTCAGCGTCCCGGCCGGCGGCACCAGCGCCGCGCCGGCAACCTACCTGGCGATCGTGGGCACCGGCATCACACTCCAGGTCGCGGGGCAGAGCCTGCAGGCCGACCTGGAACTCGAACTCACCGGGGCCACCACCACGCTGCGGCTCCGCAACGCGGCCCTGCGGCTGGGCGGCACCCCGGCCGCGCCGCTGCTCACCGTCAGCCAGGTCTCCGGCACCACCGGCACCTTCACCCTCGACCCCACCGGGCTGACCGGCAGCCTCGCCGTCCAGCTCGCCTTCGCCGTCAGTGGCGTCTCGGTGTCCGGGTCCGTGGCCATCGGCATCGACACCCGGCCCGGCAACGAGCGGCTCGCCGTCTTCGGCGACGACCTACGCTTCACCGTCTTCGGGCAGACCATCGCCGCCGACTTCAGCTTCGAGCAGGTCACCACCGCCACCGGCGCCCGGCTGGTCCGGGTCGGGATCGCCCAGGGTCGGCTGTTCCTGGGCGGCAGCAACCCCGACGGCAGCGATGCGCTGGTCGCCGTCCGGGACCTCACCGGCCTGTTCCTGCTCACCGCAGCCGGCGTCGGTGGCAGCATCTCCGGTCGGGCCAGCCTCGCCGTGCCGGGGGTGGAGTTCGCCGCCGCGGTCTCGGTCAGCCTCAACACCACCGGCCAGGTGATCGCCCAGACCCTCCTCGTCGGCGGAGCCGAACTGGCGGTCACCGTGGCCGCCGGCCCCTACCTGCGGGTCGAGGCAAGCGGCGTCCGGCTGCAGGTCGCCGGCCAGAGCCTGCGCGGCAACCTCCTCATCGAACAGGTCACCACCGTCGCCACCGAGACCACCGCCGCGCGCACCGTGCTGCGGGTCGGGCTGACCGCCGTCGAGTTGAGGATCGGCTCCGGCGCCACGACGATCGCCCAGGTCAGCGACGGCACGGCGCTCCTGGTCCTGGACGGCGGCGGGATCGCCGGCCGGGTCACCGGCGCCTTCGCCCTCGTCGGAGTGCCGGGCATCACCGTCGCGGCCACCGTCGCCGTCGAGCTCAACACCACCGGCGTCGCGGTCGAGGACCGCTTCACCATCGATGGCACCACCACCGACCTGCGGCTCGGCACGGCCTACTTCGTCGCCACCGCGAGCCAGGCCACGATCTCCCTCGGCGAAGGCCTCGAACTGGCCGCCGACATCGTGCTGACGCTGCCCGCGGCAGCCGGCGAGTTCTCGGTCCGGATCGAGCGCGGCAGCATCTCGCTGGCCGGGGGGCTGGTCCGAGCCGTCGACGTCAACGGCGAACTGGCGATCGCCGCCGGCCGGACCACCGCCGCACTGGCCGCCGGGATCCGGGTCACCGTCCCCGGGCTCGCCGTCACCGGCGACGTCCAGGTCAGCCTCGACGCCGACGCCGCCGTCACCGAGTTCAGCATCGAGGTGACCACCGCCGAGATCAGCCTGGGCGACGGGCTGCTGTCGGTGGGGGCCGAGCGCGTCCAGATCTCCTCGTTCGGCGCCGGAGCCACTGCCGAGGTGCGCTTCGCGGCGGAAGGCATCACCCTGCAGCTGGCTGACCTCGTCGACGTGCGGCCAGGACACCACTGGTCGGCGGCCATCGTCGTCACCGCCGCTGGGATCGCCGCCCGCTTCGCCGGCGCCCTCAGCGACGACGAGGGCAGCTTCCTCTCCCTGCCGGACGGCATCACCGTGGCCGGCACCGTCGCGCTGCTGGTCAACACCGCACCCACCGCCATGGTCCGCGCCGACCTGGGCCTCTCGGTGCCCGCCGGCCCGTACCTGGCGCTCTCCTTCAGCGCTGGCACCATCGCCGTCGCCGGACTGAGCCTGAACGGCAACTTCCAGCTGACCGTGGCCGGCGACCGGACGGTGATCGCGTTCAGCGACATGGACGTCAGCTTCGGCAGCAGCGGCGACAATGCCGGGCTCTCGGTCACCGGCGGACGGGGTGTCTTCGTCCTGCTGCCCGCCACACCGGGCGCCACCCCGGTGGACGGCGGCGTCGCCGGCAGCTTCTCCGGCAAGGTCAGCGCCGCTGGCGGCGGGTTCGCCGCGGATGCCACGCTGTCGGCCCGGTTCAACACCAGCGGCCAGCAGCTCGACGAGTCGGTCACGGTCAACGGCGCCACCCTGCGGCTGGTCTTCGACGAGGACGAGCTGGCCGGCGCTGACGGTGCCTTCTTCGAGTTCGTCGTGGCGGCGAGCATCCGGATCAGCGACTTCGTCGAGATCGCCGGCACCTTCAGCTTCGGCTCCGGCACCACCCCCGCCACCATCACCGACGTCACGGTCTTCGTCGGCGACGGCCCCGGCTTCACCAGCGTCGACGGCGCCACCGACCGCAACCCCTTCGCCCGCGGGCTCTACATCACCGGTGCCAGCGGCCAGGCCAGCGCTGACGCCTTCGCCCTGCGCGGCACCATCGAACTGGTCGGTATCTCGGGGCTGACCCTCGCCGGCACGGTCCAGGTGCTGTACAACAAGGGGACCACCGCGACGACCCTGATGCTCGGCACCGAGTCGGTGGCGGTCGCCGCCGGTACGGCCACCGCACCCTTCCTGCTGGTCGTCGGCAGCGCGATCACCGTCGACATCGCCGGCCAGCGGCTGACCGGCGCGATCGGCATCGAGAAGACTGCCACCCGGTTCCGGATCGCGGCCGGGACGGCCATCAACGAGATCGACGGCACCGCCGCGACCGAGGACTACGACGCCCTGAGGCTGACCTTCGGCGAGGGGATCGCCAGCCTTGCCGCCAGCGGCTTGATCGACCTCGCCGCCACCGGCGTGGTGGCGGTGCTGGACGGCGAACTGGTGCTGGACGCCGGGGACGCCTTCGCGCTGACCTCGCCGGCCAGCCTCCAGCTCAACAGCACGAGCGCGGTCGCCACCGTCGGCGGGGTCACCCTCGCCCCGCGTTCGGTGGTCGTCCAGGTCGGCACCGCCGATGCGCCCGCCACCCTCTCCCTGTTCGGGCAGAGCCTCTCCGGCGTCCTGCTCTTCTCGCAGGTCGTCGGGGTCGCCGGGGGTGTCGCCACCGCGCCGCCGGTCACCAGCCAGCTGGTCATCACCAACCTGACGTTGTCGATCGGCAGCAGCACCGCCGGGGTCCGGATCACCGACGGCACCGCCTTCCTCTCCCTCGGCGCCTCGGTCGCCGGCCGGATCGCCGGCCGGGTCAGCCTGGTCGGCACCCCGGTCACGATCTCGGGCGCCGTCGAGGTGCTGGTCAACACCGGCTCGCAGAAGGTCACCGCCAGCGTCGAGGTGGACGGCAGCAGCGTCGGCCTCGAGGTCCCCGGCGGGCCCTACCTCAAGGTCGTCGGCACCGACATCACGCTGGCCATCGCCGGCCAGCGGATCAGCGGTGACCTCGCCATCACCCAGGCCGCCAACGCCGTCGGCAGCACCCTCACCGTCTCGCTGAGCCGGGTGAGCGCGGGCTTCGGTGACGGCAGCACCGACCTCGTGCGGCTGGTCAACGGCACTGGTGACCTGACCCTGGGCGACAGCGGGCTGATCGGGTCGATCGCCGGCACCGTCCAGCTCGCGCTACCCGGGGTCGAGGTCTCCACAGGGCTGAGGCTGGAGATCGGGGTCAACAGCCTGGTCCTGGCTGCCAGCGACCTCACCGTGACCGTCGGCGGGTTCGCGCTCCGCGGCTCGGTACGGATCAGCCAGCTCACCGTGGGACTCGCCCGGACCACCCGGCTTGAGTTCACCGGCACCGCCGACCTCGGCGACCCGATCGGCGCGGTGAGCCTGGGCGGCGACCTCACCCTGACCGCCGCGGGGATCAGGGGACAGCTGACGCTCGCCGCGGACCTCACCATCGGCGACGTCTCGATCACCGCCGATCCGCTCAGGCTCGAGATCGACACCGCCACCGGCCTGGTCGCCATCACCGGCGAGGGCATGTCCCTCAGCATCGCCGGGGTCGCGCTGGCCGGCTCCTTCGCGATCCGCCGCGTGGCGGCCGGTGGCGGCGCGACCCGGACCGTCGTCGCGGTCAGCGGCGGCAGCCTGACGCTGACCGGCACCACCCCGATCCTGCGCAACATCAACGGCCTGCTCGTCATCGTCCCGCCAACCACCCCCGGCGCCACCACGGGCGCCCAGGCCGGCGGGATCGCCGGCCAGTTGTCCGGCACCGTCGACCTGTCCAGCCTGCTGCCGGCCGAGGTCGGCGTCAGCGGCGGCTTCGCCCTGACGGTCAACCGCACCGGCCGACGGGTCACCGAGTCGGTCACCATCGCCGGCGCCACCACCACCCTCGACCTGGCGGCCGGGCCGTACCTCAAGGTCGCCGGCACCGCGGTCACGCTGAACCTGATGGGGCAGCGGCTGACCGGCTCGGTCTCCTTCGAGCAGGCCGGCTCGACCACCAGGATCGTCCTGCAGGACGTCAGCCTGCGGCTCGGCGACGGCGTCACCGACCTGGTCGCGATCTCCACCGTCGGGATCAACGAGTTCACCCTGGGCGCCACCACGGGCCCGACCCCGACCCGGTACCTGTTCGGCCGGTTGGCCGTCCAGGTCGCCCTCAACGTGCCCGGGCTCAGCCTCGGCGGGGAGCGGCTCTGGCTCGACATCAACACCGACACCGCCGCCGCCCACTCGCTGGCCGACGGGACCCCGCTGGCCGCCAACCTGTTGCGGGTCGGCGGCACCGGGATCCACCTCGACGTGGCCGGCCAGCGGCTCTCCGGCACCTTCTGGGTCGAGCAGACCGGTCCGGCGACCGCTCGGGTCACCCGGGTCAGCGTCAGCGACCTGTTCCTCTTCCTCGGTGACCCAGGCGCCGACGGCCTGGCCGGCGACTCGGCGACCGCGGCTGCCTTCGCCGACAACCGGGGCGTCGCGCTCGCAGACGGCTCCGGTGCGCTGCTGCTCAGCGCGGCCGGCGTGGCGGGGGTCGTCGCGGGCACGATCGTGGTCGGACCAGGCCTCGACTCCTCGGTGCTGGACATCGACCCGATCGAGGTCAAACTCGAGCTCAACACCAGGCCGACGGCGGTCGAGGATGGGGCGCTCGGCCTCTCCCTGCCGGCCGGACGCTTCCTGCGGCTGCAGCTGGGCGGCACGGCCCCGGTCGGCCTCCGCATCGCGGGCCAGGAGTTCAGTGGACGGTTCAGCTTCGAGCAGGTCACCTCCGCCGGCCCGGACGGGCGCCTGGGCACCACCGACGATGTCGCCAGCGTCAAGATCGCGGCGACCGCCGTGCAGCTCTTCCTGGGCGACAACGGCGGCACGGCCGGCGACCAGAGCGACGACATCGGGCTGCGGGTCTCCGACGGCACCGCGCTGCTGCTGCTCACCCCGGAAGGCATCGCCGGCCGGATCGCCGCCCGTGCGACGCTCAGCCTGGGCGCCGGCGTCGCCGCGGTCGGTGCCGACGTCGAGGTGACCCTCAACCAGCTGCGGCGCACCGTCGGTGCCACCGTCCGCCCGGTCGCTGTCAACGAGAGCTTCGTGATCGGCGGCACCACGACCAGCCTCGTGCTGCCCGCCGGGGTCTACGTCAGGGCGGCGATCACCGGGCTCGCCCTGGAGCTCGGCGGCCAGCGGTTCACCACCGACCTGCGCTTCGAGCAGGCCCAGCTGCTCAATGCCGACGGCAGCCTGGACCCGGCCGGCAGCACCACGACCACCATCTCGCTGGACAACCTTGGGCTTCGGCTGGGCACCGCCGACCGCGACATCGTGGTCGTCTCGGGCGGGCAGGGCAGCCTGGTCATCGTCGGGGCGAGCGGCGGGGTCGCCGGCGGCATCGTCGGCGCGGTCTCGGCCCGGGTCGCCATCGACATCCCTGGTGCCACCTTCCACGGCGCCTTCCAGGTGCTGCTGAACACCCGTCCCGCCGGCACCGGCGCCTACCTGCTCACCATGGGCACGCCGAGCACCGCCGACGACCTGGCGGTCAGCCCCGGCCTGGCCGTCTCCGGCACCGGGATCGCGCTGGAGATCGCAGGCCAGCGGCTGACCGGCAGCTTCGGGTTCAGCCGCAGCGCCGCCGGCGACATCGTCGTGCTGGTGGAGGACGCCCGGCTGGCCCTGGGCGACGGCAGCCGCAGCTTCGTCACCGTCGAGGTGTCCGGCGCCCTGCTGGTGACCTCGCCGCGGCCGGGCGCCGCCGCCGGCCTGGCCGGCGAGCTCACCGCCGCGCTCACCCTGTCGCCGGAACTCGGCACCCAGCTCGGCATCGACCTCGCGGCCGACCTGCCGGTGGTGCTGCAGCTCAACACCACCGCCGCAGCGGTCAACCGCAGCTTCACCGTCGGCGCGCTGGCCCGCACCATCAACGTCGGCGCGAACACCCTGGCCGTCCAGGTCGGCCTGACCGGCCGACCCGCCAGCCTGAACCTGTTCGGCCAGACCGTGAGCGCCGTCGTCCGGTTCGAGCAGGCGACCACCCCGGGCGGCGCCAAGGTGGTCAAGGTCGGCTTCACCGACCTGTCGCTGTTCCTCGGTGACGACAAGGGCACCCCGGCCACCGGGGACGACGTGGGGCTGCGCCTGACCGGCGGCTACGGCGCGATCCTGATCACCCCCTCCGGCTACGCCGGCGAGTTCCTCGGCACCATCGCGCTGGCCGGCCTGCCGGTCACCGTCGACGTCAGCCGGCTCAGCCTCCAGGTCAACACCCTGGCCGTCGCGGTCAGCGAGACCGTCACCTTCGTCGACCGCAACGGCGCCGTCACGACCCGCACCATGGTGCTGCCGAAGGGCCAGTTCCTCCGGATCGCCGGCACCGGGATCGTGCTCGGCTTCACCGGCACCCCGCTCACCCTGACCGGCGATGTCGCCTTCGAGCGGGTCGGCAGCGGTGCCGACCAGGTCACCCGGATCGGCGTCGCCAACGCCACCCTCAACCCCAACGGCCAGGCCATCGACGGCACCTCCCCGTCCGGCAACCTGATCGCCCTGAGCGGCGCCCTGTTCCTGTTCGGTGCCGGCGCGGTGACCAACCCCGGCGGCCCCGGCACCGCCGACGACGTCCGCACCACCACCGGCGGTGTCGCCGGCGTGCTGACCGGCCGGGTCCAGACCGGCGGGGGAGGGGCCAACCTCGGCGCCTCGCTCGGCTTCGCGCTCAACACCACCGGTGCCGCGGTCAAGCAGAGCGTCGCCGTCGGTGCCCAGACCATCAGCGTCGACCTCACCGCCGGCCAGCGATTCGCCTTCGTCGCCCGCGACGTCGAGTTCGACCTGGGCGACTTCATCGAACTGCGCGCCGGGCAGATCGTGCTCAGCGGCGACAGCTTCTCCGGCACCGGACTCGAGCTGTTCATCGGACGCGGGCCGTCCCGGCTGGCCGACGGCAGCGACAACCCGGACGCGATCGGCGTCCTGATCCGCAACGCCAGCCTCACCCTGGTGCGCGACCCCGGCGGCACCGGCTACGCGCTGCGCGCCCGCGGCCAGTTCGCCTTCCTGGGCCTCGACGGGCTCGAGGTGAGCGCCACCGTCGACTTCCTGGTCAACACCGCCTCGACCACCCTCGACCCGGGCGACCTGGCGGCCGTCGCCCCGCTGCCCGCCTCGACCGACCCCATCGTGGCCAACTACTTCAGCTTCAAGGCGGTCAACGTCTCGATCGCCGTGGCCGGCGTGTTCGTGATCAGCGGCAACCTCAGCCTGACCCGGCAGCCGAACGGCGACCTGGATCTCGCGTTCAACCCGATCGGCCTGCTGATCAAGATCGAGGGCACCAACATCGCCCTGCTGCAGGGCTACGCGTCCTTCACCATCGCGGCCGCCACCGGCCTGCGGCTGACCAGCTTCAAGGTCGGCTCCTTCAAGCTGCTGCCGCGCGACACCGACCTGCCGCGCTCGGTGAGCGAGCTGACCGGTGCCGGCAATGTGGCGATGTTCCCCACCGCCGACCTGGCCGGGCCGTACAAGGGCCAGGTGCTCCGCTCCGGCGATCCCAACTACGCCACCAACCAGCTCAAGGTGGTCTTCAACGACCCCAACGGCGTCGGGCTCAACGTCGCCACGATCACCGACGCCGAGGCCGAGCTCCAGGTCCTGGTCAACGGCCAGGCGGTCGCGCTGGCCGGGGGCGGCGGAAACCCGGTGCGGCAGGGGACCAGCAATGTCTGGATCTACACCCTGGCGGCGCCGCTGCCCGCCGGGCTGGTCACCGTCCGCTTCCTGCCGGGCAGCTTCGCCGACAACGCCGGCGCCACCACGATGGGCGAGGACGAGTTCTTCATCCTGTGGACGCCGCCGGCCGGGGCTCCCACCCAGACCCAGCCCGGCCCGACCGCGGCCCTGGCCAGCCCGGCCAACGGCGGGGTCATCACGGTCGCCCAGATCAACGCCCAGGGCTACCTCGACGTCACCTACACCAGCCTGGACGGCAGCCCGATCCTGAAGTCGTCGCTCGACACCACGGTGCCGTTCCGGGTCAGCGGCACCGGCGTGGCCGACCTGCTGGTGCACACCACCGCCGGCAACGAGGGCCGGCCGGTCATCCGCGCCACCCCGCTGCTGGTCACCGGCCGGGCGGACAGCGCCACCTCGGTGACCTACCGCTACTTCCTGCAGGACCGCAACAAGCAGAACGCGGTCGGCCTGTTCCAGACCGGCACCGTCCAACTGGTTTTCGACGGCGAGTTCTACAGCTCCGGCAACGGCACCGCCCCGGCGGGCGCCCCGGGCAACCTGCGCTCGCCCGGGCAGACCCAGTCCTTCCGGATCGACCCGTCGGCTCCCGGCGAGCAGACCAGCAACGGCTCGGTCGGGCTCGGCCCGCTCTCGCTGCAGGGCCCCAGCATCGGCCTGGCCGACTTCGGCTTCGCCGACGGCATGGTGGTGCTCACCATCGCGCTCGGCGTCGACCGCGCCAGCCTCGACTTCAGCCCGTCGGCGAGCCAGCCCGGGCAGGCCTCCGGCTCCTCGCCGAGCGTCGAACTGCTCGGCGTGATGGGCACCTTCGACCTGGCCGTGGACGTGTTCGGCCTGCTCTCGGGCAAGTTCCGGGTCGAGCCGACCGGCGCCTGGTCGCTGAACGTCGCGTCGCTGGAGGCGCTGATCCCCAATGTCGCCGAACTGCGGGCGACCGGGATCGCCATCAAGTACGACCCGACCGCCCCGCGCGGCCAGGAGTTGGTGCGGATCAACACCGCCGAACTTACCCTGCCCAAGTTCGGCATCACCGGCAGCCTGCGGCCCTACAACCCGACCACCCGCGCCAACCTCGATGTCGACAACGACGCCGCGCTGGCCACCGGGGTGGTCCCGGGCCTCATCGTCCGCGACAACGGCTTCACCCTGGGCACCGCCGAACTGAAGTACAAGCCCGGCACCCCGTCGGTCGGCGGCGCCGCCCCGATCGGCGGTGGAACCGGCAAGATCAACATCTTCGGGATCCTCGAGCTCGACGACATCCGGGTCGGCGTCTCCGGCCTGGCGGTCAACTTCGACGCGGCCAACCCGGTCGCCGGGTTCACCGGCGAGATCTACATCGCCACCGGCGGCGCGACCCTGTTCCCGGGCAAGTCATTCACCGCCCGGCTGACCGACCGCACCACCGCTGACGACCGCCGTCCGGACGGCAGCATCGACGACGAGGCCTTCCGGATCGGGCTCGGCTTCAGCGGGGGCGCGGTCACCGCCTTCGTGCTCGATGTCGACACGATGGAGATCGTGCTGGGCGGCTACGTCACCCTCACCGCCCGCGACTTCGCCCTCGACACCTCGGCCGCCGGCACCGACGCCGAACTGGTCAGCTTCGCCACCGTCGGTGCGACCGTCACCATCGGCGACCTGCGGCTGTCCGGTGAGGGACGCCACTTCGCCGTCACCGGCAACGGCGGGTTCGTCACCAAGTCGGGCTTCGGGGTCTTCCTCGCGGTCGGATCCGCGACCGGCGCCTCCTTCAAGTGGCCGTCCTGGCTGCCGATCCGGATCGACGCCATCGGCATCGAGTGGGACGACATCCAGCAGAACCCGGGCGACTTCGTCCTGACCCTGTCGGCCAGTGTCACCGGCATCCAGGGTCTGGCCGGCCTCAACTTCTCCGGCTCGGTCCAGGGCATCCGGATCCAGCCCTCCCTGCTGCTCGAGGGCAAGTTCCCGGTGATCGGGATTGACGCCTTCGGGGTCACCGCCAGCGGCTCGCTGTTCGGCGGCGAGATCAACGCCGGCCTGATCGGCGGCATCCTGCGCCTCGACTCCGACTTCTCGATCATCGGCACCTTCGACCGCACCACCCCGGTCGCGCAGCGGGTGCTCTACCTCGGCCTGCAGGGCGGGTTCTCGATCGCCGGCATGGCCGGGTTCACGATCCGGCTGGGCCTGAGCGAGCTCGGCCCGCTGCAGGTCTTCATCAACGTCGAGACGCCGACCGGCATCCTGCTGGTGCCGCAGATCGGCCTCACCCTGAACGACTTCGCCGCGGGGGTGGAGTTCTTCAAGACCCTGCCCTCCCTGGAGGACCCGTTCGCGCTGCGCAGCAGTGTCGCCGACCTGCCGACCGCCCAGACCGCCGACAGCTGGCTGGTCTCGCTGCAGCAGCAGGTCGCGGCCCAGGCCAGGGCGGTCGCCGCCAACCCGGCGATCGGCGGCTTCCTGGCCGCCTTCACCGCCCCGATGGTGATCACCGGCGGCGCCCGGATCTACTCGCTGTACACCTCAGAGCAGCTCTTCAACGGCCAGGTGACGGTCAAGATCTCCACCGACGGCAAGATGCTGATCATCGGCAAGCTGAACTTCGCCGCCAACAGCGTGTCCTTGTCCGGCCGGCTCTACGTCGACCTGTCCAAGGTCGCCCAGGGGGATGCGACCGTGCTCTTCCTGGCCGACATCCCCGACCAGGTCCGGCTGCTCACCCTGTACGGCAAGCTCAAGATGGGCTTCCGCGACTCCTCGGGACGTGAGGTCGAGTTCGACGTCCTCGACGTCCCCGACCCCGACGCGACCGGCACCGCCCCGACCACCGAGGTCGGCGGCCCGGTGGCCGGCGGCGGCAGCGCCGACCTGTCCGTGGTCAACGGACCCGACGGCGAGCGGTACATCGACGTCGTGTTCACCGCCCCGTCCGGCGCCACGCTGAACCTGGCCGAGATCCTCGGCGAGGGCCAGGAGTTCACCGCCGGCTACGTCCGCGCCGACGGCAGCATCCGTCCGCTGACGATCAACGGCCGTCCCGTCCCGTTGATCGCGGTCACCACCAGCAGCGGCCTGCTCTTCGTCCCCGTCCAGTACGACACCACCAGCAGCGACCGGAAGAAGTGGCGGGCGTTCTACCAGTACAGCGCCACGCCGGGCGGGTCGCTGACGACCGTCGAGATCGTGTCCGGAGCCCAGGTCGACCAGACCGCCCTGCTGGCGACCGCCACCGGGCTGGGCTACTTCACCCAGCAGGCGCTGCGGGTCGCCGGCGTCACCCGGTTCCGCTACACCGTCACCGGCGGGCTCACCGACAACAAGTGGGACATCGGGACGGTGCGGGTCAGCTTCGCCGAGGGCGCGATCCGCAACAGCGACGTCATGGTCAACGGCGTGACCACCCCCGGCGCCCGCAGCGCGGCCCGCACGGTCGAGTTCCAGATCACCGGCGTCACCGCCGTCGTCACCAACCCCGGTGCCGGCATCGACATCAACCTGGTCAACAACCGGGGCTGGAAGACCTTCCTGGACGTCACCTTCACCGCCCCCGAGGGTCGGCTGCTGGTGCTCGCCTCCCTGCTCGACCTCGCCCCCGAGTTCACCATCTCGGGCAGCGGCCTGGGCACCGCGGTGCTGGACGCCACCCGCGCCCCGACCGTGCTCGGCGAGGCCACCGCCACCGCGGCCAGCTACACCCTGCGGTTCTGGGTGACCGGCGCCTTCGCCGAGACCGGGACGGTCAGCGTCGCCCCGATCGCCGGCTCGTGGTCCTTCGCCTCGGACGCGACCGCCGAACTGCCCTCCGGTACCCCGGCCCCGTCCTGGCAGGTCGGCGCCGGCACCACCGGGATCCTGATCCGCCTGGCCGGGCTGCGTACCGACTCGGGTGCCTGGCAGCTGGCCTCAGGGCTGCTGCTCGACCCGGCCTCCTTCACGATCGCCGACCTGGTCGACGCTGACCCGTCGACCCCCGGCGTCCAGCTCTACGCCGTCGGCGATGTCCGGGTGACCGTCGACGCCGGCGTCGCGTTCACCTACCTCGGCGACGGCGTCTTCTCGGTGGGCGTCGTGGTGACCGGACTCCGCTCCACCGAGGACGACGCCAACCCCACCGTCACCATCGCGCCCACCGTCAAGCCCGGCGCTGTCTCGGGCGCCAGCGCTGACGACTCCGCCTACGCCGCCGATCGGCTCGAGGTGAAGCCGTTCCCGGTCACCGGGGCCGCGGCGAACCCGACCAGCTACCTCGACATCCGGTTCACGCCGAGCATCGGCCGGCTGCTGCTCGACAACAGCATCGACGGCGACGAGTTCGTGATCACCGGGCCGGGCGCGGGCTCCGTCCAGCTCACCGGGACGCCGTTCCTGCTGGAGGGCACCACCTACCGCTACCTGCTCACCGGACGGTTCAGCGTCGGTGCCGTGAACCTGGTCTTCACGCTGGCCAACTTCCGCGACGACTCGGGCCGCTCGCCACCGGCCGAGGCCACCTCCACCAGCACCTTCAGCGTGATCGGCGCCACCGCCGACGCGATCTGGTCGGACAAGGCGCTCAACGGCCAGATCATCGGCGTGGACGTCCTCAACGGCCGCCGCTACCTCGAGATCACCTTCCGGCCCGCGGCCGGCTCGACCCTCGACCACTCCACCATCAACGGTGACGAGCTGGTCTTCACCGCCCCCGACGGCACCGTCATCATCCTCGGTTCGCCGGTCCGGGTCGGCACCAGCGACACCTACCGGTACTCGTTCAGCGCCACCCTCGCGGTCGGCCGCTACACCCTCGGCTTCGTGTCCGGCAGCTTCGCCGACCAGGCCGGCACTCGCAACGCCGCCGAGGTCGAGAGCTTCACCCTCGCCGCCCCCACCGTCGTCGTCACCAACCCGAACAACGGGGCGGCCGGCGACGCCAAGGACTTCGGCCGCCGCGGCTACATCGACATCACCTTCCCGACCATCAACGGGATCGCCGTCGACCCCGACTCGATCCTGGACGCGGGCGCCGAGTTCACCGTCGAGGCCGCGGGCGCCGTGCTGAAGATCGTCGGCGCCCCCACCCTGCTCGGCAACGGCACGTACCGGTACTGGTTCACCTACACCCTGACCAACGAGACCGACCCGGTCACCGGAGCGCCGGGCACCATCGGGGCGTTCAGCAACTGGCGCTTCCTGCCGGGCAGCTGGACCAGCCTCTCCGGGGAGCAGTGGACGGCCGAGCACGGCGCGCCCACCGACCACACCCCGGCCACCGGCGTGGTCTGGTTCGACGTCCGCTACACCGGCATCGGCGGCCTGGACATCGAGCAGTTGCTGGCCGGCGGCCAACTCACCCTGACCGGGGCCGGCTCCGAGGCGCTCACCGCCGGCGACATCGTCCAGCTCGACGACAACACCTTCCGCTACCTCTACACCGGTGCGCTGACCCCCGGCACCCTCACCCTGAGCATCGCCGCCGGCTCCTGGTCGGACCAGGCCGGCAACGCCGGCACCGGCACCACGTCCACCTTCCACCTGATCACCCGGGGCAGCTCCTTCTACATCGAGCTGCTGGGCGGCATCATCCTGGCCACCGCCGGCCTGACCGAGGATCCGCTGCTCGACCTGCGCGCCCGGGTCATCCTGGAGATCGACCCGGCCCGCAAGCTGTTCGCGCTGAGCTTCGACGGCCAGATGTCGATCATCCACCTCGGCACGGTCGGCTCGACCTCCGGCAAGTTCGTCCTGGACCTGGGCGACGAGAGCACCTCGGTGCCGCAGTTCTGGGGCGTGGCGACCATCGAGACCAACTTCTCCGCGCTCGAGCCCTACGGCATCAAGATGTTCGCCAAGGGCACCCTGCAGATCAACCTCACCGGCGAGGAGAAGGTCGAGACGATCACCCTGCTCGGCCTGGGCGACGGCGGCGGCGACGTCACCCGCACCTTCGTGCTGCGGCCCTACAGCTTCGGCCTCGAACTGGTCGGGCAGCTGATCGTCGAGGCCGGCGGCAACGAGCTGATGCGCCTCCAGGGCGGCATCTGGTTGTCGATCGAGGGGACGCCCACCCCGTCGCTGCAGATGTACCTGACCGGTGAACTCTCCTTCGGCTCCGGTTCGGCACGGCTGACCTACGGTGCGGCGACCGGCGTCCTGTTCATCCGGACCGGCGGCGACCACGGGTACGGCGTGGCGGGCATGTTCAGCATCAGCCAGGGTGCCTCCCTCGGCCTGCCGACCAGCCCCGACTTCCTGATCACCGGCAAGGTGCAGGTGATGTTCAACACCACCCTGCACGAGCAGGTGCTGACCATCCCGGCCTCCTTCCTGCCGCTGCTGCGGCCCGGTGAGCCGACCACGATCACGGTCCACGCCTCGGCGCCGGGCCTGGACGGGCAGCCGGTCACCGGCGCCGCCGGGGCGGTCTACGTCAAGGCGACGATCAGCGCGACGCTGATCATCAAGAACCTGATCACGCTGACCGGCTACATCGGCCTCACCGTGGCGGTGGAGCCCGGCCCCACGACGGTGGGCAGCATCAAGATCGACGGCGCCGTCGGCGGCAGCATCCCCTTCCTCGGCGCGGTCACCGGCACTGTCCAGCTGCACGCCTTCATCAGCAACGACGCCGGCAAGTCCGGCTTCGTCGGACGGATCGCGCTCACCGTCGGCGCCAGCTCGATCCCCGGGGTGAAGTTCGGCGGCCAGTTCCTGCTGGAGATCAACACGTTTGCCACCGAGCAGACCGTCGAGACCTTCAAGCTCGAGACCGTCGACGGCGTCACCCGCCTCGCCGTGAACGGCGACGGCAGCATCGCCACCGACGACGTCACCCTGGCCAGCGGGGTCAACCTGGTGATGTACGGCAAGCTGCTCGTCCTGGACCGGATCGAGATCTCCGGCTCGGTCGCCTTCACCCTGGGTGGTGACGGGCTCACGCTGAAGGTCAAGGGCCTGATGGCCCTGCACCCGATCGGCTCGATCTCGGTCGTGGCGCTGCTGTCGGTCGACGCCAGGGGACTGGTGGCCTACTTCAAGGTCGCGCGGAACGCCGACTTCGGCGCCGGGATCGGACTCTCCTTCGGCGCCGGCGTGTCGATGACGGTCTCGCTCAACACCACCAGCAACGCCGTCTACTTCTCCCAGCTGGGCGACGCGGTGCCCGACCCGGAGGCCGAGCCCACGCTTCCCGAGGAGTGCGACGGACCCGCCGCCGGCTGCACCGCGGTGGCGCGCGGCTTCCGACTGAACGTCACCGGCAGCATCGACCTGCTCGGATTCGCCTCCGCCAGCGGCTTCGTCGACATCACGATCGGGCCGAACGGGTTCCAGCTGCTGTTCGGGCTGGAGTTCAGCCTGGCCGGGGCGCTGACCTTCAAGGCCAACGGCGGCGCGACGGTGACCGGCGACGGGTTCGCGATGATCCTCGACGTGTCGCTGCGGGCCGGCGACGGCGCGATCTTCGAGATCGAGGCGTCCGGCAAGCTGAAACTCAACACGGCGAGTGTGTCCCTGCTGGGGGTCGCGGCGAAGTCCTTCACCCTCGACGTTCGCGGCAAGGTGTCGATCCTGAAGATCATCGACTTCGACGCCGCGCTGCTGATCTCGGTCGAGGACGGTGGCTGGTACCTGCGCGCCAACGCGTCGATGAAGTTCTTCGGCTTCGCGAACATGAGTGGCCGCATCGAGCTGTGGTCGAACGGCGACTTCAACATCCAGCTCTCCGGGCGGCTGGTGATCGGCTCCAGCAGCTTCGGCCTGGTCGGTCAGTTCAACTTCGGCCTGACCTCGCGCCACTACGGCGACGGGTTCTACAAGTTCGAACTCACCATGGGTGCCAGCGTCGACGTCCGGATCTTCGGCATCACGCTGCTCGGGGCGGGGATCTCGGCGACCTTCAAGGTGGACACCGGCAGCGCGACCGAGAGCCGGGTGAAGATCCAGCTGACCGTCCGGGTCCGGATCAAGATCCTGTTCATCTCGTTCACCAAGTCGGCCACCTTCACCATCGGCTACCTGCAGATCCCGCAGCCGGTGTGGCTGGGCGGCAGCGAGGATGCCCCCCGCCACTTCGAGGGCGGGACGCTGTACCTCAACACCGGGGACCGGGCGGCACACCGCAATATCGGCGTGGAGGACGAGGACGAGTCGTACACCGTCGAGCAGATCGGCACCACCGCTGCGGGCGCCACCATCAAGCTGACGGCCTTCGGCCGGACCAGCACCTACACCGGTGTCACCGCGATCGTCGGCAACCTCGGCGGCGGCCACGACCAGCTGTTCGTCAGCCCGAGCGTGACCGTGCCGCTGACCATCGACGCCGGGGCCGGCGACGACCTGATCGTGGTGGAAGGCACCGGCTCGATGAACCTCGCCGCCGGCGACGGCGATGACGACGTCGTGATCACCGGCGGACGCACCGGCACCGTCACCGGTGGCGCCGGCAACGACTACCTTCGCCACGAGGGCACCGGGAACGTCGCGCTGGACGGCGGCGCGGGCAACGACACCCTGATCGCGGCGGCAGCCACCGGATCGATCGACGCCGGGGCCGGTGACGACTACGTCGAGGCGCAGCTCGGATCCGGCAACCTGACCATCATCGGTGGCGAGGGCGCCGACGAGCTGAGGCTTCGCCTCACCGGGGGCAACGACGGACTGCAGGTCAGCGGGTCGGGGACCGACCTGCGGTTCGCCGCCGCCGACCCCGTCACGGGGGCCCTGCTCGGCGCCTCCCGCACCGCGGCCGGCTTCGAGTCGGTGACCGTCGACGCCGGCGCCGGCTCCGACGCGATCACGGTGCAGGACTTCACCGGAGCCACCACGACCTCGCTCACACTCGTGCTCGGCGGCGGGGGAGCGGACCGGGTCACCCTGGCCGGGACCAGTGGGGCCGACGGCTACACCCTCGACCATGCCGAGCACCCGGACGAGGACTACGGCCTCGAACTCCGCGTCCGCAAGACCGGCGCCTTCACCCTGTGGCTGGTCGGTGCCGTCCGTGCCGAGGGGGACACCCTGGCCATCGACGCCGGAGCGGGCGACGACACCCTCGACGCGTCTGCGATGACGGTCGACTCGGTGGCGCTGACCCTGATCGGCGGCGACGGCGACGACACCCTGGTGGGCTCGCCGTTCGCCGACATCCTCGACTCCGGTGCGGGCAACGACAAGGTCACCGGCGGACGCGGCCAGGACATCTTCCGCGACGCGTCCGGCTTCGACACCCTGATCGAGACCGTGTGGTCAGCGGTCGGGCTGTACAACAACCTGCTGGTGATGGGCTCCCTGGCCTCGAGCGGGATCGACTTCGCCGCCGGTGCCACCATCGAGGACCTGGCCGGCATCTTCGAGGCCGCCCGGCTCACCGGCTCCGACGGCGCCGACACCTTCCTGATCGGCGACGCCGACGGCTTCGTCGCGATCGGCACCACCCGCCGCACCGCGCAGGGCTGGTCGGGCACGGTCGAGATCCTGCCGGCCGGCGGCGACGACACCATCCGGGTCGAACTGCGCGGCGCCGGGAATGCAGCGATCACGATCCGCGACTCGGCGGGCACCGACACGCTGCAGGTGTACGGCACCAGCCAGCGCGAGGACGTGGTGGTCGAGGCCCGACTGATCCTGGCCTCGGCCGCCGTCGACGGCACGACCGCCACGATCGCGTTCGGGCAGGGCGACGAGCGCGGAATCGACGCCGTCCTCATCGACACCCGTGACGGCAGCGACCGCGTGGCGGTCCGGGCGATCGACGTGCCGCACAGCATCGAGCTCGGCGGCGGCGACGACCTGCTGGCGATCGGCAGCCTGGCCGGCTCGGGGGCCACCGCCACCCAGTGGCCCAACCCGGCCGGCACGCTGAACGGCATCGCCGCGCTGCTCACCATCAGCGGCGGGCTCACCGAGGTCGCCGAGGGCGTCTTCCAGACCGGCTACGACCTGGTGTGGATCTCCGACGCGAGCGACACCGCCGGCAACACCGGTGTGCTCACCGCGAACCTGCTGACCGGGCTCGGCCTGGCGCAGGGGATCAGCTACCAGGGCTTCGAGGCGCTGGAGCTGCGGCTGGGTTCCGGGGCCGACGAACTGACCATCCGCTCCACGCACAGCGGCAGCACCGCACTCGACGCCGGTGCCGGCAACGACCTGATCATCATCGGGACCGGGTCCGCGGCGCTCACCGGCATCGCAGGCGCGGTGTCGATCACCGCCGGTGCGGGCACCGACGAGCTCCAGCTGGACGCCACCGGCTCGACCGCCGACCTGATCGGCCGGCTCACCGCCGACGCCATCACGGGCCTGGGGATGCCCGGATCGCTGAGCTACCGGCCCGAGGGCGCCGCGGCCCCCGAGACCCTGCGGATCAGCCTCGGCAGCGGCAACGACCAGTTCGCCGTCGCCAGCACCAGCACCGCCAGCTTCGTCACCGGCGGCCCCGGCGCCGACCGTGTCGTGGTCAACCCCGAACCCGTCGAGGGCACCCCGAACGCGCTCGCCGGCCGGCTGGGCATCGACGGCCAGGCCGGTGCGGACGTGACGGTCGTGCACCTGTGGGCCAACGGCAACTCCCGCGTCGACGTCTCCGACTCCGACCTCGCCCACACCCTGGTCGTCTACGGGACCTCCGCCGCCGACACCATCGTGCTGCGGACCAACGCCGACGGCTCCCGCGGCCTGGTCGCCCTGCTCTCCGGCCGCGGCAACGACGGGTTGTTCGCGGCGGCCGAGATGGTCACCTACAGCAGCGGCATCGTCGGGGCGGCGGACGGCTACCCGGCGGTCGACCAGGGCCCGACCGCCGACCCCGGCGACGACAGCGCGGGCAACACCGCCCCGGGCGTCCGGCTGTACACCCTGGGCGGCGACGACCTGGTGGCCTTCGACGACACCGCGACTGCCTTCCTGCTCGACCTCGGCGCGGGTGCGGACCTGGTCCGGGTCGGCCAGATCTACAAGGTCCGCCGGGCGATCGACGGCCAGGACCCGGCCGACCCCTACCGCTCCGACGACGAGTTCGGCGTCCGTTCCGGCCCGACCTCGGGCTCTTTCGACTCCTCGCGCGGCCTGCTCTCGGCCGGCGTCCGCCACGACACCACCATCAGCGGCGGCGACGGCAACGACATCTTCGAGCTCGTCCACAACATCGGCCGGATCTGGCTGTACGGAGACGACGGCGACGACACCTTCGTGGTGCGCAGCTTCGTCAGCGCCGCGTCCGTCCCCTACATCAACCTCGGTGGCGGCAACAACGTCGTCCAGTACGCCGCCAACGCCCAGGTCGCGATCGACGGCGGCGAGGGCAACGACACCGTGGTCGTGGTCGGCACCGAGGGCCCGGACGTCTTCGTGGTCACCGCCACCGCCATCTACGGCGCCGGCCGCGTGATCACTTTCGTCGCCATCGAGCAGATCGTGCTGTACGGCCAGGAGGGTGACGACGAGTTCCGGATCCTGTCCACGCCGGCCGGCGTCGGCCTCTCGGTGTTCGGCGGGCTCGGCAACGACCGGATCCGGATCGGTGGAGCCTCCGACCCGGTGAGCGTGACCTTCCCGGCGACCGCCACCACCCCGCAGACCACCACCACGGTGACCTTCACGCCCACCACGCTGGCCGACATCCGCGGCCCGGTGTACGTCTCCGGCGGCTTCGACCCCGACCCGCCGTACAGCATCGAACTGGACTCCTACCTGCCGGTGCTGCTGCCGGGTGAGACCTCCGGCCCGCCGTTCCCGGTGGAGACCACCACCGGTCAGGCGGTCGAGGTCGCCCAGGTCGACGAGTTGGTGCTGGACAACTCGCTGAACACCACCGGCCAGACCGGCACCGTCACCGCGCAGGACATCACCGGCCTGCTGACCGGTGTGGTCTACACCGGCTTCGAGTCGCTGCGGGTGCTGCTGGGCAGCGGCGACGACCGGCTCGTCGTCGCCGGCACCCACCACGGGACCACCGAGGTCGACGCCGGCGCCGGTGCCGATGTGATCACCGTGCGGACCATCGACGGCCACACCCGGATCCTGGCCGGCGCCGGGAACGACACCGTCGAGGTCGGGAGCACCGACCGCCTGCTCGACCTGCTGGCGGCCACCCTGGTGGTGGACGGCGGCAGCGGCACGGACCGGCTGCTGATCGACGACTCCGGCGACACCGGAAGCAACCTCGGCTGGCTGACCGGCACCACCCTGACCGGGCTCGACATGATCGCCCGGACGGCACTGGACACCCTCGGCCGTCCGCTCGACCTGCTGTACTCGGTCCTGCCGCTGGCCGGCGTCGCGCAGTACACGATCACCCTGGCCCGGCTCGGGCTGGCCACCGCCCTCGGCTCGGTGACCGTCGACGTCGCGACGACCACAGCCGCCCAGCTCGCCGCCGCGCTGCAGGACCTGCTCTTCCCGCCGGCGCCGGGCGACGACTTCGGCCGCGCCACCAGCTGTGGCGTTGCGGGCGAGAGCCCGTGCGCCCCCTCGGTGTACGTCTGGGAGTTCGGCACCGGGTTCCTGATCGGCTTCCGCGGCGAGGTCAACGACCCGGCTGCGGTCCGCACCATCACGCTGACCGCCACCGGCGCCGGCTTCCCGATCGACGGCTACCGCCGCACCGACGGCATCGCCTACACCGGCTTCGAGACCCTCGAACTCGGGCTCGGGTCGGGCAGCGACACGCTGAACATCCGCGGCACCGGCCCGGTCACCGGCATCGACCTCGGCGCCGGTGACGACCGGGTGTTCGTCTCCTCGACGGCCGACGTCCGGCTCGGCCAGGCCGCCGACTTCCTGACCGGCACCCTGGACCAACTGCGCGGCACACTCAACCTGCAACTGGGCAGCGGTGGCAACACGCTGCTGATCAGCGACTACGACGCGCTCACCGGGGACACCGACGTGCTGGTGACCGACCGGCTCGCCGCCGCCCGCGTCCGGGACGCCGCGCTCGCCGCCGAGGCCGAGATCGCCATCGTCGGGCTCGCCCCGGCCGGCATCAGCTACGCCGCGACGGGCGGCGACTTCGCCGGCGGCATCCGGCTGTGGACCGGGTACGGCGACGACCGACTCGTCGTGGACGGCACCGTCCGGCGCGCGGGCCAGCGCACCACCACGTGGCTCAACACCGGCCTCGGCAACGACCACGTCACGATCACGCTCCTCGCCGGGCAGGACGGCCACCTGGTGCTCAACACCCAGGGCCCCGACCGCACCCGGCCGACCGCAGCCGATGACGACACCGTCGAGGCCGGCGCCTCCACGCTGCCGCTGGTCATCTTCGGCGGCCAGGGCGACGACACCATCACCACCGGCAGCGGCGACGACATCGTGGTCGCCGACAACGGCCTGGTGCTGTGGTTCGCGCCGAACCTGCTGCCCGACTTCACCGGCCTGGCCGACGGCGAGCTGACCCCCGCCGAGCTCGCCGCCCTGATCGGCACCGGGATCGCCGGGGTGGCGGGCTTCGGCGGGCCGGGCGACTTCTCGCTCAACACCGAGACCCTGGTGGGGCTGGTCCTGGCGATCCGCTCCGGCACGCCGGGCGACGACGCGGTCAGCACCGGAGCCGGCGACGACATCGTCATCGGCGGCGAGGGCGCCGACCGGATCGACGCCGGTGGCGGCGACGACGTGGTGATCGGCGACCTGGGCTACCTCGCGCAGACGCTGAGCGGAGGCACCCTGCGGCAGCGCCGGACCGCGGTCTGGGGCAACACGCTGGGCGGCGATGACGAACTCCGCGGCGGCGACGGCGACGACCTGCTGATCGGCGGTGTCGGGGACGACCGGATCGACGGCGGTGCCGGTGCCGACCTGATCCTGGGCGACAACGCCCGCATCGAGCAGAGCTTCAGCCTCACCCCGACCGGATGGTGGCCGTCCTTCCTGCGGCTCACCCTGCTCGACCACGACAACCTGGCCCAGTCCGCCAAGGTCCGGGCCTGGGGTCACGACACGATCGCGGGCGGTGCCGGGAACGACGTCATCTTCGGCCAGCTGGGCGACGACGTGATCCAGGGCGACGGATCGATCGACATCCCGGCCCACGCCTACCGCGACGCCGCCGGCCACCTGGTCGTCACCACGTCGGTGCTGGCCGACACCGACGGCGATGACTACATCGAGGGCGGCGGCGGAAACGACGTGGTCTTCGGCAACGGCGGCAGCGATGACATCATCGGTGGGTCCTCGGCGCTGTTCTCGCTGACCACGATGAAGTCCCGCCCGGACGGCCGCGACCTGCTCTTCGGTGGCGCCGGGACCCTGACCGGCCGCAACGACGACACCTTCGATGACGGACGCGACTCCGACGTCCTGATCGGCGACAACGGGTACATCCTGCGCGCCACCCCGGTGGCCGGCGTGCTGGCCCAGCTGAGCGGCGTCGGCGCCTCGGTGGCGGCCCTGCTCGGCGGCCGGACGATGCGGGTCGTCGTCCTGCTGGACTACACCGACGGCGGCCCGGACGCCCGCAGCTGGCTGTTCCCGCGGATCACCGCCACCCAGGCCGCCACCTCGGGCACCGCGCTGCTTGACGTCTGGGGGGCCGACGAGTTGCACGGCGAGTCCGGCGATGACGCCCTCTACGGCGGCGGCGGCAACGACGTCCTCTACGGCGGCTCGGGTGTCGACTACCTGGTCGGCGGCTGGGGCCACGACTGGCTCTCCGGCGGCACCGGCAACGACCTGCTGTTCGGGGACGAGGCGTGGACCAGCGGCATGAGCGTGGACGCCACGCAGCCCAAGACGGTGCGCTACTCCAACGACATCCTCTACGGCGGCTGGGACGACGACGTGCTGGACGGCGGCTTCGGCGATGACGCACTGTCCGGTGCCGAGGCGCTGGAGACCTCCTACGCCCTCTCGTACCGCAAGTCGGGCAAGAAGTGGATCGTCACCCAGGTCGAGTCGGGCTGGAACCGGCCGTTCAACGACGGCACCCTGCTCGGCTTCAACACCACGAAGAAGAACCAGTTCGCGCTCTACGCCAAGAAGACCAAGTTCCGCAAGATCCTGCTCTGCGGCACCAAGGCCTTCACCAGCTGCGCCCAGCCGCGGGAGTGGTTCCTGAACAACGATCCCGCCGACGGCAGGCCGTCCGCCTCCGGCACCATCAGCGACGGCCGCGACGTCGCGATGGGCCGCGCCGGCCGCGACTGGCTGGTCGGCGGGACCGGGCAGGACACGCTGTGGGGCGGTCGGGACCGTGACGTCCTCAACGCCGACGACAACCAGCTCACCAACGGTGGCAAGAACACCAAGTACGACACCAACCCCGACTGGGTCGACACCCTGCTCGGCGGCAAGGGTGACGACTCGTACATCAAGGGCAGCAAGAAGGACAAGGTGCTCGCCGGCAACGGCGGCTCACTGCGGAAGCTCGCCGTCCCGCTCGGCTCCTTCCGCGGCCAGAACATCACGGTCGCCCTGCCGCGGCTGCTGAAGCCGGCCTTCGACCGGATCCCGCGGACGGTCGGCCCGCTCGTCGTCCGGGTGGACAGCGCCGGCCAGGTCTGGTTGCGCGGCGTGACCGCCAAGACCGTCGGAAAGTACACCACCTCGCAGACCGTCGGCGGGGCGAAGGTGATGTCGCTCGAGCTGAACTTCCGGGCCATCCCGGACGCCGCCTCGCTGACCAGGCAACTGGGCTCGCTGTGGGCGATCGTGGTCGGCCAGGGCGGCGCGACCACCGGCGCGGTCAGCTTCGTGGGGACCACGGCAGGGCTGCCGCTGCTCACCGCGCTGCCCGGGATCCGGGTGAACTGCCCGCCCGGGACGACGGGTGCCGGGTGCACCTACACGATGTCGCAGAAGGAGCTCGTGGCCAGTGTATGTTCGGCGGATGCGGGGTTTGCGGATCTGGGTTGCGTGCCTGGCAGCAGCGCTTCTGTGTGGTGGTTGTGGAGCGACCCCAGCGCCCTCCTCGCCGTCCCCGAGCGTGACTTCGGGGTCACCGTGCCAGGCTGCCGTGTCAGCGGTGGCTCAGGCGGTTCGTCAGTACGTGTCGGCGTACGAGACCCGGCCGACCCCCGCTGCGTCTCCTTCGGCCCCGCCATCTGGCCCAACTGAGCCCGGCGTCGATCCCGAGGCCGCTGCGCAAGGCCTGGAAGCCGCCCTGGAACTCTCCCGGCAGGCGTTGGCCGACGGCTGCCCGCAGGCCGAGTTCGTCGCCCGGCTGACGGCGGCGCTGGAGACGGTCACCGCCGACGGCGCGATCGCCCGGGCGGTGCTCTTGCGGTTGACCGCGAACCTGACCGGCACGGTGGGGAGCGGGCGAAGCGTGCAGGCCGCGCCCGGCGACGACCTGGCGCTGGTGCTGTCGCAGGCCGCCCCCGGCGCCACCGTCCACCTGGCCGCGGGGGAGTACCGGCTGGACGACACCCTCGTCGTGCTGGAGTCGGTGACCCTGGCCGGGGACGACCGCGACACCACCCGGCTGGTGTCAGGGGCGGACGAGATGGCCGTGCTGGTGATGACCTCCGGCCTGGTCGGCCTGCGCGACCTGACCCTGACGCGCGACCCGGCGACCAGCGGGTCCGGCATCGTCACCGGCGGCGCCAGCACGCTGCGGCTGAAGCGGGTCACCGTCTCGGGAGCCCGCGCCGGCCAGGACCGTCAGGGTGGGGCCGGCCTGGACCTCACCGGCAGCGACACCGCCGCGAGCCCGGGACGGACCACAGCCGAGGTGACCGATTCGGAGTTCAGCGGCAACAGCTGGTCCGGCATCTCCGTCTCGGGAGGACACCGGGTGAGCATCGTGGGGTCAAGGTTCGCCGACAACGGCCAGTGTGGGCTGTGCTTCCTCGGCTCGGCCGAGGGCTCGGTCGAGACCAGCCGGTTCGAGGCCAACGGCATCGGGGTGGCAGCGGTGGGCACCGCGACCCCGCTGGTCCGCGAGAACCGGGTCAGCGGCGGTGAGGTGGGCATCCAGGTGGGAGGGGCAGCGCAGCCGACCGTCGACACGAACCGGATCAGCGCCGCCGAACGGGCCGCGGTGATCCTCACCGAGCAGGCCGCGGGTGTGCTTCGCCACAATGTCTGCAGCGAGGTGCCGGTCGGGATCGCGCTGGCGAAGACGGCGCTGCCGACGCTGCTCGACAACGAGTGCACCCTGGTGCAGGCGAAGTAGCGTCCCGGGCCGCAACCCGGCGGCGTCAGTCAGCCGCCTCCAGCAGCTCGGCCAGGTCCAGCCACTCGGCTTCGAGCTCGGCGTGGCGGGCCTCCGTGCGGGCCAGTTCGGCGCCCAGTTCGGTGAGCCGGGCGTAATCGGCGGCGTGCAGCGACATCTCGTGGTGCAGCTCGGCGATCCGGCTCGCGGCCTTGTCCAGCTGGCCCTCGACCCGGGCCAGGTCCTTGCGCGCCTGGCGGACGCGGGCCGCCGCCGCGCCGCGGCTGGCCGGCCGGGAGGATCCGGCGGCCGAAGCGGTGAGCTGGTTGCGCCGGTGGGCGAGGTACTCGTCCACGCCGCCGGGCAGCAGGACGCAACGCCCGTCGCCCAGCAGCGCGTAGGTGACATCGCACACCCGCTCCAGGAAGTAGCGGTCGTGGCTCACCACCAGCAGGGTCCCCGGCCAGCTGTCGAGGTAGTCCTCGACGACGGTCAGGGTGTCGATGTCGAGGTCATTGGTGGGCTCGTCGAGCAGCAGGACGTTGGGCTCGCCCATCAACAGCCGCAGGAACTGCAGCCGGCGCCGCTCCCCGCCCGACAGGTCGCCGATCCTGGTGACCAGGCGCTCCCCGGTGAAGCCGAACTCCTCGAGCAGGGACGAGGCCGAGGCCTCCCGGCCGGTGGCCAGCCGTGTCTGCCGCTTCAGCCGGTCGACGCTGTCGAGCACCCGCTCGGTGTCGTCGAGCTCGGCGACCTGCTGCGACAGGTGGCCCAGCCGCAGCGTCTTGCCGCGCTTGACCCGGCCGGACGTCGGCTCGACGTCGCCGGTCAGCAGCCGCAGCAGGGTGGTCTTGCCCGCCCCGTTCACGCCGATCAGCCCGATCCGGGCGCCCGGGCCGATCGACCAGTCCAGCCCGGCGAGCAGCTCCCGTCCGCCGATCGAGTAGCTGACGTGGTGCAGGTCGAAGACATCCTTGCCGAGCCGGGCCAGGGAGAACTCCTGCAGCCGCAGCCGGTCGCGCGGGTCGGGCACGTCGGTGATCAGGGCGTTGGCGGCGGCGATCCGGAACTTCGGCTTGGAGGTGCGGGCCGGCGCGCCGCGTCGCAGCCAGGCCAGCTCCTTGCGCAGCAGGTTCTGCCGGCGCGACTCGGTCGCGGCGGCCTGCCGGGCGCGCTCCGCCCGGGCGAGCACGTACGCGGCGTAGCCCCCGTCGTAGGAGTCGACGACCGCGTCGTGCACCTCCCAGATCCGGGTGCAGACCGCGTCCAGGAACCACCGGTCATGGCTGACCACGAGCATCGCGGTGCCGCGGGCCTGCAGCACGTTGAGGTGCTCTGCCAGCCAGGCCACGGCCTCGACGTCGAGGTGGTTGGTGGGCTCGTCCAGCACCAGCAGGTCGTGCCCGGCGAGCATCAGCGCGACCAGGCTGACCCGGCGTCGCTCGCCGCCGGAGAGCCGTGCGACCTCGGCGTCCATCGGGATCCCGGTCAGCAGCGAGCCGACCACCGCCCGGCTGGACTCCTCGGCCGCCCAGGCGTGGTCGGGTCGGCCGCCGACGACGACATCGCGCACCGTGGCGCCCGGCGGGAAGGCCTCGTCCTGGCCGAGGTGGCCGATAGAGACCGACCCGGTGCGGGTCACCTGCCCGGAGTCCGGCTCGCGGCGACCGGTGAGCAGGTCCAGCAGGGTCGACTTGCCGGAGCCGTTGCGTCCGACGACGCCGATGACGTCACCGGCGGACAGGCCGAGGCTGACCTCGTCCAGCAGGATGCGGGTACCGAACGCGATCGAGACGCGTTCGGCGTTGACCAGGTTCGCCAAGCTCAGCGGCCGCGCATGGCGCGGTTGAGGCCCTTGGGCGAGGGCATCGGGCCGCGCGGCAGCGGCACCTTGGGACGCACCGCGTCGAGCGCCCGCAGCCGCTGCTTCACCTCGGTCAGCTGGACCGGCTTGAGCGCCTTCGGCATCTTCTTCAGATGGTCGGCCAGCTTGTCCAGCGGCACCTGGCCGGGGCCGTCGCCCATGACGATGGTGGTCACCGGAACCCCGTAGGCCACCTGTTCGTGCTTGCGTGCCTCGGCGGTCAGCAGCGGCTTCAGCCGGGCGGCCGAACCCTCGCCGATCAGCACGATGCCGGGCCGGCCCACCACCCGGTGGACGATGTCCATCTGCTTGTTGACCGTGATGCCGACGGTGTAGTCCCAGCGCTTCTTGTCGAGCATGTTGAAGGCGACCTCGGCCGAGCCGGGCTTGCCCGCGTAGCGCTTGTAGGTGGCCTTGCGGGCGCGGTTCAGCAGCATGTACAGGCCGGCGACCAGGCCCGCCATGATGCCGGTGATCAGCCACATCCACCACGGCGGCACGAAGACGCCGACCAGGCTGACGACCACGGCGGCGCCGAGCGCGACCCCGAGGACCGCCCAGCGGGTCTGCGGGTCGACCTCGACCGTGACCCGGTAGGTCTCCTTCAGCTGGCGGAACCAGCCCCAGTCCCGGGGATCGGAGGAGTTCTTCTTCGCCAGCTTGGCCGCCTTGATCTGGGCCTTCTGCTTGGCGGCCAGTTCCTTGGCCTTCTCGCTCGCCATTATGCGCTCCGCGTCTCGTTGCTCGCCCGCGCGGACATTGCCTGCCGGTACAGCCGTCCTGCGCGGTAGGACGAACGTACCAAGGGTCCGCTGAGCACACCCGTGAAGCCGATCGCGGCAGCCTCGGCTGCCAGCTCGTCGAACTCCTGCGGGGTGACCCATCGGTCGATCGGGTGGTGGTGGACGGACGGGCGCAGGTACTGGGTGATGGTGATGAGTTCCGCGCCGGCGTCGTGCAGGTCGTGCAGGGCCTGGGAGATCTCCTCACGGGTCTCGCCCATGCCGAGGATGAGGTTCGACTTGGTCACCAGGCCGAAGGCCCGGGACTTGGTCAGCACCTCCAGCGATCGGGTGTAGCTGAAGCCCGGACGGATCCGGCGGAAGATCCGCGGCACCGTCTCGACATTGTGTGCGAAGACCTCCGGCCGGGTCTCGAACAGCTGGGTGAGCAGCTCGTCGCGTCCGGAGAAGTCCGGGGCCAGCATCTCGACCCCGACGCCCGGGTTGAGCTCGTGGATCTTGCGGATCGTCTCGGAGTACAGCCAGATGCCCTCATCGGGCAGGTCGTCGCGGCAGACCCCGGTGACGGTGGCGTAGCGCAGCCCCATCGTGCGCACCGACTCGGCCACCCGCAGCGGCTCCCCGGTGTCGTAACCGGACGGCTTGCGGGATTCGATCTGGCAGAAGTCGCAGCGTCGGGTGCAGGAGTCGCCGCCGATCAGGAAGGTGGCCTCGCGGTCCTGCCAGCACTCGAAGATGTTGGGGCAGCCGGCCTCCTGGCAGACGGTGTGCAGGCCCTCGTCCTTCACCAGCTGCTGGAGTTCCCGGTAGTCGGGGCCCATCGTGGCCGTGGTCTTGATCCAGGGCGGCTTGCGCTCGATCGGGGTCTGCGCGTTGCGCACCTCGAGGCGGAGCAGCCGGCGCGGCTGGGTGTCGGTCACCCTGCAATCCTATCCGGCCGGGCGCTCCCGGCTGACCGGCTCAGAGCTGGCGGGGGAGGGGGTCGTGCGCAGCGGCAGCAGGGCCGGCGCCATCAGCGTTCGTGGCGGCGGCGAAGGCGCCGGGCCACCACTTCATTCCCCCTCCCCCAAGCCCGGGGTGGGCGCGGGTGAGACTCACGCTAGCGGTCCTGGCCGCGCGATTGAGCCAGTTGGGCGAAAATTCGTGAGCACTGCTCTCAAAACGTCAAGAGGTGGCCCTGTTTCGGCGCATTTCGCCGAGATCAGGCGCTGCGACCCGGTCCGCCGGGGACGCGGGCGCGCCGGCACTCTTCCACCTGTCTCGAGAGCGTGAGCCCGCGAGGCGCTGAGGCGAGCTGGGGGCGTTCGCGGGGGTTTTCGGCCGGGTCTTGAGCCTCGCGCCGGGGATCGGGGGCGCTGGTGGTGGTTCTGGACGCCGGTTCCGGGTCGATAACCCTCGCCAACGCCCCCGACGCCTTGGATCGGGTCGGCGACCCCCGCGATAACCGTCGCCGGGGTCCCCGGTTCGGGTCGACGGCGGCGAGCCCAGCGGGGGTGGGTCCCGCCGCTCAGCCAGGGTGGGTCGGATCCCGGCGCCCCGGCCAAGCCGCCTGGCGTCCGCGAGACCCGATGATCCGGGCGAGGCCGGGCCGGGTGGTCGAGCCACGTTGTGGGGGAACCCGAGTGTCGTTGCCGGCGGAGCACAGCCTCTCGCCGGGGGTGGTCACCGTCCGGCGATCGCGAAGACGCTCTCCTCCTGGTAGTACAGGCTCCGTTCCCCGTCGGCTGCCCAGACGGCGAGCACGCCGATCGGGCTGAGGTCGGAGACCAGGCCCGACCCGGCGAGCACGATCCGGTCCGCCAACTCGGACGGGTCACTGATCACCGCCACCGCCTTGCCGAGGCGACGCCAGTACTGTGGCTGGCCGCCCAGCCCGTGGCCCTCCCAGAGCTGCCGCGCCGGGCAGGCGGCGGAGCGTTCGAGCGGGATCACCCACGCTGACCCGTCGCCCTCGTGGGCGACGACGACAGCCTCGTCGGGTGCACCCACGACCACCCCGGGGATTCCGGGGCAGACCGTGCCGAGCGCCACCGCGGACCCGAAGCCGTCACCGGTCTCGGCCCGGCCGGGGACGCCCTCGGTGGCCTGGCTGAGCAGTTCGCCGGGAGCCTGCCCGTCCTCGGAGAGGGTGAAGAGCTGGACAGCGCCGGTGTTGTCGACGGCGCCCACCCGGTCGCCGGGCACGCCGACGGCGAGGTGGCCGTCCCGTGCGGCGAGGCTGGCGCCGAAGGCGTCGCCCTTGGCCGGCTCGCCCGGTACCCCGGGGCTGGCCTGGCTGATGACCTCACCGGAGGTGGCGCCTTCGGCGTTGAAGCCGAGCACCGCGATGGCTCCGCCGGCGGCGGATCCGATGAGCGCCCGAGGGGCGCCCACGAACAGCCGGTGCCCCGCCACCGCCATTGACTCCCCGAAGGAGCCCTGGTCGGCGAGGTCCGGCACCGCCCCCGTCCCGGGGGCAAGGATGGTCGGCGTGGTCGTGCTGCGGCCATCGGCCCCGAGCGGGAAGACCAGGACCCGCCCCGTGCCGCCGGTGTCCTCACGGAACCGGGAGCTGACCCCGACCGCCAGGCGGGGGACAGGCTCCCGCAGCAGGCCCAGCGACGACACCCGCGAGTCATCGTCGACCTGGGACACGGGGATGCAGTGCAGGGTCGAGAGCGACAGCCCCTGGACTGAGCCGAACAGCTCGCACACGCTGGTGCCCGACTCCAGTCCCTTTCCGACGAAGACGAGGTCGCTGAAGCCGTCGCCGTTCAGATCGGGGGCCAGCATCGATCCCAGACCGACGTTGCCCCACTCGTCGAGGATGGTCTCCTGGGCGGTGATCTCGGTGGTGGACCCGGAGCCGTACCGGACGGTGATCCGGGCGTCCTCGCGGGGGCCGAAGAACGAGGTGGCGAGGTCGACCGCGCCATCACCGTCGAAGTCGGGCGTGGCGGTTCCTGCCGCCGCTGTGGTGGGGGTGGGGGTCGACGGGCTCGCAGTCGGCCCTGCCGGTTGGGTGGGCGTGGCCGTCGGCGTCGGCGCGGAGGCCGGGAGCTGTGGCGTGCAGCCCGTCCCGAGCACCAGCGCGCACACGGCGGAGGCGGTCGCGGTGAGGGTTCGCGTGCGGTGCATCAGGTCCTCCCTCAGCGTCCAGCCAGCGCGAGGGGCGACTCGTCCAGGCTGACGATGTCCCGGCTGCCGGAGATCAGGTGCACCCGTCCCGGGTCCTCGGACAGGCAGCCGTTGCCTTTGCCGGCGATCACCAGCGTGTCGACGCTGCCGGTGGTGCGGAGCGTGCCGACAGCGCTACCGATCTCGCGGCTGGGTGCGGCGGGTCCGGGAAGGCCTGCCCCCTCGACGAGCTGTCTGACCGGGCAGTCCGCGGTGGGGGAGAGGGGGACCACGCTGACGGCCCCGCTGGGTCCGCCCTCCCCGGAGTCGGGGACCCGGGCGCCCGGTTGGCCCACGACCACCCCGAGCGTGTCGGCGCAGACTCGTCCGATCGCCACGGACCTGCCGAACGAGCCACCGGCGGCGGTGGCGCCCGCCTGCGGGGTGATGCGCTGCGAGGGCACCAGGACGCCGTCGGCGAGGGTGAAGACCTGCACCGAGCCGACGGTGTCGCCCCCAGTCGGGTCGCCGGGGATCCCCACGGCCAGGTGGCCGTCGCCGGTGGACAGGCTGGCACCGAAGCGGGCGTCCTGCTGCGGTTCGCCGGGGACGCCGTCGGTGGCCAGGTCGATAACGCCGGCGGCGAGCACCCCGGTCTCGCCCAGCGTGAGGTCCACGACGGCGCCGGCACTGGCAGCGCCGCCCACGGCCGTGCCCGAGGCCGCGACGATCAGGTGGTTGCCCAGGCTGGCGAGCGCCCCGCCGAAGTCGGACGGCCCGCCGCTGGCGGGAAGCTCGGGAACGCCGCCGAGCCCCTCGGCGAGCAGGAGCGGTGGCCCGACCGGCCGGCCGTCGTCACCGAGCCGGAAGGCCGCCAGCCCGACCCCGCCCTCCAGGAGGTCGCCGTAGCTCACCACCAGTCGGGGAACCGGTTCGGCGACCAGGGCGAGCGCCGAGGCGAAGGGCTGGCCGAGGGTCTCCGGAGGCGGGATCACGCGCAGGCTCTGGAGCTGGAGGCCGGCGGCGGAGCCGAACAGCAGGTACAGGTTCGAGGTCCTCTCCGGGCCGCGCGTGTTGGAGGCCACCATCGCGAGGTCGCTGTAGCCGTCGCCGTTGAGGTCGGCTGCCAGCGGTCGGCCGTCCAGGTTGCCGTCGACATCCCCGGTGACCTGGAGCGGGGTGAACACCTCAAGGCGGCCCGTCCCGTACCGGACCCGCAGGTCGTAGACGAACGGGAAGTGGGAATCGGTGAACGCGAGGTCGGCCAGGCCGTCGCCGTCGAAGTCGGGGCTGACCGCGGACTCGACCGCCGCAGGTGGGGTGGCGGCGGGGATCTGGCTGGTGCAGGCCGTCAGCGTGGCCACGCACAGGACCGCTGCGAGTGCCTTCGAGACGGTCATGCGACGCCTCCACGGTCCGGGGGTGGGACGGGACCTGCTCACAGTAGCGTGCTGCAGCCGGCGTGGAGGCGGATCCGGGTGGGATCGGTGAGCGGTGCTCTCGCAACGCGTCAGTCGGCGAGGGCGCGGCGGATCCGCGCCATGACGACCTCGGGGTCCGCCATCACCTCCCGACCCAGCCACCTGACCATCCGCAGGCCCAGGTCGCGCAGCGCCTGTTCCCTGCGCTTCTCCCGTTCGAAGGCATTCGGATCGGCGTACTTCACCACGCCGTCGGCCTCGCCGATCAGGTGCTGCGCGGGCCAGTAGCAGTCGGCGTACATGGTGCCGAGCCGAGTCTGGAAGGGGTGCTGGAACTGCGGCAGCGGGATCCCCGCGAGGACCATGTGGCCGGCCGACAGGGACTCGAGCGGGCGCTCCCGGCGCGGATCCGCCAGCGCGAACCCGGCCAGCAGGCCGGTGCGCCGCGTCGTCGCTGCGGCGTGGGCCAGGTGTTCGCGCGCGGCTTCGACCAGTCGACCGGCCGCGTAATCACTGCGGCGGGGCCGTGCCAGCATCGCCTCGATGAGCAGTCGCGCGGTCGCGTCGAACAGCACCAGCTGCTCGGGCAGGTCTCGTCCGGCGGCGAGGTCGACAGCAGTCCGCGCCGGGGTGGTGACCAGGTAGCCCGCGTCGTCGCGCACCCGGTGGTGCGGTGGCAGCAACGCAGTCCGGTGGCGGCACGGCCCGTCAGCCGCGCGGCGGGTCCCCCCGCTGGGCAGCGTGACGGATGGGCGATCCCTCTCCCAGGGGGTCCAGCCCGGGGAGGGCAACCCCCAGACCAGGGCGGCGCTCTGGTGGCTGAGCACAGCATCGGGGTAGACCGCCACCTCGGCCCTGGCAAGCATCAGGTGCCTTCCGACCGGGTCAGCGGGCCAGGCGTGGGCGTCAAGGTACACCTGGCGACGGAGCCGAAGGAGCCGTCCGGCGGCCAGCTGGGTCCGCAGCATCCGGGCCGTGACGGTCGGTCCGAGCTCTGATCGTCGGGTGGGTTGCTGCGGTAGTGGCCAGGGCCGTGCGGTTCGCATCGGGCAAGGTTGGCGGCCCACCCGGCACCCGTTCCAGCGTCGTCCGGGATCGGACAACATCCGGACGACACCGCTTACCGCGGCGTGGTGGTCGTTACCGCGCTGCGGCTCACCAGCCTGCACACTCACCGCCGCGGCGTGGTCGCCATTCGGCCGGCCGGACCCGCCATTGCGACCATGGCGCTGCGGTGAGCCGTGATGGGTTGGCAGGGGTCCGTCATAGCGACCATCCGGCGGCGCTGGACGTTGCGGGATGGCCCGAGGTGCTACACGGTCAGCCCGAGGGTGACCTTGGGCAGCTCGGCCAGGTCGGGGGAGGGGTCGTAGGGCCCGAAGGCCAGCAGGTCGGCCAGCAGTGGCTCGAGCCGGCGGGCGAGTTCGACCAGGGTGGGCGGTGTGGCGTCGATCTCGGCGGCCAGCGAGGTGACCCCGGCGTCCGCGATCCCGCAGGGGACGATCCGTCCGAAGTCGGCCAGGTCGCTGGTCACGTTGAGGGCGAACCCGTGCATGGTGGTCTGCCGGCTGACCCGGATCCCGATCGCGGCGATCTTGCGCTCCGGCAACCCGGCGGTCGCCGGCAGCCACACCCCGGTGCGGCCGGGCACCCGTCCGGTGGCCAGGCCGTAGCCCGCGAGCAGCCGGATCAGTGCCTCCTCCACGCGGCGGACGTAATCGACCACCCCCACCCCGCGGGGCAGGAAGACGATCGGGTAGCCCACGAGCTGGCCGGGGCCGTGGTAAGTGATCTTCCCGCCGCGATCGACGTCGACCACCGGGGTGCCGTCGACCGGACGCTCGTGCGGCTCCGTCCGTCGGCCCGCGGTGTAGACCGGCGGGTGCTCCACGAACAGGACCTGCGGACCGGTGCTGCGGTCGGCGACCCGGGCGTGCACCTGCCGCTGCACCTCCCACGCCTGGTGGTAGTCGGTCAGTGTCGGCGGGTCGTCGGCGATGCCGAGGTAGCAGAACTCGACCGGAAAGCGGGCCGAGCCCCCGGACGCGGCGGCGTCCAGGGGCCCGGTGCTGTCCGTTGCAGGGCTCACAGGCCGAACTCGGCCCCGAAGTCACCCTCCTCGAGGCGCGCCTTGACGAAGCTCAGGAAGCGGGCAGCGTCGGCGCCGTCGACCAGGCGGTGGTCATAGGTCATCGACAGGTACATCATGTCCCGCACCGCGATGATCTCACCCAGGTTGGGGTCCTTGACGACCATCGGACGCCGCACCAGCGCACCGGTACCGAGGATGGCCACCTGCGGCTGGTTGATGATGGGGGTGTCCATCAGCGTGCCGGCCGAGCCGTAGTTGGTGATGGTGAAGGTGCCACCGGACAGTTCGTCGGGGGTGACCTTGTTGCTGCGGGTGCGCGCCGCCAGATCGGCGATGTGCTTGGCCAGGCCGGTCACCGACAGGTCGCCGGCGTTCTTGATCACCGGGACCAGCAGGCCCTTCTCGGTGTCCACCGCGATGCCGAGGTGCTCGGCGTCGGCGTAGGTGATGGTGCCCTCGTCGGGGTCGATGGTGGCGTTCACCTTCGGGAACTGCTTGAGCGCCTCGACGGTCACCTTCGCGATGAACGGCAGGTAGCTCAGGCTGGCACCCTCGCGGGCCTTGAACTCGTCCTTCACCTGGCCGCGGAGCCGGGAGATCGCGGTCAGGTCGACCTCGACGGTGGCGGTGAGCTGGGCGGCCACTTGCAGCGACTCGACCATCCGGCGGGCAATCGTGGCCCGCAGCCGGGTCATCTTCTCGGTGGTGCCGCGCTTGGAGCCGTCGGCCGGGGCGGGGGCAGTGCTGGCGGCCGGGGCGGCGGACGGGGCGGGCGCTGCCTTGGCTGCCTCCTCGGCGGCCCGGGCGGCCTCCTCGGCGGCCTTGCGCGCCTCGATGGCGGCCTGGACGTCCTGCTTGCGGATCCGGCCGCCGACGCCGGTGCCGGTGACAGAGGCAAGGTCGATGCCGGCCGCTGCGGCGATCTTGCGCACCACGGGGGTCACGTAGATCGGCTCGCTCGGCTCTGCGGCGCGGCGGGCCGGGGAGGGCTCGGAAGCTGCCGGGGCCGGTGCTGCAGGCGCCGGAGCCGCGGGAGCGGGAG
>JAEZHJ010000055.1 GCA_023436925.1 Actinomycetes bacterium
CACGGCCTGGCCGGGCAGAGCCGCACCTCCCCCGACGGCGCCTGGTCGCGGATCGTGATCGAGAAGCCGTTCGGGCACGACCTGGCCAGCGCGCAGCAACTGCAGCGCAAGGTGGCCGCCGCCTTCGACGCCCAGTCGGTCTTCCGGATCGACCACTACCTGGGCAAGGAGACCGTCCAGAACGTGCTGGCCTTCCGGTTCGCCAACCAGCTGTTCGAGCCGATCTGGAACCGCACCTACATCGACCACGTCCAGATCACCATGGCCGAGGACATCGGCATCGAGGGCCGGGCCGGCTACTACGACGGCATCGGCGCCGCCCGGGACGTGATCCAGAACCACCTGCTCCAGCTGCTCGCGCTGACCGCGATGGAGGAACCCACCTCGTTCGCCGCCGACCAGCTGCGAGCCGAGAAGCTGAAGGTGCTGGCCGCCACCCGTCCGGCCCACAACCTGGCGCTGGGGACGGCCCGCGGGCAGTACCAGGCCGCGTGGGCCGGCGGCCGGCAGGTGAAGGGCTACCTGGAAGAGGACGGCATCCCGGCCGACTCGCGCACCGAAACCTACGCCGCGATCCGGGTCGACATCGACAACCGGCGCTGGGCCGGGGTGCCGTTCTACCTGCGCACCGCCAAGCGGATGCCCCGCCGGGTCACCGAGGTGGCGCTGATCCTGCGTCCGGCGCCCCACCTGCCGTTCCGCCGCTCCGACGTCACCGACCTGGGCAGCAACGCCCTGGTGATGCGGATCCAGCCCGACGAGGGGATCACGCTGCGCTTCGGCGCCAAGGTCCCCGCCACCCAGATGGAGGTGCGGGACGTGACGATGGACTTCGCCTACGGCACCTCGTTCGCCGAGCCGAGCCCGGAGGCCTACGAGCGGCTGATCCTGGACGTCCTGCTGGGCGACCCGCCGCTGTTCCCGCAGGCGCAGGAGGTCGAGGAGTCCTGGCGGATCCTCGACCCGGTCCTGCAGTACTGGCAGGACAACAACCACCAGCCCGAGGGCTACCCGGCCGGCTCCTGGGGGCCACGGTCGGGCCGGGAGATGCTGACCCGGGACGGCCGGGTCTGGCGGCGACCGTGAGGAGCAGCCGGTGATCATCGAACTGCAGGACACCAATGCCGCCGAGATCGGCCAGCGCATCCTTGCCGCCCGCGCCCGGGTCGGGGTGCCGACCGGGCTGGTCTTCACCCTGGTGGCGGTCGCCGAGGGCTGCCAGCCGGTCGATGTACTGGCAGCGGCCGTCGACGCCGGACGCGAGCACCCGTCCCGCATCCTCGTCGTGACCAACGCCGAGGGCCCGGACCGGCTGGACGCCGTGCTGCGGGTCGGCGGCGACGTCCCGGGGGACATCATCGAGCTGACCTTCCGCGGCGAGCTGACCCGGCACCGCGCCTCAGTCCTGCTGCCGCTGCTGCTGCCCGACTGCCCGGTCGTGGTGTGGTGGCCCGGGGTCTCCCCCGATGTCCCGTCCGAGGATCCCGTCGGCCGGCTGGCCCGGCGCCGAATCACCGACGCGATGGGGTCGCCGCTGCCGATCAGCACCCTGGTCGAGCGGGCGCGCAACTACTCCCCCGGCGACACCGACCTGGTTTGGACGCGGCTCACTCGCTGGCGCGGCCTGCTGGCGGCGGCGGTCGAGCACTACCCATCCCCGGTGCGCCGGGTGCGGGTGCACGCCGTGGCGGGCAATGCCGCCGGGCTGCTGCTGGCGGCCTGGCTGGACGACCGGCTGGGGGTCGAGGTGACGCTGTACGACGACCCGGACGGCATCGGCATCACCGAGGTCGTGCTGGAGACCGATGCCGGCGACATCTCGGTCGGTCGCACGGACGGGACGATGGCCGCCTTCTCCGCCCCGGGGGTGCGCCGGCGCCTCGTCGCGCTGCCCCGCAGGGACCTGAATGCGCTCATCACCGAAGAACTCCGCCGGCTGGACGAGGATGCGGCCTACGCTACGACCATGGCCAAGCTTGCAGCCCGCTGGGACGCCGCCGCCCCCGGGGAGGAGAGTCGATGACCGCTGCCTCGCCGCAGGTGCTCCGGTTTCTCGACGCCGATGACCTGGCGACCCACGCCGCCCGCCGGCTCGTGGACGTCGTGGTGGACCACCAGCAGGACGGCAGGGTCGCCATCCTGTGCCTGACCGGAGGCCGGATCGCCCTGCGGGTGTACTCCCGGCTCGCCGACCTGGTGGGCGGCGACTCCCGGCTCGACCCGGCCCGGCTCGAGCTGTGGTGGAGCGACGAGCGCTTCGTCCCGACCGACGACCCGACGCGCAATGCCGGGCCCACCCTCGCCTCGCTGGCGGGCCGCTTCCCGCTCGATCCCGCCCGCACCCATCCGATGCCGGCAGCTGACGGCCTGATCGACGCCGGCGCAGCGGCCGCCACCTACGCCAAGGAGCTGGGAGACACCCGGTTCGACATCTGCCTGCTGGGGTTGGGTGAGGACGGCCACGTCGCGTCCATCTTCCCCGGGCACCCGTCAAGCGAGGAGACGAACCAGACGGTCATCGGGGTGAGCGACTCCCCCAAGCCGCCTGCGGAGCGGATCAGCCTGACTCTTCCCACCCTGAGCCGCTCGGGCGAGGTGTGGTTCCTCGCCAGCGGCCGGGAGAAGGCCGCGGCGGTCGCTGCCGCGGTCGCGGGTGACCAGTCACTGCCCGCGGCCCGCGTGCACGGGCAGCAGGCCACGGTGTGGCTGCTGGACCGGGACGCCGCCAGCGAACTGCCCTACTTCGAGTGCTCGCTGTAGCGCACCTCTGAGCTGCGCCAGAAAGCCGGCGCAGGCTTCGGGGTGTGTCCCCGCGTGCCGAAGGACCGTCCCCGCGTGCCGGGTCAGTAGATGACTTCGCCGTTCGCGCGCCGGGCGCGCAGCGACTCCAGCGCCTCGGACAGGATCGCCACCGCTTCGGCATCGGTGCGGCGTTCCTTCACGTAGGCGAGATGGGTCTTGTACGGCTGGATCTTCGGCGGCGGCGGCGGGTTCTCCGAATCGAGGTTCGCCGGGAGGCCGCAACGCGGGCAGTCCCAGGTCTCGGGCACGACCGCGTCGGCGGCGAAGGCCGGCCGGGTCTCGTGACCGTTCGAGCAGAAGTAGGAGACGTACAGCCGGGGTGCCGAATCACCGCGTTCGGCTTCTCCCATCGGGCCCGCCCCTACCCGACTGCCGCGAATCGCACTCCCACCAACCACAGGTGTCCTCCTTGCAGAACAACCGCCCCCCACCGGGACGGGATCAGAACGCCCCCACCTCGGGGAAGAAGCGGTACAGCGTGAGCAGGCCCAGGATGCTGAGCAGCCAGATCAGGCCGACCACGATGGTGATCCGGTCCAGGTTGCGCTCGGCGACCGAGGTGCCACCCATCGACGTGGTCATGCCGCCGCCGAAGAGGTCCGACATGCCCCCGCCGCGACCCTTGTGCAGCAGGATGAAGAGTGCGAGCACGATGCTGGTGAGGATCAGGATGATCGACAAGGTCAGGATCGGCCAGGTCAGCAGGGGCACAAGAGTCACGCGGTGAATCCTAACCCACCACCTGCGGGATTCCCGCATCGGCCCGATCGCTCGTGGCGGCCTGGCGGGGCCCCACCCTCGACCGGCCCGCAGCACACCGTCGAGCCGTGCCGTCGCCGTGCCCGGAGACGACCAGCGCCCGGGACCGAAGGGGTCCCGGGCGCTGCTCGGAAAGGATGTCAGGCAGACAGCAGGACGATCCTGGCGAACTCCTCGGCATTCAGGCTGGCCCCGCCGACCAGGGCGCCGTCGACGTCCGGCTTCGCCATGATCTCGGCGACATTGCTCGCCTTGACCGAGCCGCCGTACTGGATCCGCACGGCGGCCGCAGCCTCGGCGCCGAAGGTCGACTCCACGTAGCCGCGGATCGCGCCACAGACCTCCTGGGCGTCGTCGGGGGTGGCGACCTCGCCGGTGCCGATCGCCCAGACCGGCTCGTAGGCGATCACCAGCGCGCCGACCTGCTCGGGGGTGAGCCCGTCCAGGACACCTTCGGTCTGGGTCAGCACGTGGGGAACGTGACGGCCCTCCTTACGGATGTCCAGCACCTCCCCGACGCAGATGATCGGAGTCATGCCGGCGGCGATCACCTTCTTCGCCTTGGCGTTGATCAGCTGGTCGGTCTCGCCGTGGTACTCGCGGCGCTCGGAGTGGCCGACGACGACGTAGGAGCAGTTCAGCTTGGCCAGCATGTCGGCCGAGATCTCACCGGTGTAGGCACCGGAGTCGTGCTCGGAAACGTCCTGGGCGCCGAACTTCAGCGGCAGCTTGTCCCCCTCGATGAGCGTCTGCACGCTGCGGATGTCGGTGAACGGGACGATCACCGCCGCCTCCGCCTTGGCCGGCTCGTACCGGCCGTCAGCCAGCGACCACGCCAGCTTCTGGACCAGCCCGGTCGCCTCGACGTGGTTCAGGTTCATCTTCCAGTTCCCAGCCAGCAGCGGGGTCCGCGCCATCTCAGGCCTCCTCATCCAACACGGTCAGTCCGGGCAGTTCCTTGCCCTCCAGGTATTCCAGCGACGCGCCGCCGCCGGTCGAGATGTGCCCGAAGGCGTCATCGGCGAAGCCGAGGTTGCGCACGGCAGCCGCCGAGTCGCCCCCGCCGACCACCGAGAACCCGGCCGACTCGGCCAGCGCCCGCGCCACCGAAGCGGTGCCGCTGGACAGCGCAGGGATCTCGGCCACGCCCATCGGGCCGTTCCAGAACAGCGTCTTGGCCTCGGCGATCGCCGCAGCGAACAGCTTCTCGGTCTCGGGGCCGATGTCGGCACCCTCCTGGTCGGCGGGAATCCCGTCGGCCGGCACGATCGTGACCTCGGTGGCGTACCGGGTGGCGATGTCGAGTTCCTTGACGACCCGGACGTCGACCGGCAGCAGGATCCGCTTGCCGGCGGCCTCGGCCTGGGCCAGGTACTGCCCGCAGGTCTCGATCTTCTCGGTGTCCAGCAGCGAGATGCCGACCTCATAGCCCTTGGCCTTGAGGAAGGTGTAGGCCATCCCGCCGCCGATCACGAGGGTGTCGGCGACCTTCAGCAGGTTGTCGATCACGGCCAGCTTGTCGGCGACCTTGGCGCCGCCCAGGACGACCACGTAGGGCTGCTCGGGATCGGTGGTCAGCTTCTTGAGGACCTCGACCTCCTTGGCGACCAGGAAGCCTGCGGCGCTCGGCAGCAGCTTGGCCACGTCGTAGACCGACGCCTGCTTGCGGTGCACCACCCCGAAGCCGTCGGAGACGAAGACGTCGCCCAGGGCGGCGTACTTCTGGGCCAGCGCGGCCCGCTCCTGGTCGTCCTTCGACTCCTCGGCGGGCTCGAAGCGGACGTTCTCCAGCAGCGCCACGTCGCCGTCACCCAGCGCAGCGACGGTCTGCTCGGCGGACGGGCCGACGACGTCGGCTGCCAGCTTCACCTCGACCCCCAGCAGTTCGCCGAGCCGGCGCGCGACCGGAGCAAGCGAGAACGCGGGGTTCACCTTGCCCTTGGGCCGGCCGAGGTGCGCCATGATGACCGTCCTGGCGCCCTGCTCACGCAGCAGCTTCAGGGTCGGCAGGGCGGCCTGGATGCGGCCGTCGTCAGTGATCACGTCGCCGTCCAGCGGCACGTTGAAATCGCAGCGGATCAGGACCCGCTTGCCTCGCAGGTCGCCGAGGTCTTCAACGGACTTCACGAGTTGCCTTTCTCTTCCCGATGGTTACGTACAGCGGGCCGACCCGCGAGAACGCGAGCCGGCCCCCTGACGTCGGTGCTGTTGCCAGCCTGGATCAGAGCTTGGTGCCCACGAGGACGGTCAGGTCGACGAGGCGGTTGGAGTAGCCCCACTCGTTGTCGTACCAGCCGAGGACCTTCACCTGGTTGCCGATCACCTTGGTCAGCTTGGCGTCGAAGATGCAGGACGCCGGGTCGGTCTCGATGTCCTTGGACACGATCTCGTCCTCGGTGTAGACCAGCTTGCCCTTCATCGGGCCGCTCTCCGCAGCCGCCTTGACGATCGCGTTGATCTCCTCGACGGTGGTCTCCCGGCCGGCCTCGAAGGTGAGGTCGGTCGCCGAGCCGGTCGGGGTCGGGACGCGCATCGCGTAGCCGTCCAGCTTGCCCTTCAGCTCCGGCAGCACCAGGCCGATCGCCTTGGCTGCGCCGGTGGAGGTCGGAACCATGTTGAGGGCCGCGGCGCGGGCGCGACGCAGGTCCTTGTGCGGGCCGTCCTGCAGGTTCTGGTCGGCGGTGTAGGCGTGGATGGTGGTCATCAGGCCCTTGACGATGCCGATGCCGTCATTCAGCGCCTTGGCCATCGGGGCCAGGCAGTTGGTGGTGCAGGAGGCGTTGGAGATGATGTTGTGGGCGGCCGGGTCGTACTGGTCGTCGTTGACGCCCATGACGATGGTGATGTCCTCGTTCTTCGCCGGGGCGGAGATGAGCACCTTCTTGGCGCCGGCGTCGAGGTGCGCCTTGGCCTTGGTCGCGTCGGTGAAGAAGCCGGTCGACTCGATCACGACGTCGACGCCCAGCTCGCCCCACGGCAGCGCGGCCGGATCCCGTTCCGCGAAGGCCTTGATCTCCTTGCCGTTCACCCACAGGGCGTCGTCGTCGTAGGAGACCTCACCGTCGAACCGGCCAAGGATCGAGTCGTACTTCAGCAGGTGGGCGAGCGTCTTGTTGTCAGTGAGGTCGTTGACGGCGACCACATCGAGATCGGCGCCTGAAGCCACCAGGGCGCGGAAGTAGTTGCGGCCGATCCGGCCGAAGCCGTTGATGCCAACCTTGACGGTCATTGAATGGATCTCCTAACTGCGGGGACTGCGCCAGTGCACGGCGGAACTAGCACAGGTGGACGTCTCTTACCCTACCGAATCGAACGCTCCGCGCGCCCCTCGGGAGGCACCCAGTTGTCCTGATTCAACCGTCCAGCTGACGCATCCGTGCAGGCCTGCCGATCAGGCTTCCTCATCCAGCAACTCGGGGGTGATCACGGCTTCCGTGGTCGGGATCCCCAGCTCGGTGGCGCGTTTGTCGGCGGTCGCCAGCAGCCGGCGGATCCGGCCCGCGACCGCGTCCTTGGTCAGGGGCGGGGTGTGGAACTGGCCCAGTTCCTCCAGCGAGGCCTGCTTGTGCTCGAGCCGCAACCGGCCGGCTTCCAGCAGGTGCTCGGGGATGTCGTCCCCCAGGATCTCCAGCGCGCGGCGCACCCGGGCCCCGGCGGTCACCGCGGCCCGTGCCGAACGACGCAGGTTCGCGTCATCGAAGTTCGCCAGCCGGTTGGCCGAGGCCCGCACCTCGCGCCGCATCCGGCGGTCCTCCCAGGCCAGCACCGACTCATGGGCGCCCAGCCGGGTCAGCATGGCCGCGATGGCGTCGCCGTCGCGGATCACCACGCGGTCGACCCCGCGGACTTCGCGCGCCTTCGCGCCGATCTGCAGCCGCCGGGCGGCACCGACCAGCGCCAGGGCAGACTCCGAGCCGGGGCAGGTCACTTCCAGCGCCATCGACCGGCCTGGCTCGGTGAGCGAGCCGTGCGCCAGGAATGCCCCGCGCCATGCCGCCACCGCGACCTCCGGGGTGCCGGAGACGATCTGCACCGGCAGGCCGCGCACCGGGCGGCCGCGGGAGTCGATCAGGCCGGTCTGGCGGGCCAGCGACTCGCCGTCGCGGATCAGCCGGACCAGGTAGCGGGTACCGCGCCGGACCCCGCTTCCGGTGATCACGACGAACTCGGCTGTGAAGCCGAACAGTTCGGCGATCGCGACCCGAAGCCGCCGGGCAGCGGCTCCGGTGTCCAGCTCCGCCTCGACGACGATCCGTCCGCCGGCGATGTGGAGACCGTTGGCGAAGCGCAGCAGCGCAGCCACCTCGGCTTTCCGCAGCTCAGGCTTGGTGACCTCCAGGGTCGCCAGTTCAGCCTTCACCTGCTGCGTCATCGCCATAGAAACTCGATCCTTCGCCGTCGTGAGAGTGGTGGGTACCTGCCAACCTTACAGATCCATGACCTCCGCGTAGACCGCCGCCAGCTTCAGCGGATCGTGCCGGGCGGAGCCGTCCCGCATCCGGACATCGGCCACCACGAGCCGGGCACCGAGCGAGTTCGCGTAGCGCTCCAGGTGGGCGTCTCCCTCTGCGAAGGTCGGGTCGACCAGCACCACGTCCAGTCGCAGCCCGGGAGCATGGTCGGCCAGTACCTCCAGGTGCCGCGAGGCGGTGTAGCCCTCGGTCTCGTCCGCGGTGGGGACGAGGTTCATGGTGAGCACCCGGGTCGCCCACGTGTCGGTGAGGGCAGCCAGCAGGTCGGGCACCAGCAGGTGCGGAACCACCGACGAGTACCACGAGCCCGGCCCGAGCACCACGTAGTCGGCACCGGTGACCGCGTCCACCGCCTCGGGGACGGCGGGCGGCTCGGGCGGGATCAGCCGCACATCCTCGATCGTCCCGGTGGCCAGCGCCACGGCCTCCTGACCCACCACCACGCTGACCTCGTCCGGGGCGGACGGATCCGCGCCGATCACGTCCGCCTCGATGGTGAGCGGCACCGCCGCCATCGGGAGCACCCGGCCGTTCACGTTCAACAGAGCGGCCACCATGTCCAGCCCGGCGACCGGGTCGCCCATCTCCTGCCACAGCCCGGCGATCAGCAGGTTGCCGATCGAGTGGCCGCCGAGTGGGCCGTCCCCGCGGAACCGAGACTGCAGCACCTCGGCCCAGGCCTGCTCCAGCTCGTCGTCCCCACACAACGCCGCCAGCGCCATCCGCAGGTCGCCCGGCGGCAGGATGTCGAATTCCTGCCGCAGCAGGCCGGAGGAGCCGCCGTCGTCGGCGACGGTGACGATCGCGGTCAGCCGGTTGGTGAGCCGGCGCAGCGCGCCGAGGCTCGCGGCCAGGCCGTGACCGCCGCCGAGGGCCGCCACCGTCGGACGGCGGGTGATCCGGGGGCTCATTCCAGGCCCAGATCGCGGTGGAGGACGTTGACATCCAGCCCGTCGGCGCGCAGCCGCTCGGCGAGGGCCACGCTGAGCGCCGTACTGCGGTGCTTGCCGCCGGTGCAGCCGATCGCGATGGTCACGTGGCGCTTTCCCTCCTGGCGGTAGCCCGGCGCACCGGTGGCCACCATCCGTTGCGCGGCATCCAGGAACTCGCGAGCGGCCGGCTGGGACAGCACGTACACGTTCACCTCCGGGCTGAGTCCGTTCAACTCCCGCAACTCCGGCTCCCAGTACGGGTTCGGCAGGAACCGGACGTCGAAGACCATGTCGGCGTCCACCGGCACGCCGTTCTTGAACCCGAAGGACATCACCGTGTACTGCAGCGGGGCCGTCCGCTCCCCGATCAGCTCCCCCACCCGGCGCGCGAGCTGGCGGGCGTTGAGGTCGGTGGTGTCGATCACGATGTCGGCCCGGGCCCGCAACTCGGCCAGGGAGGCCCGTTCCCGCCGGATGCCGTCCAGCAGCCGGTCGGCACCCTGCAGCGGCAGCGGGCGGCGGACCGACTCCTGGCGCTGCACGATGGCCTCGTCGGAGGCGTCCAGGAAGAGGATCCGGGGAGCGACCCCGGCCCGCTGGAGTTCGGCGAAGGCGCGCGGCAGCTGCTCGAACGCGGTGCCGGCGCGCACGTCGGCGACCACAGCCACCTTGCTGGCCCCGCGGTCTCGCACCACCTTGAGCAGGTCGGGCAGCAGCTCCGGCGGCAGGTTGTCGACGACGTACCAGGAGTGGTCCTCCAGGGTATGGGCGGCGGTCCGGCGTCCGGCGCCCGAGAGCCCCGTGATCACCAGGAACTCAACAGGGTGGTCGGCCGTGTCCATGCGCCCATTATCGGGCCGCGCCCGCCGCGGCGCAGGGGGACGGACAGCTGCCGGTGGGCGGGCGTCAGTCCAGCACCTCGCCGGTGGCGGTGTTGACCGCCTCCGGACGCGGCGCCGCCAGGACCGCATCGTGGATCGCCTGCGCGGTACGGGGCCCGATCCCGGGCACGGTCGCGATGTCCTCGACGGAGGCCGCCCGCAGCTTGCGCAGCGAACCGAACTGCCGCAGCAGCGCCTTGCGCCGGATCTCCCCCAGGCCCGGTACGGCGTCCAGCACCGACTCCACCATCGAGGCGGAGCGACGTCCCCGGTGGTGGGTGATGGCGAACCGGTGCGCCTCGTCGCGGATCCGTTGCAGCAGGTAGAGGCCCTCGCTGGTGCGCGGCAGGATCACCGGGTACTCCTCGTCGGGCAGCCACACCTCCTCCATCCGTTTGGCCAGCCCGGCCAGCGGGATTCCGGACAGGCCGAGGTCGGTCAGGGCCCGGCCCGCGGCGGCGACCTGCGGAGCACCGCCGTCCACCACCACCAGACCGGGGGCGTAGGCGAATCGGCGGGGTGCCCCGGTGGTCGGGTCGACCAGCAGCGGGCCGCCGTCGACGGAGTCGGGCGGCAGTTGCTCGTCGCGCAGCCGGGCGAAGCGCCGGCTGATCACCTCGTACATCGCCGCGACGTCGTTGGAGCCCTCGACCGAACGGATGATGAACCGCCGGTAGTCGCTCTTGCGGGGCAGGCCGTCCTCGAAGACCACCATCGAGGCGACCACCTCGGTGCCCTGCAGGTGGGAGACGTCGAAGCACTCGATCCGCAGCGGCGCCTCGGGCAGCCCGAGCGCCTGCTGGATCTCCTCCAGCGCGCGGTTGCGGGTGGACAGGTCGCTGGCCCGGCGGGTCTTGTGCTGCACCAGGGCCTCGGCGGCATTGCGGGCGACGGTCTCGAGCAGGGCCAGCTTCGGCCCGCGCTGCGGCACCCGGACCCTGACCCGGGATCCCCGCTGCTCGCTGAGCAACTCGGCGAGCACTCCCCCGCTGGCCGGCTCGACCGGGACCAGGATCTCGGGCGGGATCGCGGAGGCTACCTCCGACTCCTCGACCGCCTCCCCGTAGTGGTAGAGCAGGAAGGACTCGACCAGTTCAGCGGTACCGGCGTCGTCGGTCCGGTCAGCCACCCAGCCGCGCTGGCCGCGCACCCGTCCGGCCCGGACGTGGAAGATCTGGACGGCGACCTCGAGCGGGTCCTCGGCGAGCGCGATGACGTCGGCGTCGGTGCCGTCGGCCAGGACGACCGCGTTCTTCTCGGTCGCGCTGGTCAGGGCGACCAGCCGGTCGCGGAGCACCGCGGCCTTCTCGTACTCCATCGCCGCGGCGGCCTGTTCCATCTGCTGCCTGACCCGCCGGGTCAGCGCCGCCGTCTTGCCGGCCAGGAAGTCGCAGACGTCCTCGACCAGTTCCCGGTGGTCCTCGGCGTCGATCCGTCCGACGCAGGGCGCCGCGCACTTGCCGATGTAGCCCAGCAGGCAGGGCCGGCCGCTGGCCCGGGCGCTGTTGAAGACGCCATTGGTGCAGGACCGCATCGGAAACACACCGAGCAGGGTGTCGATCGTCTCCCGGATCGCCCAGGCCTGGGCGTACGGACCGAAGTAGCGGTTGCCCTTCCGCTTGGCCCCCCGGCCGACGAAGACCCTGGGGAACTCCTCCGACCAGGTCACCGCCACCCACGGGTAGGACTTGTCGTCGCGGTACTTGACGTTGAACCGGGGGTCGAATTGCTTGATCCAGGTGTACTCCAGCGCGAGCGCCTCGAGTTCGTTGCGCACCACCGTCCACTCGACCTTCGCCGCGGTTCGGACCATGGTCTGGGTGCGGAAGTGCAGCGAGGACGGGTCCGCGAAGTAGGAGGTCAGCCGCTGGCGCAGGTTGATCGCCTTGCCGACGTAGATCACCCGGCCCTGGGGGTCGCTGAACCGGTAGACCCCGGGTTCGGTGGGGATCGAGCCGGGCTTCGGCCGGTAGCTCGCCGGATCGGCCATCGTCCCCCTCCTGTCTGGTTCGCAGATCAGCATAGGTCGGGCCACTGACCGGCGTTGCCGCCCGAAGAGGCCGCCGTCTCGCCACCCGGCTACCCTCCCGCCAGGTACTTGAAAGTCCAACTAGGCTGCGGCCAACGAGGGAGGAACCCAGATGACCGAACCCGGCCGGACCACCGCTGTCTCACGTCGCACCGTCCTGGCCGGGGCCGGCGTGGGAACCCTCGCGCTGTGCCTGGCCGGGTGCTCAACCGGAGGCAACCCACCGGTCAGCAGCGCACCGTCCGGGGCCACCCTGGACGTGGCCGACGTGCCGGTCGGCGGCGGCACCATCGTGGACGGCTTCGTGGTCACCCAGCCCAGCGAGGGAACCTTCGCCGCCTTCAGCTACCTGTGCACCCACCAGGGGCTGCCGGTGCAGGAGGTGACCGACGCCGCCATCGTCTGCGGCCGGCACGGCAGCACCTTCTCCCTGGCCGACGGCGCGGTACTCACCGGCCCGGCCAACCGGCCGCTGGCCGAGGCGACGGTGACCCGCGACGGGGACACCCTGACGATCAGCTGAGGGCGGCAGCCGCGCTCCGCTCGTACCGGCGGTGGCCACGGCCGCCGTCGGCTCCGGGGGCTGCCCGCCTCAGCTGACGAGCGGCTCCGGCTCGGCGAGCACCGGCGGCGCCCCGGCCAGGATCGGCTTGAGGAACTGGCCGGTGAACGACTTGGGGTGCGCGGCGACCTGCTCGGGGGTGCCTTCACAGATCACCTGGCCACCCCGCGAACCACCCTCGGGGCCGAGGTCGATCACCCAGTCGGCGGTCTTGATGACGTCCAGGTTGTGCTCGATCACGACCACCGTGTTGCCGGCGTCCACCAGTCGGCCCAGCACCCCGAGCAGCTTGCGGATGTCCTCGAAGTGCAGGCCGGTCGTCGGCTCGTCGAGCACGTAGATGGTGCGACCCGTGGAGCGGCGCTGCAGCTCGCTGGCGAGCTTCACCCGCTGCGCCTCGCCGCCGGACAAGGTGGTGGCGGGCTGGCCCAGCCGGACGTAGCCCAGGCCGACGTCGACCAGGGTGCGCAGGTGGCGGGCGATCGCCGGGATCGCGGCGAAGAACTCGAGCCCCTCCTCGATGGGCATGTCGAGCACCTCGGCGATCGTCTTGCCCTTGTAGTGCACTTCCAGGGTCTCGCGGTTGTAGCGAGCGCCGTGGCAGACCTCGCAGGGCACGTAGACGTCGGGCAGGAAGTTCATCTCGATCTTGATCGTGCCGTCGCCGGCGCAGTTCTCGCAGCGGCCTCCCTTGACGTTGAACGAGAATCGGCCCGGGCCGTAGCCGCGCACCTTCGCCTCCGGGGTCTCGGCGAAGAGCTTGCGGATCCGGTCGAAGACGCCGGTGTAGGTGGCCGGGTTCGACCGCGGGGTGCGCCCGATCGGCGACTGGTCGACATGGATGCTCTTGTCGACGTGTTCCATGCCGGTGATCGACCGGTGGCGGCCGGGCACCGCCCGGGCCGCGTACAGGTGCTTGGCCAGGGCGTTGTACAGGATCGAGTTCACGAGCGAGGACTTGCCGGAGCCGGAGACGCCGGTGACCGCGATCAGCGTCCCGAGCGGGAAGGACACCGTGACATCGCGCAGGTTGTGCTCGCTGGCACCGTGGACGGTGATCTCCTTGCCGTTGGGCTGTCGGCGCTGCCGCGGCATCGGGATCTCGCGGCGACCTGACAGGTACGCGCCGGTCAGCGAGGTCGGGTGGGCCAGCAGTTCGGACACCGGGCCGGACACCAGCACCTCGCCGCCGTGTTCGCCGGCGCCCGGACCGATGTCGACCACCCAGTCGGCATTGCGGATGGTGTCTTCGTCGTGCTCGACGACGATCAGGGTGTTGCCCAGTTCGCGCAGCCGGATCAGCGTCTCGACCAGTCGGTGGTTGTCGCGCTGGTGCAGCCCGATCGACGGCTCGTCCAGGACGTACAGCACGCCCACCAGGCCCGAACCGATCTGGGTGGCGAGCCGGATCCGCTGCGCCTCCCCGCCGGACAGGCTGCCGGCCGAGCGGGACAGCGTCAGGTAGTCGAGGCCGACGTCGAGCAGGAAGCGCAGCCGCTCGTTGATCTCCTTCACTACCCGCTCGGCGATCTGCGCCTCGCGCGGCGTCAGTTCCAGCCCCCGCACGAAGCGGGCCGCCTCGTCGATGGACAGCCCGGCGACCTCGGCGATGTTGCGGCCGCCGACGGTGACCGCCAGCGAGCTCGGCTTGAGCCGGGCGCCGTGACAGGCCAAGCAGGGCACCTCGCGCATGTAGCCGCCGAACCGTTCCCGCGAGGTGTCGGTCTCGGCCTCGGCGTGCCGCCGCGCGATGTAGGCGATGGCGCCCTCGTACTTGGCCTGGAAACTGTGCTCGCGGCCGTGCCGGGTGCGGGTGCGGACGGTGAGCGGCTTCGGGACGCCGTTCAGCAGCAGGTTCTGCACCCGGGACGGCAGGTCGCGCCACGGGGTGGTGGTCGAGAATCCTTCCTGCTGCGCGAGCGCGGTGAACAGGGTCTGGAAGTAGCCGCCGATGTACGGGTTGGCCCAGACCGCGATGGCGTTGTCGGCCAGGCTCTTGCCCTGGTCGGGCACGACCAGGTCGGGGTCGACCTGGAGCCGGGTGCCGAGCCCGGAGCAGGTCGGGCACGCGCCCCACGGCGCGTTGAAGGAGAACTGCCGCGGCTCGAGTTCCTCGATCGAGATGTCATGGCCGTTGGGGCAGGCCAGCTTCTCGGAGAAGCGCCGCTCCCGCTGCGGGTCGGACGGCTCCCGGTCGACGAAGTCGATCGCCACCACACCGGCGGCGAGGCCGAGGGCGGTCTCGACCGAGTCGGTCAGCCGCTGCTTGATGGTGGGCTTGACCGCCAGTCGGTCGACGATCACCTCGATGGAGTGCTTCTTCTGCTTGTCGAGGGTGGGCGGGTCGGTGAGCTGGTGCACCTCGCCATCGACCCGGACCCGGCTGAGGCCCTGCCCGGCGAGCTGCCGGAAGAGGTCGACGTACTCGCCCTTACGGCCGCGCACCACCGGGGCGAGCACCTGGAACCGGGTGCCCTCCGGTAGTTCGAGCAGCCGGTCGACGATCTGCTGCGGCGTCTGCCGGGTGATCGGCTCACCGCATTCGGGGCAGTGCGGCCGCCCGATCCTGGCGAACAGCAGCCGCAGGTAGTCGTAGATCTCGGTGATGGTGCCGACCGTGGAGCGCGGGTTGCGGCTGGTCGACTTCTGGTCGATCGACACCGCCGGCGAGAGCCCTTCGATGAAGTCGACGTCCGGCTTGTCCATCTGGCCCAGGAACTGGCGGGCGTAGGCCGACAGGCTCTCGACGTAGCGGCGCTGGCCCTCGGCGAAGATGGTGTCGAAGGCAAGACTGGACTTGCCGGAGCCGGACAATCCGGTGAACACGATCAACGCATCCCGTGGCAGGTCGAGGCTCACGTTGCGCAGGTTGTGCTCGCGGGCACCGCGGATCGTCAGGCGGTCATTCACGCCGATCATCGTATGTCGCGGTTCAGACAGGTCCCAGTCGCGACCGCTCCTGCGGCCCCCGTCCGGCTTGCGTCTGGCCCGGTGGCACCAAGCGGTGCCGGGGACATATCTTGAACCCATGCGGCAGCTCGGCGGATCGATCCCTGTGGAGGAGATCCGTCACCTCAGCCGGGAGGCCAACCAGAGCCTGCTGCGGGACACCATCGGCATCAGCGAGGACGACTGGCACGGCCCGAGCCTGCTGCCGGGTTGGACCCGCGCCCACGTCGCCACCCACCTCGCCCGCAGTGCGGACGGCCTGCGCCGGGTCACCGAGGCGTGGCTGACCGGCGAGGCGGCGCCCGAACCCTCCGCCGACGAGCGCTTCCAGGCGCTGGAACGCGGCGCCGAGCGCAGCGGGCTGGAACTGCAGATCGACCTCGACACCTCGGCCACGGCGCTCACCACCACCTGGAACCGGGTCACCGACTGGCACCGTCCGGTGCGACTGCTGGGACGCACCCGGCCACTGGCCACCCTGCCCGTCGCCCGACTCCACGAGGTGGTCGTCCACCACCTCGACCTGGATTGCGGGTTCACCCCCGACCAGGTCCCGACTGCCGCCGCCCCCTGGCTGCTGTCCTGGGCGCACAGCCGGGTCCGGGACCTGGATCGCCCGGCGGTTCGGCTGGAGAGCGAGTCGGGCCTGACCGGCGTGGTCGGCCGCGGTGAGGTGACGGCCACCGTGACCGGCAGTGACGCCCGGCTCTGGGCCTGGCTGAGTGGACGCGCGTCCTTGCCGGGGCCGGACGGCAGCGAGCGCCCCCCGCTGCCGCTGCTCGCCTAGGCCTGCGGCAGGTCGGCCCCGCCGGCGACCGCCCGGGCTTCGTGCCGGGACTTCAGCAGGCTCGCGACGGTGGTGACGGCGAGCGTCCCGACGATCATCACGAGGGAGATCCAGATCGGGATCTCGCCGTTGAAGCCGAGCTGGGAGTCCAGGTGGTACTCGTGCATCGCGTGCAGCACGAGCTTCACCCCGATGAAGGCCAGGATGATCGACAGTCCGATGGACAGGTAGACCAGCCGCTGCAGCAGACCGCCGATCAGGAAGTAGAGCTGCCGCAGGCCCATCAGCGCGAAGACATTGGCGGTGAAGACCAGGAAGGGCTCCTGGGTGAGGCCGAAGATGGCCGGGATCGAGTCGAGCGCGAACAGCAGGTCGGTCGACCCCAGCGCCACGATCACGAAGGCCATCGGGGTGATCGCGCGCCGACCCTGCTCGACCACGGAAAGCCGGGTGCCGTGGAACTCGTCGGTGGAGCGGAAGATCCGCTTCACCCAGCGCATCACCAGGTTGTCGACCTGCTCGTCGTCCTCGCCCTCGTCGTGCAGGTAGTCGAGGTACAGCTTCGCGGCCGTGTAGATCAGGAAGGCGCCGAACAGGAAGAAGACCCAGCTGAAGCGCTCGATCGCCGCCGCGCCGAGCGCGATGAAGATGCCCCGGAAGACCAGGGCCAGCACGATGCCCACCATCAGCGCGAACTGCTGCAGGTGCCGCGGCACCCGCATGTTGGCCATGATGATGACGAAGATGAACAGGTTGTCGATCGAGAGGCTGTACTCGGTCAGCCAGCCGGCGAAGAACTCCGCTGCGTACTGCGGCCCGGAGAAGAACCACACCGCAAGGCCGAACAGCACCGCCAGCGAGGAGAACACCCCGATCGCGATCCCGCACTCCTTCATGGAGGGTTCATGGGGACGGCGCCCGATGATCAGCAGGTCTACCGCCAGGACGGCCACAAGGACGGCGATGGTGATGAGCCAGACCTCGGCGGTCACATGCATGCGGGGAGCCTCCCAAGGGCGGTAGCTGGTGAGCCCGTCAGCCCGGAGCGGCCGCGGCGGTCACCTTAATTCTTACTCCGCCTGCTCGGCACTGATCAAACCGTCAGCGGGTGGCTGCCAGAAGTTGCCGCAGCATCTTCTTGATATCGGCCACCTCGTCGCGCAGGCGGGCCGCCAGCTCGAACTGCAGGTCGGCGGCTGCGGCGTGCATCTGCCCGGTCAGTTCCTGGACGAGGTTCGCCAGCTCGCCAGCGGGCAGCGCCGCCAGGTCGCGGGCCTGGCTGACGTCCAGCGGCACCGGCGAGGTGCCTCCCTTGCGGCCGGGAACGCTGCCGACCAGCGTGGTGCTGTCGGCCTCCTCGCGGGCGAGCATGTCGGTGATGTCGGCGATCTTCTTGCGCAGCGGCTGCGGATCGATGCCGTGCTCGGTGTTGTAGGCGACCTGCTTGGCGCGGCGTCGGTTGGTCTCGTCGATCGCCGCGGCCATCGACGGGGTGATCTTGTCGGCGTACATGTGCACCTGGCCGTCGACGTTTCGCGCCGCGCGTCCGATGGTCTGGATCAGCGATCGTTCGCTGCGCAGGAAGCCTTCCTTGTCGGCGTCCAGGATGGCGACCAGGCTGACCTCGGGCAGGTCGAGGCCCTCTCGCAGCAGGTTGATCCCGACCAGGACGTCGTACTCCCCCAGCCGCAACTCCCGCAGCAGCTCGATCCGGCGCAGGGTGTCGACCTCGGAGTGCAGGTAGCGGGTGCGGACGCCGTTCTCCAGCAGGTAGTCGGTCAGGTCCTCGGCCATCTTCTTGGTGAGGGTGGTGACCAGCACCCGCTCGTCGCGGGCGCTGCGCGCCCGGATCTCGCCCATCAGGTCGTCGATCTGGCCGCGGGTCGGCTTGATGATCACCTCGGGATCGACCAGCCCGGTAGGCCGGATCACCTGCTCGACCACCCCGTTGGAGCGGGCCAGCTCGTACGGACCGGGGGTCGCCGACAGGTAGACCGTCTGGCCGATCCGCTCGGTGAACTCCTCGAAGCGCAGCGGACGGTTGTCGGCAGCCGACGGCAGCCGGAAGCCGTGCTCGACCAGGGTGCGCTTGCGGGACATGTCGCCCTCGTACATCCCACCGATCTGTGGGATGGTGACGTGCGACTCGTCCACCACCAGCAGGAAGTCCTCCGGGAAGTAGTCCAGCAGGCAGTTCGGAGCGCTCCCCGCGCTGCGGCCGTCGATGTGGCGGGAGTAGTTCTCGATGCCCGAGCAGGTGCCGATCTGGCGCATCATCTCGATGTCGTAGCTGGTGCGCATCCGCAGCCGCTGGGCCTCCAGCAGCTTCCCCTCGGCCTCGAGGTCTGCCAGCCGGACCGCCAGTTCGGCCTCGATGTCGGCGATCGCGCGCTCCATCCGCTGCGGCCCGGCGACGTAGTGCGAGGCGGGGAAGACGTAGATCTCGGTGTCCTCGGTGAGGACCTCGCCGGTGAGCGGGTGGAGGGTGGACAGCGCCTCGATCTCGTCGCCGAAGAACTCGATCCGGACGGCGTGCTCCTCATACATCGGGAACACCTCGACGGTGTCTCCCCGCACCCGGAAGGTGCCCCGGGTGCCGGCCAGGTCGTTGCGGGCGTACTGGATGTCGACCAGCCGCCGCAGCAGGGTGTCGCGGTCGACCTCCTCCCCGACCCGCAACCTGACCATTCGGTCGACGTATTCCTGCGGGGTCCCGAGGCCGTAGATGGCCGACACGGTGGCGACCACGATGACGTCGCGACGGGTGAGCAGGGAATTGGTGGCCGAATGCCGCAGCCGCTCGACTTCCTCGTTCAGCGAGGAGTCCTTTTCGATGTAGGTGTCCGTCTGCGGGATGTACGCCTCGGGCTGGTAGTAGTCGTAGTAGGAGACGAAGTACTCGACCGCGTTGTCCGGGAAGAATTGCCGCAATTCGTTGGCGAACTGGGCCGCGAGGGTCTTGTTCGGCTGCATCACCAGCATCGGCCGCTGCAGCCGCTCGGCCAGCCAGGCCACGGTGGCGGTCTTGCCGGTGCCGGTGGCGCCGAGCAGCACGACGTCCTGCTCACCGCCCTGCAGCCGACGTTCGAGGTCGTCGATAGCGGCCGGTTGGTCACCGGCCGGCTGGAAGTCTGCCCGCATCACAAACGGGGCAACCCTGCGCTGCACATCGGTCACCGGACGCATGCCCACCAGCGTAGGCGTCGGCGCTGACAAAGCGGACCGGAGCCGCCGGGCCGGCCCACCCGACCCGGACAGCCGAATGCGGCCGCCCCCGGGAGGGGACGGCCGCACGTACGATGGCGTCAGCCGCCGCTCGCCTGCGAGCCCAGGACGCCGTTCAGCATCGTGTTGATGTCGTTGAACGACTGGTCCGGCGTGTCCTGGTTGAACAATGCCGTGGCGAGCATCGTCACCCCGTCGCTGGTGCGCACCGAGGCGAAGGTGACGACGGTCATCTGCACGCTCTGGCCGCCCTGGGTCTCGGTGTAGATCGCCGGGCAGGAGGCCACCGCCAGGTTGTCGGCCCCGACGTCCTGCAGGGTCGACTCACCGAACCCGGCGTTGGGCGCGTCCTTCAGCACCGTCTGGTGGAAGGTCTGGCAGAGCTGCATCGGGTCCGTGCTCGGCTCGCCCCGCAGGGTGCGGACGACGAACAGGGCCCTGCCATCGCTGACCGAGGCGGCCCCCGGAGCCTGCTCCTGGATCTGCCAGCCAGTCGGGACCGGAAGCACGATCCCGCTGCCGAGATCGATCGAGGAACCCGAGGGCGGTGGGGTGGGTGCCGCGGTCGTCGGCTCGGTGGTCGGCTCGGTGGTGGCCGTCTCGGACGGCTCCGGGCTCGGTGAGGCCGGCGTGGTCGCCGTCGGCGCGGCGGTGGGCGTCACCGGCGTCTGGGGCGTGTCGTCGCGCCCGGAGAGGGCCAGGAAGATGCCCCCGACGATCGCGAGCAGCGCCACGGCGCCGAGCACGATCATCAGCAGCTTGGTCGACGACTGGCCGCCACCCGGCGGGCGCTGCCCCGGGACCTGGTAGCCCTGCGGGCCGTAGCCCTGCGGCGGGTAGCCCTGAGCCGGCGGGACGAAGGCCTGCTGGCCCTGCTGCGGGTACCCCGGCTGGGGGTAGCCCTGCTGCGGATATCCCTGCTGGGGGTAGCCCGCCTGCGGGTAGCCCTGCTGCGGCGGGGCCTGCGGGACGGTCTGCGCCGGGATCCCCTGCGGGGGAACGCCCTGCACCTGGTTCTGGCCGGAAGGAGGGGTCTGGGTCACTTCTCGTCCTCCTTGTCAGCCTCGATCACGGTGGTGGCCTCCGAGTCCGCCGCCGCGGGCGGTGGCGGTGTGCCGGGTGGTGCCGTCGAACCCGTGTGGGCGGCGGCCTCAGCCGGGGCGGCGGCCTCAGCCGGGGCGGCAGCCGCGCCCACAGCCACCTTCGGGCGGGCCCGGGTGGAGGCCCCGCAGGCGCTGCAGAAGCTGGAACCGGGCAGCAACGGCATCTCGCAGTGGGCGCAGAAGCCCAGCTCGACCTCGTCACCGCTGTGCCCCCCGGAGGTGGCCGCCTGCTCCAGGGCCGCTTCGGTCAGGCCGATGTGGAGCACGCTGCGCAACCGCAGGATGAGCAGGCCGAGCAGGATCAGTCCCCAGATCAGCTGCAGCGAGAGCGCCAGGGACGAGTTGGCGACGAAGCCGAGGAAGTAGACCCCGGTCGCGAACAGGACGTTCACCCCGACGGCAAGCGCCAGACCGCTGTAGTAGCGCGGCGTCAGACCGTCGTACCCCTTGCCGAGGCCGGAGAACTCGGCCACCGCGAGGCCGGTGGCGGTGCCCATGATGAGCGGCTTCACGAAGCCTTCCAGGAGGATCAGGGTCGCCCACTGGCCAGGCTCCGGCTGGGCGAGGCCACCGGTGAGCAGCTCCCAGTGCCGCACCAGGGTGTCGGCGGCGGCATAGGCCAGACCGCTGACGATGCCGAAGGTGACACCGTCCATCAGGTCGTCGAAGGCGGGCCGGCTGGCGAGCAGGACCGGCCCCAGCTGGCGGATCGCCTCGCCGACGATCGGCACGAGAATCGCGAAGATCAGGAAGCCGACCAGGCTCGGGCTGCTGATCGGATTGCCGGCCGGGTCGCGCAGCGCCGCCTGGATCGGCATCCACTGCGTCCACAGCCAGGTGAAGCCGGCCGCGAGCACCCCGGTGAGCACGAAGGCGAGGCCGACCACCGGGATCGGGGCGTCTTCCCACAGGTTCACGTCGTAGAGATAGACGATGTAGACGATCGGGATCGCAAAGGCCGCGATCAGCACGGCGATCGGCAGCGCGCCGAACAGCGACGCGATCAGCGCGGCCGCCAACGTGATCGTCAGCGCTGCCCGATAGGTCTGCGGATGGCGGCCGGCTTCGCGCGGCATGATCGACGAGACCAGGGCGAAGGACGCGACCGGCTCATCTGGCTGGAGCGCGAACCTGCGCTTGCCCCGCTCCCCTTCCGGCACGAGGTCGAGACCGCACTTGTGACAGAAGTGCGCGACCTCGGGGACGGGCGAATGGCACCGCGAACAATCCATGAATGTGGCCCCCTCTTGCATAGCTGGTGGCGACAGCATAGGGGCGAGGGGGGCAATGCCCGGCTCCCGAAAAGGCCGCAATTGCCGGGCGAATCAGGAAATCCGCAACTCTGCCCATAAAGCCCGAACCAGCTCTGCCAGTTCCGCGGGAGACCCGTTGTTGTCAATGACCACGTCCGCCGCGGCAAGCCGCGTGGCACGGTCGGCCTGGGCCGCGATGCGCGCCCTCGCCTGCTCCTCGCTGAGCCCCCCGCGCCCGAGCACCCGGTCGAGCTGGACGGCCGGGTCGACGTCGACCACGACCACCCGATCGAAGTCATCCTGCTGGCCCGTCTCGACCAGCAGCGGGATCACATGCACCACCACCGAACCCGGCCCGGCCTGCCGCTCCAGCTCGGCGGCCAGCCGGCGCACCTGCGGGTGGACGATGGCGTTGAGCCGGGACCGCGCGGCCTCGTCGCTGAACACGATCTCGCCCAGTGCGGCCCGGTCCAGGGTGCCGTCGGGGCTGAGGACGCCGGGCCCGAACTCGGCGACGACCTCGGCCAGCCCGGGGCTGCCGGGCGCCACCGCCTGCCGGGCGAGCAGGTCGGCGTCGATGATGACCGCCCCGTGGCCGGCGAGCAGGTCGGCGACCGCCGACTTTCCGGAGCCGATCCCGCCGGTGAGCCCGATCCGCAGCCCGCTCACAGCAGCTGGAACCCGTCCAGCAGTTGCTGCGCCATCGCGCCTACCTGCTCCAAGACGTCGGCGCTGCCCTGCGACCACAGCGCGGAGACCACGATGGCCCGGTCCCGATCGGTGTCGACCTGGTAGTCGACCAGTTCGGTGGCCGCCTCCCCGGCCAGCTCACCGGTGGTCAGCATCGTGAAGGACTCCAAGGGCGAGTCGTCCTGCCGGGAGACATCAGTGTCGCCGGCCGGGACGAACTCCTCGGTGAACCGGGCCCGGGTGTACTCGGCCTCGACACGCAACTGCGCCTCGGACGAGCGCACCGGACGGTCCGGGATCCGCGCCACCAGTTCGGCTCCGTCGGGATGGTGCAGGTGGAGCACCTCGTACTCGCTGAGCACCTCCCAACCGTCGGGGACGTCCACGACGAGGTCGCCGTCCGTGGTCTGGAGCGAGGCCTGGGCCGCGACCTCGGCCTCCTCGGCCGGCGCCGACTCCTCCGCCCAGGTGCCGCCGTCGAAGTCCGGGCCTCCGCTGCTGCGGCTGACCACGCCCAGGCCCACCACGCCGAGGGTCCCGGCCGCGATCACGCCGAGGATCAGCCCACGCCGGCCGACGCCGGCCGGACTCGACACCACAGGCCCCCCTCCGCCGACCACCGGGCCCGGGGAACGGCTCACGACCGGTGATGGTGGCGGCGGGCCCGGTACCGGGTCGGGCAGCTCTGCCTCGGCGTACGGGTAGACCTCGAAGTCCTCCTGCCGGCCCGGATCGTTCACCTGCTCCTCCGCTCGTCCCGCCACAGCCTGCCACAGGGCCGGACGCAAACGCGCCCCCCGCCGGATCGGCGGGGGGCGCGTCGGTTACGTCAGTCAGCTGGCGGCGCCGCCGGTCAGCTTCTCACGCAGGGCCTGCAGCGCCTCGTCGGAGGCCAGGGAACCCTCGGTGACGACGTCCTCCGAGCCCGCGGAGTACGCGGTCGGGGTGGCAGCAGCGACCGCGGCCTTGACGTCGGCCGCCTCGGCCTCCTCGACCTGCCGCTTGTGCGCCTCCCAGCGGGCCTGCGCCTCGGCGTACTGCTGCTCCCAGGCACGCTGCTGCGCCTCGTAGCCGGGCTTCCACTCCTGGGTCTCCGGATCGAAACCCTCGGGGTAGATGTAGTTGCCCTGCTCGTCGTAGGACGCGGACATGCCGTACAGCGCCGGGTCGAAGTCGTCAGCCGCGATGTCGACGCCCTCGTTGGCCTGCTTGAGGCTCAGCGAGATCCGGCGACGCTCCAGGTCGATGTCGATGATCTTGACCATGACATCGTCGTTGACCGCAACGACCTGCTCGGGGATCTCGACGTGGCGCTCGGCCAGCTCCGAGACGTGCACCAGACCCTCGATGCCCTCCTCGACGCGGACGAACGCGCCGAACGGCACCAGCTTGGTGACCTTGCCGGGCACGATCTGGCCGATCTGGTGGGTCCGGGCGAAGGTCTGCCAGGGATCCTCCTGGGTGGCCTTCAGCGACAGCGAGACGCGCTCACGATCGAGGTCGACGTCGAGCACCTCGACGGTGACCTCCATGCCCACCTCGACAACCTCGGACGGGTGGTCGATGTGCTTCCAGGACAGCTCGGAGACGTGCACCAGGCCGTCCACCCCGCCGAGATCGACGAAGGCGCCGAAGTTGACGATCGAGGACACGACGCCCTTGCGGATCTGGCCCTTGGCGAGCTGGTTGAGGAAGGTGTGACGGACCTCGGACTGGGTCTGCTCCAGCCACGCCCGGCGGGACAGCACCACATTGTTGCGGTTGCGGTCCAGCTCGATGATCTTGGCCTCGAGCTCCATGCCGACGTACGGCTGGAGGTCGCGGACGCGACGCATCTCGACCAGGGAGGCGGGCAGGAAGCCGCGCAGCCCGATGTCGATGATGAGGCCGCCCTTGACGACCTCGATCACCTTGCCGGTGACGACGCCGTCGGCTTCCTTCACCTTCTCGATCGTGCCCCAGGCGCGCTCGTACTGGGCGCGCTTCTTGGACAGGATCAGGCGACCCTCCTTGTCCTCCTTCTGCTGGACGAGGGCCTCGATCTCATCGCCCACGGAGACCACGTCGAACGGGTTCACGTCGTGCTTGATGGAGAGTTCCTTGGAGGGGATGACGCCTTCGGTCTTGTAACCGATGTCGAGCAGGACCTCGTCCCGGTCGACCTTGACGACGGTGCCCGTGACGATGTCGCCGTCGTTGAAGTACTTGATGGTTGCATCGACCGCAGCCAGGAAGGCTTCGGGAGAACCAAGATCGTCGTATGCGACGAGAGTTGAGGCCTCAGAAGAGGAGGTCATGTAGGAGGGCTCCGATGGGTAGGTTTGGTTAGGCCAGTCGCACTTTTGACCGTGTGGCTGAAAAACGACCTGACCGAAATCCGACGGATGCCAGCGCACGTGCCCGACCTACTCCGTCTGAAGCCAGGCCAGTCGCAGTGCCCCACCAGCCTACCGACCGCTTCCTGAGACGGTCAAACCTGTCGATGGTCACGATCCGGACACAACCGGCGACCCGACCGCCTGGCCGGCCGTTCGGGACGGGCCCCGCCCACGGCAGGGCGGGGAAGGCGGCAGGAGCACCCCGGTAGCGCTGGGTCTACCACCAGGTCTCCGGCCTCCACCAGTGCGCCGGCCGGCGGTGGCGGATGGGATTGGAACCATGGTGTTCTCCTCTCCCGAACTGAACCTCGCCGCCCGCCCTGAGTCGGCCGACGGCACGCTGGTCGCCCGGTCCCTGACGAAGACCTTCGGCGACGCCACCGGTCAGCCCGTCCGGGCACTGGATGGGGTCAGCCTGACGATCCCGGCCGGCCAGTCGATCTCGATCATGGGCCCCTCCGGGTCCGGCAAGTCGACCCTGCTGCACTGCCTGGCCGGGGTCCTGTTGCCCGACAGCGGGGACGTGAGCCTCGGCGGCGACCCGGTGTCGCTGGCCGGCGACGCCGAGCGGTCGGCACTGCGGCTGCGCCGCTTCGGCTTCGTCTTCCAGGACGGACAACTGCTCGCCGAACTGCCGGCCGACGAGAACGTCGCGCTGCCGCTGCTCTTGGCCGGGGTGCCGCGCCGGGCCGCGCTGGCCCAGGCCCGGGCCTGGCTGGGCAGGCTCGGGTTGGCCGGGATGGAGCGGCGCCGGCCCGGCGAGCTCTCCGGCGGCCAGGCGCAGCGGGTCGCGGTGGCCCGTGCCCTCGTCCACGGTCCCGCGGTGGTGATGGCCGACGAGCCGACCGGTGCGCTGGACCAGGCCACCGGTGCCGAGGTGATGGGGGTGCTGACCAGCGCGGCCGCGGTGATCGGCGCCTCCCTGGTGCTGGTCACCCATGACGCGAGCGTCGCGGCGTGGTGCGAGCGGCACCTGGTGATCCTGGACGGCCGGATCGACTCCGACCGCAGTGGGGTCCTGCGATGACCGCCGGCGTCGCTCACCGGCCGCTGCCGGTCCTCACCATCGCCGCGCTGCTGCTGCGCGCCCGGGCGAATGCGGGCCGCGCTGTCGTCGACCTGCTGGCGATCGCCGCCTTCGCGGTGAGCACCGGGCTGCTGCTCAGCGTTGTCGCGGGGGCGCGCGCCTTCTTCCTGCGCGAACAGACCCCGCCGCAGGCCTTCCTCGACCTGGTCGGCCTCCCGGCCGCGGCTGCCGGCGACCAGCTGGCGCTGTGGACCTTCCTGGCCGGCGGGGCGGCCGTCCTGCTGGTCGTCCCGCTGCTCACCCTGAGCTCGGCGGCCGCCCGGATGGGCGCCCTCGGCCGCGACCAGCGGCTGGCCGCCCTCCGGCTGCTGGGGGTGTCCTCATTCGGCGCGGTCGCGCTGTCCGCCACCGAGACGATGGCAGCCGCCGCGATCGGCAGCGTCGCCGGGGCTGCCCTCTACGCCGGCCTGTTGCCGGTCTGGCAGGTACTCAGCTTCCAGGCCGCGCCGCTGAGCGTGGCCGAGATGGTGCTGCCCTGGCAGTGGATCATCGCCCTGCTGGCGCTGGTGGTCGTGCTGGCCGGCGGCGCCGCCGTGCTGGGCCTGCGCCAGGTGCGGATCTCCCCGCTGGGGGTGGCCCGGCGAGTGCGGCGCCGCGGCCTGCGCTGGCAGCGGCTGCTCACCGTCCCGCTGGTCGTGGTCGGCTGGGTGGCGGTCGCTCCGCTGCTGGACTTCGACCGGGCCCGCACCGCGGCGATGGCGATCACCTTCGTGGTGCTGGCCGGCTTCATGTGGGTCACCAACCTGGTGGGTCCGCTGCTGCTGCAGCTTGCCGGACAGGTCATGGTCCGGCGGGACTCGCCGGCCGTCCTGCTGGCCGGTCGCCGGCTGCTGGCGGACCCGCGAGGCGCCTGGCGCAATGTGGCCGGCCTGGCGCTGGCGGCCTTCGCGGGCGGGACGATGCTTGCCCTGCCCAGCTTCGGTGCCACCCCGGACCCGTTGACGGCGCTGATCGACGCCGACCTGCGTACCGGGACGCTGCTCACCCTGGCCATCGGCTTCCTGGTCGCGGCCGCCTCGACCGCGCTCAACCAGGCGGCGGCGGTGCTGGACCGGCGGGCGAGCCTGGTCCACCTCGACCACGCCGGGACGCCGCGCGACCTGGTGCACCGCTCGCGGCGCCACGAGGTGCTGGTCCCCACCCTGCTGGCCTCGGTCGGCGCAGCCGGGCTGTCGGTGGTCTTCTTCTGCACCCTCGGCGCAATGCTGCCCAACCTGCCCGGCCTGCTGCCGCTGGCGGCGGTGCTGGTGGCCGGGGTCGCCGCGGTGACGATGGCCGCCGACGGCTGCCGCCCGCTCGTGGCGGGGATGCTGGCCGGGGCGGGGCCGCGCGCCGAGTGAGGCTAGTGGGCGGCCTCGTGCCAGGACCGGCCGGTGCCGACCGACACCTCCAGGGGCACGGCCAGGTCCATGGCGTGACCCATCTTGTCGCGGACCAGGGCCTCGAGCGCCTCGGTCTCCCCCGGGGCCACCTCGAAGACGAGTTCGTCGTGCACCTGGAGCAGCATCCGGCTGGCCATGCCCGCCCGCGTCAGGGCGGCCTCGACGTCCAGCATCGCGACCTTGATGATGTCGGCGGCCGAGCCCTGGATCGGGGCGTTGAGCGCCATCCGCTCGGCCATCTCGCGCCGCTGCCGGTTGGACGAGGTCAGGTCCGGCAGGTAGCGGCGACGGCCCAGCAGGGTCTCGGTGAATCCGGTCCGGCGTGCCTGGTCGACGATGTCGCGCAGGTAGTCGCGGACGTGGCCGAACCGCTCGAAGTACTCCTCCATCAGGCCGCGGGCCTCGGAGACCTCGATCCGGAGTTGCTGGGACAGCCCGAAGGCGCTCAGGCCATAGGCCAGGCCGTAGTTCATCGCCTTGATCCGGGCCCGCTGCGTGATGTCGACGTCCTCGGGCGCCACCCCGAACACCCGGGCGGCCATCACGGTGTGGAAGTCCTCCCCGGAAGCGAAGGCGTCGATCAGCCCGGCGTCGGCCGAGGCGTGCGCCATGATCCGCATCTCGATCTGGGAGTAGTCGGCGGTCAGCAGGGTCTCGTAGCCGGGCCCGACCACGAAAGCCTCCCGGATCCGGCGGCCCTCCGCGGTCCGGATCGGGATGTTCTGCAGGTTCGGGTCGGTGCTGGACAGCCGTCCGGTCGCGGCGATCGTCTGGACATAGGTGGTGTGGATCCGTGAGTCGTCGGCGATCGACTTCAGCAGGCCCTCGACGGTCTGGCGGAGCCGGATCTGGTCCCGGTGGCGCAGCAGGTGGGCCAGGAAGGGGTGCCCGGTGCGGGCGTAGAGCGTCTCCAGGGCCTCGGCGTCGGTGGTGTAGCCGGTCTGGGTCCGGCGGGTCTTCGGCATCCCGAGCTCGTCGAACAGCACCGCCTGGAGCTGCTTGGGGGAACCGAGGTTGATCGAGTGGCCGATCACCGCGAAGGCCTCGGCCTCGGCGCGCTGCACCTCGGCGTCGAACTCGCCCCGCAGCTGCACCAGGTACGGCTCGTCCACCCCGATGCCGACCTTCTCCATCGTCGCCAGGGTGCGCAACAGCGGGAGTTCGACCTCGCGCAGCAGGTTGGCGCCGCCGCGCTCCTCGAGTTCGGCTTCGAGCGCGACGGCGAGGTCGATCACCGCACGGGCGCGCACCATCGCGTCCCGGCCGGAGGTCTCGTCGAAGGTGAAGGCCAGCTGGTCGGTGTCGACCGTTCCCGCGCTGTCGACCGCCAACTCGCGGCGCAGGTGGCGGGCGGTCAGGTCGGCCAGGTCGTAGACCCGCTGGTCGGGCTTGAGCAGGTAGGCGGCGAGCTGGGTGTCGCTGGCCAGCCCGGCCAGGTCCCAGCCGCGGGCCCAGATCGCCTCGAGCGGGCCCTTGGCGTCGTGCATCGCCTTGGGGGCGGCCGGATCCGCCAGCCACGCCGCGAGCGCCGCGTCGTCGGCGGGGGTGAGGTCGGCGACGTCGATCCAGCAGGCGGTGCCGTCCGCTGCGGCGAGCGCGACCCCGGTCAGGTCACCGGTCCCCCACCGCCAGCTGCCGGTGACGTCGATCCCGACCACGGCCCCGCGGGCGTGCGCGTCCAGCCAGCCGGCGACCTCGCCGGGCGCCAGCGCCGTCCCGGCCACCTCGAAGCCGCCCTCCGGACCGGTCTGCTCGGCGGGCAGGGTCTCCAGCAGCCGGTCGCGCAGCACCCGGAACTCCAGGCTGTCGAACAGGGTGTGGACGGCCTCGCGGTTCCAGTCGCGCCGGACCAGGGCATCGATGCCGACCGGGAGGTCCAGATCGCCGACCAGCGCGTTCAGCCGGCGGTTGCGGACCACATCGTCCAGATGGGCCCGGAACGAGTCGCCGACCTTGCCGCCGACCTCGTCCGCCCGCCGGACCAGGTTCTCCAGCCCGCCGTAGGCCTCCAGCCACTTGGCGGCGGTCTTCGGCCCGACCCCGGGGACGCCGGGCAGGTTGTCGCTGCTCTCCCCCACCAGCGCGGCCAGCTCGGGGTAGCGCGCCGGCGGCACCAGGTACCGCTCCTCGACCAGGGCCGGCGTCATCCGGGCCAGATCCGAGACTCCCTTGCGCGGGTAGAGCACGGTGACCGAGTCGTTGACCAACTGCAGGGTGTCCCGGTCGCCGGTGCAGATCAGGGTCTTCAGCCCGGCGGCGGTGGAGCGCCGCGACAGCGTGGCGATGATGTCGTCGGCCTCGAACCCGTCCACCTCGACGTGGACGATGTTGAGCGCGTCGAGGACCTCCTTGATGAGGTCGATCTGGCCGGCGAACTCGGCCGGCGAGGCGGAGCGGTTGGCCTTGTACTCGGCGTACTCGGCGCTACGGAAGGTCTTGCGCGAAACGTCGAAGGCGACCGCGAGGTGGGTGGGCTGCTCATCGCGCAGGACATTGATCAGCATCGAGGTGAAGCCGTACACGGCGTTGGTGTGCTGTCCCGTGGTGGTCGAGAAGTTCTCCACCGGCAGCGCGAAGAAGGCCCGGTAGGCCACCGAGTGCCCGTCGATCAGCAGCAGCACGCCCTCGTCGCTGGCGCGGCCTGGCCGGCCGTCGGCCGGGCCGGTCGCGATGGGTTGCGGGCTGCTGCTCTGGGAGGTCGTCACCGGCGACACATTACCGGCGGCCACCGACGTCGCCACGGCCTCACCGGCACACGGGGACGGTCCTCCCGCACACGGGGACGGTTCTCCCGCACACGGGGACGGTCCTCCCGCACACAGGGACGGTCCTCCCGCACACAGGGACGGTTCTCCCGCACACGGGGACAGACCCTGCAGACCCACGGACCGGCGCCGGCGGACGATCCCGGCGTCGCGGCACCGGGCGTGCCAAGGTTGTCGCCATGAACGTGCCCGACTGGTTCCACCACTTCACCAGCGCCCTGGACGAGAAGATGGGGCTGATCCTCGACGAGGTCACCCCGACCCGGGCGGTGGGGCGCTATCCGGTCGAGGGGAACACCCAGCCGTTCGGGCTGTGGCACGGCGGCGCCTCCTGCGTGGTGGCCGAGACCCTCGCCTCCCTGGCCGCCGCGGCCGAGGTCGGGCCGAAGGGGCAGATCGCCGGGGTCGACATCAACGCCACGCACCTGCTGCCGGTGCGGTCGGGCTGGGTAACCGGGGTCGCCACGGCGCTTCGGATCGGCGGCACGCTGGCCACCTACGACGTGGCCCTGACCGATGACGACGGACGCCAGGTCTGCGCAGCGCGGATCACCGTGTCCTTGAAGCGGTCCGCCGACTGAGGCCGAAGACCGACACCGGTCGCGTTGCCGCGGCCGGGCCCCGTCCGGTCAGCCCAGCGGCTTGCCGGACTTGCCGGCCTTGGCGTGCTCGATGACGCCCTCGGCGACCTCGCGCATCGACTTGCGCAGGTCCATCGCGGTCTTCTGGATCCAGCGGAAGGCCTCGGGCTCGGTCAGGCCCAGACCCTCCTGCAACAGGCCCTTGGCCTGGTCGACGGCCTTGCGGGAGGCGAACCGCTCCTCCAGGTCGGCCACCTCGGCCTCGACGGCGCGGATCTCGGCGAACCGGGCCATCGCGATCTCGATCGCGGGTACCACGTCGGAGGCGTCGAAGGGCTTGACCACGTAGGCCATCGCCCCGGCCTCCCGGGCGCGCTCGATCAGCTCGCGCTGGCTGAAGGCGGTGAGCATCACCACGGCGGCGATCCGCTCCTCGGCGATGGTCGCCGCGGCGGTGATGCCGTCCATCTTGGGCATCTTGACGTCCATCACGACCAGGTCGGGGTTGAGCTCGCGGGCCAGCGCCAGCGCCTCCTCACCGTCCGACGCCTCACCGATGACCTCGTAGCCCTCGTCGCGCAGCATGTCCACGAGGTCGAGGCGGATGAGGGCCTCGTCCTCGGCGACCAGCACGCGGATCGGCGCATCGTCGGTACGAGGGGACTTGGAGGTGTTGGTCATGAGGATCCTTACAGCTAGCGTCCCGGTCGACAGCGGGCATGGACGAGGTTACCGCGTCGCCGCAACGGGTCGGCAAGTGTGACACAATCATGGGCGGCCCGGCCCGAGTGGCGGAATGGCAGACGCGGGCGACTCAAAATCGTCAGTCCGAAAGGACGTGGGGGTTCGACTCCCCCCTCGGGCACCGTGCGCGGCTTCAGGCTGTCAGGACGGCGACAGGAGTCGGCCCACGAGGTCTGTCCCCGTGTGCGGGAGAACCGTCCCCGTGTGCGGGAGAACCGTCCCCGTGTGCCGGAGAACCGTCCCCGTGTGTCGGTCAGGCGTTGCCGCGGTAGTGCTCGTCCACCTCGGTGATCAGGGCCACCCGGTCGGTGTGGCGCCCACCCGCCTCGAAGGAGGCGTCCAGCCAGGCGTCGACGATCATCTTGGCCAGGTCCACCCCGACGACGCGGGCCCCGAAGGCCAGCACGTTGGCGTTGTTGTGGCGCTTGGCCATCTGGGCCGAGTACGGCTCGCTGACGCAGGCCGCGCGGATCCCGCGGACCTTGTTGGCGGTGATCGAGATCCCCACCCCGGTGCCGCAGATCGCAATCCCGGCGTCGGCCTCGCCGCGGGCGATGGTCTCCCCCACGAGTCGGCCCCACTTCGGGTAGTCGGTCCGCTCGGCCGTCTCCGCACCGAGGTCGGTGATGTCGAAGCCGCGTTCCCGGACGTGCTCCAGCACCGCCTTCTTCAGCTCGATGGCGGTGTGGTCTCCAGCGATGACGAGTTTCATTCCTTTACTTTCCTGGACTGGCGGGGGTCGGCGATTTCGAACACCCGCAGCGAATTGGTCTGGTGGGCGAGCCGGCCCGGGTTGCCGGCGAGGATCACGATGACGTCGCCCGGCCCCACCGCGCCGAGTTCGGTGAGCGCTTCCTCCACGGACTGCACCATGGCGTCGGAGTTGGTGAACTCCGGCGTCACATAGGTCTGGACGCCCCAGACGAGGGTGAGTTCCTGCGCCGTGCGGGGCAGCGGCGTGAAGGCCATGATCGGCACCTCCGACCGCAGCCGGGCCAGCCGGTGCGGGGTGTCGCCGGAGATGGTGAACGCCGCCAGGTGGCGGGCGCCGGTGCGCTGCGCGACCTCGATGGCCGCCTTGGCGATCACCCCGGAGGTGGTGTGCGGGTCCCAGGCCAGGCTCCGGATCTGGGCCAGACCGTCCTTCTCGGTCTTCACGATGATCCGGGCCATCACCTTGACCGAGTCGATCGGGTAGTCCCCGACCGCGGTCTCGCCCGACAGCATCACGGCGTCCGCGCCGTCCAGCACCGCATTGGCGACGTCGGACGCCTCCGCCCGGGTCGGACGGTGCGCGGTGATCATCGACTCCAGCATCTGGGTGGCCACGATCACCGGCTTGGCCCACCGGCGGGCGGCGTCGATGATCCGCTTCTGCACCAGCGGGACGTCCTCCAGCGGCAATTCCACGCCGAGGTCGCCGCGGGCGACCATGAAGGCGTCGAAGGTATCGATGATGGCGCCCAGGTTCTCGATCGCCTGGGGCTTCTCCAGCTTGGCGATCACCGGGACCTTGCGGCCCTCCTCGGCCATCACCCGCCGCACCGGCTCGATGTCGGCCGGCGAGCGGACGAAGGACAGCGCGACCATGTCGACCTCGTGCCGCAGCGCGAACCGCAGGTCCCGCTCGTCCTTCTCCGACAGTGCAGGGACGCTCACCGCGACCCCGGGCAGGTTGATGCCCTTGTGGTCGGAGACCACGCCGCCGACCACGACCTCGGTGACGACGTCGGTGTCGGTGACCTCCAGGGCCCGCAGCACGATGGCGCCGTCGTTGATCAGGATCTCGTCGCCCGGGCTGACATCGGCGGTCAGCGTCTTCAGGGTGGTCCCCGCCCGCTCCGCGGTGCCGACCACGTCATCGGTGGTGATCGTGAACCGGGCGCCCGCCTCGAGCACCGCCTCGCCGCCCTCGAAGGTCTCCAGGCGGATCTTGGGTCCTTGCAGATCGGCGAAGATCCCGACCGGCCGACCGGCGATCCGCGCCGCGTCCCGGACCCACTGGATCCGCTTCGCGTGCAGCACATGGTCGCCATGGCTCATGTTCAGGCGGGCGACATTCATGCCGGCCTCTACCAGTTCGACGATCTTCTCCGGGGAGTCTGTTGCCGGGCCGATCGTGCACACGATCTTCGCTCTACGCACACCTCGACCTTACCGGGATCGGCACCCCGACAGCCTGAGTCACTGGCTGACGAGCTCGAGCGCGTGTGCAAGATCCGGCGGGTAGTCCGAACGGAAGTCCACCCACTCCCCGGTACCGGGGTGCGTGAAGCCGAGTTCGACGGCGTGCAGCCACTGCCGCTCCAGGCCGAGCCGGGCGGCCAGCACCGGGTCGCCGCCGTAGGTGGGATCGCCCACGCAGGGGTGCCGGATCGCCTGCATGTGGACGCGGATCTGGTGGGTGCGCCCGGTCTCGAGGTGCACCTCCAGCAGGGTGACCGCGGGGAACGCCTCGAGCATCGCGTAGTGGGTCACCGAGTGCCGTCCGCCGGCCACCACCGCCATCTTCCACTCCGCGCCGGGGTGGCGTCCGATCGGGGCCTCGATGGTGCCCTCGAACGGGTCGGGGTGGCCCTGGACGAGGGTGTGGTAGACCTTGCGCACCGTCCGCGCCTTGAAGGCCCGCTTCAGGGCGGTGTAGGCGGGCTCGCTCTTGGCGACCACCATCAGCCCGGACGTGCCGACGTCGAGCCGCTGGACGATGCCCTGCCGCTCCGCGGCGCCCGAGGTGGAGATCCGGAAGCCGGCCGCCGCCAGGTGCTCCACCACCGACGGCCCGTCCCAGCCGAGGCTGGGGTGCGCGGCCACCCCGGCGGGCTTGTCGACCACGACGATGTCGGCGTCGTCGTGGACGATGGTGATCCCGGCGACCTCCTGGGGCACGACCTGAAGCCGCGGTTCGGTGGGGATCTCGACCTCGAGCAGGTCACCGGCCTTGACGCGGTAGGACTTGCCGACCGGTTGGGAGTTGACCCAGACCGCTCCCTCGGCGATCAGTGCCTCCACCCGGCTCCGGGTGAGCCCGGTCATCCGGGCGGCGGCGGCGTCCACCCGGTCGCCCTCCAGCCCGTCGGGGACGAGCCAGACGCTAGCCATCGGAGGTCTGCTTGAGGCTCACTCCCGCCATCGTGACCTGGGTGATCATGGAGAGCCAGATGACCATGGCGGCGGCGACGGTGATGAAGATGTCGGCGACGTTGAAGATCGCGAAGTGCGGCACCTGGAGGAAGTCGATCACGTGGCCGCGGAACGGGCCGGGCTCACGGAACAGCCGGTCGATCAGGTTGCCCACGATGCCGGCCAGCAGGCAGCCGGTGGCGACCGCCCAGCCGAGGTGGCGCACCTTGGGCAGCAGCCACCCGGCCACCACGACGAGCGCCGCGAGCGCGACGCAGGTCAGCGCGACGGTGAACTCCTCGCCCATGCTGAAGGCGGCGCCGGGGTTCCTGATCAGTTGCAGGATCAGCAGGCCGTCGATCACCGGAATGGGCTGGTTGGGGTCGAGCCGGTCGATGGCGATGGTCTTGGTGACCTGGTCGAGGACGATGCCGACGACGGCGATCCCGACCGCCAGCAACCGCAGACGCACCGGACTGGGGGTGGCGGTTTCCTTCTGAACGGTTATCGCCGTTCCTCCCGCTGCTTGCATGAGATGCACAGCGTGGCCCGCGGGAAGACCTGGAGCCGGTCCTTGCCGATCGGGTTGCCGCAGGACTCGCAGCGGCCGTACTGCCCCGACTCGAACAGCCGGTAGGCGAGCTGGGCCTGCTCGAGCATGTCGCGTGCGTTCTGCACCAGCGACATCTCCTGGTCGCGCTCGAAGTTGGACGAGCCGACATCAGCCGGGTCGCGTCCCGCGCCGTCCGAGCCGTCCTCGAACAGGTCGGCCAGACCCGCCTCGGCCACCTCGATGGCCCGCTCCATCCGCTTGATGTCGGCCAGCAACTCCTGGCGGACCTCCTCGACCTCTTCCTCCGTCCAGGGTTCCTCACCCTCGGCGACGGGGAAGGCTGAGGCATTCGCGTGGACCGCCGATGCGGCGGTGCTACGGCGAGAAGTTGCCATCGATTCTCCGCTTCTAGTGATGCCTGAGCAGGGAGAGTACCACCTGCCACCTGACACTGACGCACCGCGTCTGGCGTGCCGACGGACCCGCCCGGACGTGCATCGTCCCGGCACGGCGCAAGGCCGTTCCGGGACGATGGCAGGTCGTGAGCCGCGCGCTACCGGCGCGGCCGTCGGTCACTCGCCGAGCAGCGCGTCCAGCCGGGGGGTCGGCGAGTTGGAGGCGGGTTCGTTGAGGATCTCCGGGGTGTCGGACGGTTCGATGACCGACTCCTCCAGGACCTTGATGTGGTTGTGCAGCTGCGCGGTGAGGTTCGAGCGGAAGTTGCTCTCGAACTGGCGCAGCTTGTCGACCTTGGTCCGCAGCACGTCCCGCTCCTGCTCGAGCTGGGTGAAGAGCTCCTCGCGGCGCCGGTCGGCCTCTGCGTTGACCGCGTCGGAGCGGTTGAGCGCCTCGGTGGTGACCCGCTCGGCGTTGACCCGGGCCTCCGACTCGATCCGGTCGGCCCGCGTGCGGGCGTCGGTCAGGGTCTCGTGGGCCTTGCGGTTGGCGTTGTCGATGACGGTCTCCGCCTCGGCGCGGGCCTCTCCGACCAGCCGCTGGGCCTCGACGTGGGACTCGCCCACCAGGCGCTCGGCCTGCTCGGTGGCCATCTGCAGCAGTCGGGCGACCGCCGGGGAGGCGTCGGCCGAGGAGGTGACGACGATGTTCTCGACACTGCCCTTGGGGCCGTCTGCCTCGGCGGCCGGCTGGGCCTGGACCTGGGCGGCCTGGGCGTTCAGCGCCTCGATCTCGCGGTTGCGAGCGGCCAGTTCGCCCTGCAGCCGCTCAACCTCGTCGGAGCGGGCCTGCAGCTCTGCGCGCAGTGCGTCCATCTCGCCGCGGACCGACTCCAGCTCGCCCATCCGGGACTGCAACTCCTGACGCAGCCCGTCATTGTCACCGGAGTCGCTCGGCACGAAGATGCTGGACGGCTCGCTGGAACTCAGCGCGTCGACCTGCTGCTTGAGGGTCTCGTTCTCCTCCGTCAGCTGGGAGAGCGTGGCCTCCACCTTGTCGACAAAGTTGTCCACATCAACCGGCTCATAGCCGTTGCGGCGAGCCAGGTGAAAGCGGGTCTGTCGGACCTGCTCCAGGGTCAGGGTCATCGTCCACCTCATGATTGTTACTGTCGCGTCGACCGGTGGCCGGCGGGGCGATTCGGATTCAGGCTAGTGCAGCGCCGCGCGCCAGTCCAAGAAACTCTCAGGCTCCCGCACGACTCTCAAGTAAGGGTTTCGAGCTTGCTACAGCAAGGCCGGGACTACGCGCATCGCCACCGACAGCGCGAGGAAGAGCAGCAGGAAACCCAGGTCCAGCTGGAGCCCGCCGAGCCGCACCGGGGGTACCACCCGCGACAGCCAGCGCAGCGGCGGGTCGGTCAGGGTGTAGACGAGTTCGGCCACCACCAGCAGCGCTCCGCGGGGCTGCCAGTCACGGATGAAGAGCGGGACCAACGAGAGCAGCGCCCGGACGGTGAGGACCACCAGGTAGAGCCAGATCAGAAAGCCAAGAACCGCGCCGATCACGTCCCGGCCTCCCTGTGGTCACGACTGGTTGAAGAACCCACCCGCGATTCGTTCCTTGTCCTCGGCTGCGACGTTGACGTTCTGCGGCGAGAGCAGGAACACCTTGCTGGTGATGCGCTCGATTCTGCCATGCAGGCCGAAGATCAGCCCCGCCGCGAAGTCGACCAGGCGCTTGGCGTCGGCGTCCTCCATGTCGGACAGGTTCATGATGACCGGGACACCGTCACGGAAGTTCTCCCCGATGGTGCGGGCCTCGTTGTAGGTGCGCGGGTGGACGGTGATGATCCGGCTCAGGTCGGCCTCCCGGGGCATGGTCTGCACCACGCGGCGGCTCTCGAGCTCGGTCACGGTGGCGGGGGCGGACCCGCGCGGGGACACCTCTTCGGTGATGTCCTCGAACCCCTGGTCGGCCTCGGTGTAGTCGTGGTCTGACACCAGACCAAGCCACACGGCAGCCTTCTTCAACCGGTCAGCCATCTCACGCCCCTCGTCACAGACTCTGGGAAAAGGCTAGCCGCGCGGGGGGTGGCCGCAGGGGACGACACGCGGCGCGCTGACTGGCCGCTACCGGTGCGGCAGAGGCTCGACCGACGCGGTACCGCCCGGCCGAACGACCGTCCCCCGCCCCGGGTGGCCGCGCGGCGTCAGAGCGGCAGCCAGGCGATGCCGGCCTGACGGCCGGCGGCGGCACCGTCGCGCCGGTAGGAGTGCAGGCCGGGGGTCTCCAGGGTGCAACCGCCCACCTCCAGGACGCGGCAGCCGGCCGCCTCCAGCTGGCGGCGGGCGGCCCGCCCGAGGTCGAGGGCCGGGGTGCCCCAGGAGGTGGTCGAGCGGGCGCCGGGCAGGGTGGCGGACACCTCGCCGCGCATCGCTTCGGGAACCTCGTAGCACCCCCCGCAGATGTGGGGGCCGATCCAGGCGGTGATCCTGCCGGCCCCCAGGGCCGCCATCGCGGCCAGGGCGGCGGGCAGGACTCCGGCCGCCAGGCCCACCCGTCCGGCGTGGGCGGCACCGACCACGGCCGCGTCCGGGTCGGCCAGCAGCACCGGCAGGCAGTCGGCCACCCGCACCGCCACACCCAGCCCGCGCTCGGCCGTCACGAGGGCGTCGGCCTCGGTCGCGGCGCACCGGCCGGGTTCGGTCGCGGAGTCGACCACCAGAACCCGGGTGCCGTGCACCTGTCGTGGATGCAGCACGCGAACTCCGAGCGCGTCCTCGACCAGCTGCCAGCCGGGCGCGGCACCGCCGGCGCGGTCGGCCAGGTCGAGTGGCGCCGCCCGTGAACCGGCGTCGCAGAACGCGATCCCGGCGCCGTCGGCGCCGGGATCGTTGCGGAAGGCGAACACGCCTACTTCAGGAAGTCCGGGACGTCCAGGTCGTCGTCGGAACCGGCCGGCCAGTTCTCGGCGGGCGGGGTCGCCGGCGAGGGCCGCGCGGCGGCCGCCTCGGGCTCCGCTTCGGGCTGGGCGGGTCGCGGGGCCGGGGCCGGCGCCGGCTCGGGGGAACGCACCACGGCCGGGCGCGGACGGGCCTTGGGCGGCACGCCGCCGTCGAACCCCGCCGCGATCACTGTCACCCGCACCTCGTCGCCGAGCGAGTCGTCGATCACGGTGCCGAAGATGATGTTGGCCTCCTCGTGGGCGGCCTGCTCGATGAGCTGGGCCGCCGCGGAGACCTCGAACAGTCCCAGGTCGGAGCCACCCGAGATCGACAGCAGCACGCCGTGGGCGCCGTCGATGCTGGCCTCGAGCAGTGGCGAGGAGACCGCCATCTCGGCCGCGGCCCGGGCGCGGTCCTCACCGCGGGCCGAGCCGATGCCCATCAGCGCCGATCCGGCGTTCTGCATGACCGCCTTCACATCGGCGAAGTCGAGGTTGATCAGGCCCGGGGTGGTGATCAGGTCGGTGATGCCGGAGACGCCCTGCATCAGCACCTGGTCGGCCTGGCGGAAGGCGTCCAGGATGGCGACGTGGTGGTCGGTCATCTCCAGCAGCTTGTCGTTGGGGATCACGATCAGCGTGTCGACCTCTTCGCGCAGCGCGGCGATGCCGTCCTCGGCCTGGGTCGAGCGGCGCCTGCCCTCGAAGCTGAACGGACGGGTCACCACACCGATCGTCAGCGCACCGAGCGAACGCGCCACCCGGGCCACGACCGGAGCGCCACCGGTACCGGTGCCGCCGCCCTCGCCCGCGGTGACGAAGACCATGTCGGCGCCCTTGAGGACCTCCTCGATCTCGTCGGCGTGGTCGTCGGCGGCCTGCCGGCCCTTCGCCGGGTCGGCGCCGGCACCCAGACCACGGGTGAGGTCGCGTCCAATGTCGAGCTTCACGTCGGCGTCGCTCATCAGGAGCGCCTGCGCATCGGTGTTCACCGCAATGAACTCGACGCCACGCAGGCCTGACTCGATCATGCGGTTGACGGCGTTCACGCCACCCCCGCCGACACCGACAACCTTGATGATCGCAAGGTAATTCTGCGATGCAGTTGCCACCTGAGTACCCACCTTCTGGTTCAAGTCCGGGGTGCCGGTGCGGGATTGCAGACGAGTCTGTGGGAAGGGCAACACCCATCTCGGCGTGTCGAGGCTATGAGACTGGGCAACCGTTCACCAAGCACCGTGGGTGGCGCTCGGCGTGTACCTCAAGTGCGGGTTCAGGGTTGGCCCGGTCGCGGGGTCGTCGGGGCCTTCACCGCCGGGTCGGATAGGCCGGCGCGGAGACGTCGAAGGTGGTGCCGCCCTCGTCGAGCAGGACGTCGATCACCTGCGACTTGAGCTCCGACTGCTCGGCGCTGCCCCACAGCACCCGCTCCCCGCCGCGCAGCCGCAACGTGATCGAGTCGCGTCCCCGGGCCTGGATGCTGGACAGCTTCTTGGCGGTGGCGCTGCTGAGGGAGGAGTAGACGACGGCGGCATCCACCAGGGTCTGCCGGTCACCGGGGTCGGCCTGCACCCTCACCAGACCCTTCGGCAGCGACTTGGCGGTGTCGAAGACGACCCCGGACGCATCGGCGACCAGGAAACCGGTGCCGGACTCGATCGCGAGCCGGGCGACCCGCTCGCTGACCTCGACAGCCACGGCGTCGGGCCAGTGGCGGGTGACGCTGACCTCTGCCACCGGCGGCAGCCCGGCGACCCGTCCAGCGATCCCGTCGAGGTCCAGCCGCACCAGCGGCGTGCCCAGCGGGACGGCGGCCGCGGCCGACACCTCCTCGGGGCTGAGGATGTCCGTGCCTGAGATGGACACCCGGGTGACCGCCAGCACCGGCGAGAAGCCGACCACGTAGACCGCGGCGCCGAGCACGGCGACCGCCAGCCCGACCAGCGCCCACTGCAGCCAGGCCCGGCGGCGGACCTCGCGCCGCCGACGGAGCAGCCGGCTGCTGGCGTCGGTCGGAGCGGGCGCCCTCACTGTCGCTCCGCCAGCCGCGCGGCGAGCGCCGGGCCGACGCCGGTGACGTCCCCCGCGCCCAGGGTCACGACCAGGTCGGCCGGCCCCACCAGCCCGTCGAGCACGGCCGGCGCGTCGGTGACCGACTCGACGTAGTGCACGCGCTCCGGCCCGAGCACGTCGCGCACCGCCTCGGCGACCAGTTCACCGGTGACGCCGGGGATCGGGTCCTCGCGGGCCGGGTAGATGCCGAGCACCACGACCTGGTCGGCCAGCGCCAGCGCGCGGCCGAACTCGGCGGCGAAGTCGCGCGTCCGGGTGAACAGGTGCGGCTGGAAGCAGGCGACCACCCGCTCGGTGCCGGCGAACACCCGGGCGGCGGTCAGGGTGGCGACCACCTCGGTGGGGTGGTGGGCGTAGTCGTCGACGATGGTGACCCCGGCGACCGTCCCGACCCGCTGGAAGCGCCGGTGGGTGCCGTTGAAGGCGGCTGCGGCGGCTCGCAGCCGGGGACCGTCCACTCCCAGGGCGCGGCCCACCGCGTAGGCGATGGCTGCGTTGTGCAGGTTGTACCGGCCCGGCACCGCCAGTTCCAGCGGCCCGACGTCGTCGGCGGCCTGCAATTCGGCGTGGGCGCCGGCACCGCTGTACCCCAGCCGGAGCAGCCGGACGTCGGCGTCAGCGGCCTCGCCGACCAGCACCACCTGCCGGTCGGTGCCGGCCAGGCGGCCCGCCAGGGCCCGCGTCCCGGGATCGTCGGCGTCCAGGATGACGGTGCGCACCCCGGGCTGCAGGGCGAGGGTGGCGAAGCCCTCGGCGTAGGCCTCGGCGGTCCCCCAGTTGTCGAGGTGGTCGGCCTCGATGTTGGTGACCACGACGATCTGGGCGGGGTACTGCAGGAAGGAGCCGTCGGACTCGTCGGCCTCGATGACGAAGGCCGGGCCGGAACCGACGTGCGAGCTCTCCCCGGACGAGGTGAGCGGCGACCCGATCACATAGGACGGGTCGGTGCCGCACTCGGAGAGCAGGACGGCGATCATCGCCGAGGTGGTGGTCTTGCCGTGGGTGCCGGTGACCGCCACTCCCGTGCGGCCGAGCATCAGCGCGCCCAGCGCGGTGCTGCGGTGCCAGACCCGCAGCCCGCGGCGGCGCGCCTCGACCAGTTCGGGGTTGGAGTCGCGCACCGCCGAGGAGACGACGACGGTCGACGCCTGCGCCAGGTGGGCGGGGTCGTGGCCCACCTCGGCGCGGATCCCGCGGGCCCGCAGGTCGCGCAGCGTCGCGGAGTCGGACTGGTCGCTGCCGGAGACCGGGATGCCCAGGTCGGCGTACATCGCGGCGATGGCGCTCATCCCGGCGCCCCCGATGGCGATGAAGTGGACCGCCCCCAGCTCGTCCAGCGGGGCTAGTTCCACCGGTTCGATCAGCGGCACCTCACTCGCCCTTCCCGGCCTGCAGCACCAACTCGGCCAGCGCTTCGGCCGCCCCGGACGGCACCAGTTCGCGGCAGGTGCTGCTCATGGTGGCCAGCCGGCCCGGCTGCCGGACCAGCCCGATCACGGTGGCGGCCAGCAGGTCGGGGCTGAGATCGGAGTCGGCGACCAGCAGCGCGGCGTCCGCCTCGACCAGGAACCGGGCGTTGCGGGCCTGCTCGCCGTTGCCGTGCGGCAGCGGCACGAAGACCGTCGGCAGCCCGACCATGGCGGTCTCCATCACGGTGCCCGCCCCGGAGCGGCCGACCATCAGGTCGGCGGCGGCGTAGGCCTGCTCCATGGCGTCCACGTACGGCAGCGGCAGGTACACCGCCCCGGTCAGGTCGTCGCCGCGTTGGACATGGTCGTCGGTGAAGTTGCCCGCCCCGAGCACGTGCACCACGTTGATGCCCGCCGCCAGCAGGGCGTCGACCGCGCCGGCCAGCGCGGTGTTGATGCTGCGGGCGCCCTGGGACCCGCCGCTGACCAGCAGGACGGGCAGGTCGTTGGTGATCCCGAACCCCGCCCGGGCGGCGGGCCGGGCCGCAGCACGGTCGAGGGTGGCGATCGCGTCGCGGACCGGGAGCCCGAGGTAGCGGGCCGACGGCAGCCGGGTGTCGGGGAAGGAGACGGCGACGTACCTGCTGAACCGGGCCGCAACCCGGTTGGCCAGGCCGGGCACCGCGTTCTGCTCGTGCAGCACGATCGGCAGCCGGGCGCGCCGGGCGGCCAGGTAGACCGGCAACGAGACGTAGCCGCCGAAGCCGACCACCACCTCAGCCTTGTGTCGCTGCAGCAGCCGGGCCGCCTCCCGGACCGCGCCGCGCAGCCGTCCGGGGACGGCGGCGAGCTCCGGGGTGAGGCGTCGCGGCAGCGGCACCGGGGGGATCAGCGCCAGTTCGAGGCCGGCTTCCGGGATCACCCGCGTCTCCAGGCCGCGGGGCGTCCCGATGCACAGCAGCGACGACTCGGGGGCGAGGCGCTGGAGCTGTTGGGCGGTCGCGATCAGCGGCGAGGTGTGCCCCGCCGTACCGCCGCCTGCGAGGACGATGTTCACCTCGACAGGCTACCGGCGGTCGGGCACCACGGCCGTCACCCGGGTCTGCCGACGGCGGGTGCGGCGGCCGGCGAGGGCTCTCGCCCGCGGCTCCAGCCGGGCGCAGGCCAGGAGTAACCCCACGGCGCACAGGTTGGCCACCAGCGCCGAGCCGCCATAGGACAGCAACGGCAGCGGGACGCCGATCACCGGGACCATCCGCAGCACGACCGCGATGTTGAGCAGCGCCTGGATCATCAGCCACGAGGTGGCACCGGCGGCCAGGAAGCGGCAGAACAGGATGTCGGAACGCATCGCGATCCGGAACCCGGCATAGCCCAGGACGAAGAACAGGCCGAGCACGGCCAGCGTCCCGACCAGGCCCAGTTCCTCACCGATCACCGCCAGGACGTAGTCGGTGTGGGACTCGACCAGGCCGCCCCACTTCTGGCGGCTCGCGCCCAGTCCCAGGCCCCACCAGCCACCCGAGGCGAGGGCGAACATCGCCTTGATCGGCTGGTGGTTGACGCCCAGCGGGTCGAGCTCGGGGTTGAGGAAGCCGAGGATCCGGGTCATCCGGTGGGACGAGGTGAGCACGAGGGCGCCGACCGCCGTGGCGACCACGGCCACGATCGAGCCGAGCATCTTCCAGGAGGCTCCGACGAACCACAGCACGGCCAGCACGATCGCGCCCAGCACCAACCCGGTGCCCAGGTCGCGCTGCAGGATGACCAGGCCGATCAGCAGCCCCGAGACCGGGACGAACGGGATCAGCAGGTGCTTGGGCTGGTGCAGCAGGTCGTACTTGCGGGAGAGCAGGTCGGCACCCCACAACACGATGGCGAGCTTGGCGAACTCCGAGGGCTGGATCCGGCCCAGCGCGCCGAGATCCACCCAGTTCTTGTTGCCGTTCTTGGCCCAGCCCAGGCTGGTGAAGGTGAGCAGCTGCAGGACGGCGGCGCCCATCACGGCCAGCCAGCCGAAGACCTTCAGCCGCTGCACCGGGCTGGTCGCCAGCACCCAGGCGGCGATCCCACCGGCCACCAGGAAGACCGAGTGCCGCCGCACGAAGTAGTAGGCGTCGTCGAACTGCACCTGCGCGTACACGCTGGACGCGGAGAGCACCATGACCGCGCCGAGCACGAGCAACAACACGGTGGGTGCGAGCACGAGGAAGAAGCTCGCTTGTGGGTGTCCCAGCCATTCGACCACGAGACTGCGCCGACGTTCGGTCGGTTGACCGGTCTGCGACGACTGCCCGCGGCGATCCGTAAGCGGGGAAGTGAGGATCGCCACTGGCTCAGGCCTCCTTTTCTACGTTGGCGGCAGGGCCGCGACCGCGGCGGCGAAGGCGTCCCCGCGGGCGGCGTAGTCGGGATACATGTCCTTGCTGGCGCAGCCGGGCGCGAGCAGCACCACGTCGCCGGGTTGTGCCCGGCCCGCCGCCCACGTCACCACCTGCTGCATTGCCCCATCATCGACCGCGTCGGTTGTGAAGACCGGGACATCGGGAGCGTGTCGGGCCAGTGCGTCGGCGATCACCTGGCGATCGACGCCGAGCAGCGCGACCGCCCGCAGCCGGCCGGCGAAGTCCTGCACCAGGTCGTCGAAGCTGGTCCCCTTCGCCTGCCCGCCGGCGATCCACACCACCGAGTCGAAGGCCGACAGCGAGGAGGCGGCGGCGTGCGGGTTGGTGGCCTTGGAGTCGTCGACGAACCGGACGCCGTTGCGTTCGGCCACCTGCTGGATGCGGTGGTCGCCGATCCGCAGCCGGCGAAGTCCCTCCCCCACGGCCTGCGGCGGGACGCCGAAGGACCGGGCCAGGGCGGCGGCGGCGAGCGCGTTGGCCAGGTTGTGCGGGGCATGGGGCACCACATCGGAGACCTTGGCCAGTTCGATGGCCGAGTCGCGCCGCTGCGCGATGAAGGCGCGGTCGACCAGCAGGTCGTCCACGATGCCGACCATGGAGGGCGCGGGGGTGCCGAGGGTGAACCCGATCGCCCGCGCCCCCTCGACCACGTCCGCCTCCTCGACCAGCCGTTCGGTGACGGGGTCGGCGACGTTGTAGACGCAGGACTGCTGCACCAGCTGGTAGATCCGGCCCTTGTCGGCGGTGTAGGCCGCCATCGGGTCGCTCGCCCCGGCCGGCCAGGCGGCCGGGTCGGCGTACCACTCCAGGTGGTCGGGGGCGACATTGAGCACCGCCGAGGAGTGCGGTGAAAGGGTGTGGGTCCAGTGCAGCTGGAAGCTCGACAGCTCGACGGCGAGGACGTCGTAGCTCACCTCGTCCAGCACCGCCTCCATCACCGGCCGGCCGATGTTGCCGACCGCGGTGGTGGTGAGGCCGGCGGCGGTCAGGATCGACTCCAGCATGCCGACGGTGGTCGTCTTGCCGTTGGTGCCGGTCACCGCCAGCCACGGGACGGCGCGGTCGGGCAGGGTCATCCGCCAGGCGAGCTCGATCTCGCTCCAGATCGGGACGCCGCGCGCCATCGCCTCGCGCAGCAGCGGCGCGGACGGCCGCCAGCCCGGGGAGACGACGACCAGGTCGGTGCCGGGCGGCAGCGACGCCGAGGCCCCGGCGCCGAGGCGCACCGTGGCGTCCAGGTGTTCCAGCAGGGTGGCCCGCTCGACGTTGGCCGGGCTGTCGGCTTCGTCCAGCACCGTCACCTGCGCACCGAGCTCGAGCAGTCCGTCGGCTGCCGCGAAGCCCGAGCTGCCCAGGCCAGCGACCACCGCCTTGACCTGGGCCCAGGGCGAGAGCCGGTCGGCGGTCCCCAGCCAGTCGATCACAGGCCGATCACCCACTCGGCGTAGAAGATGCCCAGGCCCACTGCAACGAAGAGTCCGCAGATGATCCAGAACCTGACGGTGACGGTGACCTGGCTCCATCCGAGGAGCTCGAAGTGGTGGTGCAGCGGTGCCATCTTGAGCAACCGTTTCCCACCGCTGACCTTGAACCAGCCCACCTGGAGCACGACCGACATGGTGATGATGAAGAACAGGCCGGCGATGATCAGCATCAGCAGCTCGGTGCGGGTGAAGATCGACAGCGCCGCCATGGCCCCGCCGATCGACAGCGACCCGGTGTCGCCCATGAAGATCTTGGCCGGGCTCGCGTTCCACCACAGGAAGCCGAAGCAGGCCCCCGCCAGGGCGATCGACACCACCGCCAGATCGTGCGGGTTGCGCACCTCGTAGCACTGCGGCCCGGCGTCGGCCCAGGCGCAGGACTGGTTGTACTGCCACACGTTGACGATCGTGTAGGCGGCGAAGACCATCGCCGCCGCCCCGGCGGCCAGCCCGTCCAGGCCGTCGGCGAGGTTGGCGGCGTTCGACCACGACGAGATCAGCAGGACGATCCAGATCACCGCCAGCCACAGCGGCAGGTGCAGCCAGGGCAGGTCTCGCAGGAAGGAGATCGCCTGGCTGGCCGGGGTGAGCCCGCGGGCGTCGGGGAACTGGAAGGCGAGCACCGCGAAGGTCACGCCGATCACGGTCTGCAGCACCAGCTTGGCGGTGCTGTTGAGCCCGAGCGACCGGGCGCGGGAGATCTTGATCCAGTCGTCGGCCAGGCCCACCAGCCCGAGCGCGGCGAACAGTCCCAGGGCCAGCAGGCCACTGGCCGAGGGCGGCGTCCAGGTGGCGAGGTGGGCCACCGCATAGGCGATCAGGGTCGCCGCGATGATGACGATGCCGCCCATGGTCGGGGTGCCGCGCTTGGTGTGGTGGCTGGTCGGGCCGTCGTCGCGGATGAACTGGCCGTAGCCGTGGCGGACCAGGAACCGGATGGCGTAGCGGGTCCCCAGCAGGGTGATGACTACCGCCACGCCCCCTGCGAAGAGGATCGTTCTCACGTCTCACCTTCCTGCCCGGGAGTTGCCAGCAGTTGCTCGGCGACCGACTCCAACGCTAGCCCCCGCGAGGCCTTCACCAGCACGACATCGGCCGCGGTGACCCGATCGGCCACGATCCGAACCGCCTCGGCCCGGTCCGCGGCGACGCTGGCGGACGCGCCGGCAGCAGCGGCGGCAGTGGCGAGCGCATCGCTGAACTCCCCCACCGCGACCACCTCGTCGACCCCCAGCCGGGCGGCCAGGTCGCCGACCCCGGCGTGCGCGGCGCGCGACTCGTCACCGAGTTCCAGCATGTCACCCAGGACGGCCAGCAGCCGGCCGCCGGGGCGCCGCATCGCGGCCAGCGCCGCCAGGGCGGCCCGCATCGAGTCGGGGTTGGCGTTGTAGGCGTCGTTCACCACGACCAGGCCGTCGGCGCGTCGCCCCACCTCCATCCGCCAGCGGGAGGCGGGCGCCGCCTGGCTGAGCGCGGCCGCCACCGCGTCCAGCTCGACGCCGAGGACCAGCCCCGCCGCCGCTGCGGCCAGTGCATTGCCGACCTGGTGGGCGCCGGAGACGAGCAGCGAGACCGGCGCCCGTCCGGAATCGGTGCACAGGGTGAAGCTGAAGCGTTGCAGCGGGTCGGCGATGCGATCCTCGGCCCACACCCGCAGGTCGCCGGTCCCCGGACGCGCGGCATCGGAGAAGGCCGCGATCCGCGCGTCGGTCCGCGAGGCCATCGCCATCACCCGGGGGTCGTCGGCGTTGAGCACCGCCCAGCCGTGGCCGGACAGGGCTGCGACCAGTTCTCCCTTGGTCTGGGCGATCGCCTCCACCGAGCCGAACTCGCCCAGGTGGGCGTGGCCGACATTGACCACGATTCCGACGTCCGGCGGGGTGATGCCGCACAGGTAGGCGATGTTGCCGATCGCGCGGGCGCCCATCTCCGAGACCAGGAACCGGGTCCCGGTGGTGATGCCCGCAGCAGTCAGCGGTACTCCGAGCTCGTTGTTGAACGAGCCGACCGGGGCGATGGTGGGCCCGGCGGAGCGCAGCACCGCCGCGGTCAGGTCCTTGGTGGAGGTCTTGCCCGACGAGCCGGTGATCCCGACCACCTTCATCCCGTCCTGCTTGGCCCGGGCGACCAGACCGGTCGCCAGCCGGGTCAGCCCGGCGAGGCTGTCGTCGACCACGACCTGCGGCACCGCCAGCCCGAGGTCCCGCTCGGCCAGCACGGCTGCCGCGCCGTTGTCGACCGCAGCGGCGGCGAAGTCATGGCCGTCCACCCGCTCCCCGCGCAGCGCGACGAAGAGCGCTCCGTCCCCGGCCTGCCGGGAGTCCACCACGACGGCGGGCCCGACCAGCCGGGAAGGGTCCCCGACCAGCCGCCCACCCGCCAGCTCGGAGACCAGGTAGGCAGTCAGTTCATCCATCTCGTCTCCCGGCGCGCGCCTGGTTCAGCGCCACCCACTCCTGCGTCGCCACCGCGACATCATCGAACGGGGTCACCACCCCGGCGACCTCCTGGCCACGTTCATGACCTTTGCCCAGGATCGCCACCCAATCACCGGGCGAGGCCAAACTCAGCGCAGTCCGGATCGCCGAGCGACGGTCCCCGCCGTCCACCACCTCGGCGCCCGTGTCGGCCGCGGCCCGCCTGGCGCCGGCCAGCACCGCGGCCCGGATCGCTGCCGGATCCTCGCTGCGCGGGTTGTCGTCGGTCACCACCACCACGGACGCACCGCGGGCGGCGGCCTGTCCCATCGGTTCCCGCTTGGCGGCGTCGCGATCGCCGCCGCAGCCGAGCACCACGACGTGGCGACCGGCCGGCAGCGAGGCAAGCGCGGCGGCCACCGACTCGGGGGTGTGGGCGAAGTCGACCACGACCTGCGGGGCGGGACCGGGCAGCGGGACGCGCTGCATGCGTCCGGGGACGGTGGCGGTCGCCAGGCCCGCCAGCGCGGCGAGGTCGATCCCGGCCAGGTGCAGCATGGCGGTCGCGGTCAGCGCGTTGGCGGCGTTGAAGTCACCCAGCAGGCCGAGCACGAATTCCACCTCGCCGGTCGGGGTGGCGATCCGCAACCTGGTCCGGCCGTCGGGCAGCGGGGCCCGGTGGGTGATCCGATAGTCGTTCTCCACCCGGCCGCCGGTCGTGGCGACCTGGGCGCGTCCTTCCGCCCGCAGTTCGGCGGCGAGCCGCTCCCCCCACGGGTCGTCGGTGTTCACGACCGCGATCCGCGACCGTCCGGCCAGGAAGAGGCTGGCCTTGGCGCGGTAGTAGGACTCCTGGTCGTGGTGGAAGTCGAGGTGGTCGTGGCCGAGATTGGTGAACCCGGCGACGTCGAAGGTGATCT
>JAEZHJ010000164.1 GCA_023436925.1 Actinomycetes bacterium
GGCGCTCGCGGACTTCATTGCCGACGAGCTGCTGCCCGGCCTGGACATCACTCCCGAGGCGTTCTGGGACACCCTTGCCGACCTGCAGCAGCGCTTCGCTCCGGCGATCCGCGGGCTGCTCGCCGAACGAGACCGGTTCCAGGCCGCGATCGACGACTGGCACCGCAGCCGGGGGGCGTCCGACCCCGCCGAGTACGAGGCCTTCCTGACCGAGCTGGGCTACCTCGTCCCGGTGCCGCAGGTCAGGGTCGAGGTGACCGGCGTGGACGAGGAGATCAGCCGGATCGCGGGGCCGCAGCTGGTGGTGCCCTCGACGGTGCCGCGGTACGCGCTGAACGCCGCGAACGCCCGCTGGGGATCGCTCTACGACGCGCTCTACGGCACGGACGCGCTGCCGCTGCACGGCCGGCTCGCCCCCGGCTACGATCCGCGCCGCGGCGGCCAGGTGATCGCCGCGGTGGACCGGCTGCTGGACGAGTTCTTCCCGCTCACCGCGGGCTCGCACTCCGACGTGACGAGCTACCGCGTCATCGACGGCGCGCTGGTCGCCCGCGGCTCGGCCGGTGCGGCCCGGCTGGCGGACCCGTCCCAGTTCGCCGGCGCCGGCGAGGGCTCGCTGCTGCTGCGCCGCAACGGGCTGCACGTCGAGCTGCTGATCGACCGCTCCCACCCGGTGGGCAGCGGGCACCCCGCAGGCGTCGCAGACGTCCTGGTGGAGTCGGCGGTGACCACCATCGTCGACCTCGAGGACTCGGTAGCCACCGTGGACGGGGCCGACAAGGCGGTCGCCTACCGCACCTGGCTGGGGTTGATGACGGGCCGGTTGACCGCCGACTTCGCCAAGGACGGCCGGCAGGTCCACCGCGTGATGAACCCGGACCGCCACTACCGCGGCCCCGACGGCAGCCCGGTCGTCCTGCCGGGCCGGTCGCTGCTGCTGGTGCGGACGGTCGGACACCACATGGTCACCGACGCGGTGCTCGCCGACGGACAGCCGGTCGCCGAGGGCGTCCTGGACGCCTTGGTGGCGGTCACCGCCGCGCTGCACGACCTGCGCGGCCTGGGCCGGTTCCGCAACTCGCGCGCCGGCAGCGTCTACCTGGTCAAGCCCAAGCAGCACGGTCCGGCCGAGGTTGCGCTCACCGTGGAGCTGTTCGCCGCGATCGAGGCGGCGCTCGGGCTGCCGGAGCGCACCATCAAGCTCGGGATCATGGACGAGGAGAAGCGCACTTCGCTCAACCTGGAGGCGTGCATCGAGGCCGCCCGGGACCGGGTGATCTTCATCAACACGGGCTTCCTGGACCGGACCGGGGACGAGATCCACACGGACTTCCAGGCCGGGCCGATGGTCCCCAAGAACGCGATGCGGACCACGCCGTGGATGCTGGCCTACGAGGACCGCAATGTCGACGTGGCGCTGGCCGCCGGGTTCACCGGGACCGCGCAGGTCGGCAAGGGGATGTGGGCCAAGCCGGCCGCGATGGCCGACATGCTCGCCCAGAAGCAGGCCCACCCGCAGGCCGGGGCGAACTGCGCCTGGGTGCCCTCACCGACCGCCGCCACGCTGCACGCGCTGCACTACCTGCGGGTCGACGTCGCTGCCCGGCAGCGTGAGCTGGCCGGGCGGGTCACCGACCGCCGGCTGCTGCTCGAGGTGCCAGTGCTGACCGAACAGCTGGACGAGGCCGCCATCGACCATGAGCTGCGCACCAATGCCCAGTCGATCCTGGGCTACGTGGTGCGCTGGGTCGGGCTGGGGATCGGCTGCTCGACGGTGCCCGACCTGGCGGGCGTCGGCCTGATGGAGGACCGCGCGACGCTGCGGATCTCGAGCCAGCACATCGCCAACTGGCTGTACCACGGCATCGTGGACGCCGACCGGGTGAGGGCGGTGTTCGCGGAGATGGCCGGGTTCGTCGACTCCCAGAACGCGGGCGAGCCGGGCTACCGTCCGATGGCGGCCGACCTGGACGCCAGCGAGCCGTTCCAGGCCGCGCTGGAGCTGGTCTTCACCGGACGCGAGGAGCCCAACGGCTACACCGAGCGGGTGCTCACCAGTTGGCGGCAGCGCGCGAAGGCTCGCGGCTGACGCCGCCTCCACTGGCGGGGCTCACCCCGCCAGCAGGTCGTCGAAGCCGACGACCGGGATGAGTCCCTCGGCGCCGGCGCGCAGGAAGGCGTCCTGGGTGACGAGCACGTCGGCCTGCAGTGCCGCCACGGCCAGGTACTCCGCCGGGCCGATCTCGTCCCAGTTCCGGTCGGCGGCGATCTGCCAGGCCCGGGCGCGCGAGACCCGGTCCCCGAGCAGACGGACCTTCAGTTCGGCAAGCCGGTCTCGCAGGTGCCTGCCCTCGGCGGGGGACAGGACGCCGGCGCGGACGTCGCGGTACAGGGCGGCCAGCACGTCGGAGCGGAGCACGGTCGGACCGACCAACTGGATCCCGTCCGGCAGGGGCGGGTCTTCCCGCACGATCCGCAGCGCGGTGGCGGCGTCGATGGCGAATCGGGTCATTGTGGAATCCTGCTCCGCCGCCGAGCGGCGCGCCAGAGGCCGCCGGGCTCAGCCGACCGTTCTGGGGACTCTCCCGAACAGGGTGAGCAGCCGGCACATGAACTTGTGACCGCCGTCGGAGGCTGGGTCGAACATGAGCGGGCAGCCGCCATCGATCACCTGGATGCCGTGCTCGCGTCCGTACGTTGTGGCCTCGGGGGAGACGCTGCCGGCGTCGATCGAGCGGTGCATCCAGACGTGGCGGACGCCGAGGTCGGCGGCTTCCTTCATGGTGTCGAGGGCGTGGCCCGGGGCGGTGGCGATGACCACCGCCTCGACCCCGCCGGGGATCGCGGACAGGCTGGGGTAGGCGGGCTTGCCCCCGATGTCGGTGGCGTTGGGATTGACCGGGAAGACGTCGAACCCGCGTTCGACGAGCCGGTCGTAGACGACGTTGCCCCCGTGACTCCCGGGGGTGCGGGAAACGCCGGTGACCGCGATCCGCTTGCAGTCGA
>JAEZHJ010000077.1 GCA_023436925.1 Actinomycetes bacterium
CGAAGGCGGCGGCCACCTTGCGCTGCAGTTGCTGCGCGCTGGCCAGGTCGTGCCCGAACGGCTTCTCGATCACGATCCGCGACCAGGCGCCGTCGGGGGAGGTGCGGCTCTGCCCGGCCAGGCCGTGCCGAGTGAGCTGGTCGAGGGTGATGTCGAAGGCTGCGGGCGGGACCGACAGGTAGAAGGCGTGGTTGCCGCCGGTGCCCTGGGCCTCGTCCAGCTCGGCGAGGGTCTCGGCCAAGGTGTGGAAGGCGGCATTGTCGTCCAGCTCACCGGGGACGAACCTGATCCCTTCGAGCAGCTGACGCCAGACGTCCTCCCGGAACGGGGTGCGGGCGTTGGCCCGGACGGCGTCGGCGACGACGTCCGCGAACTGCCGGGCGCGCCAGTCGCGCCGGGCGAAGCCGACCAGCCCGAAGGCCGGCGGCAGCAGGCCGCGGTTGGCGAGGTCGTAGATGGCCGGCAGCAGCTTCTTGCGGGAGAGGTCGCCGGTCACCCCGAACAGCACCAGCGCGCACGGCCCCGCCATGCGCGGCAGTCGTCGGTCGGAGGGGTCCCGGAGCGGGTTGGGAACCTGCGGGTCGGCCATCGTCCTCCTTGAGGTCAAGCCTGACGAGTCGTCGCGACCCCGACTCTAGCCCGGGGCACAGGGGGTGCCCCACCCGGCCCGATTCGGGGGAAGAATGCCACCATCGGCAGGCGGATTCCGACGGTGGCCCGTCGCTATGCTGGCTCGGACCAGACGAAGGGACGCCGAGATTCACACCGAACGCCGACCCGCTTCCGCCGCCGTCACCCTGCCCGAACCGGGGTTGGCGCGCGCCCGGGCAGTGGCCGGAGCCTACGTGGCGCTGGCCAAGCCGCGCATTATCGAGCTGCTGCTGGTGACCACCGTCCCGGCGATGTTCCTGGCGATGGGCGGCTTCCCGCCGCTCGGCCTGGTCGCGGCGACACTGATCGGCGGCACGCTCGCCGCGGGCAGCGCGAACGTGTTCAACTCGGTGCTGGACGCCGACATCGACGCCGCGATGCGCCGCACCCGGCGCCGTCCGATGGCTCGCGACCTGGTCGACCGTCCGAAGGCCTACGCGTTCGGGGTGGTGCTCGGCATCGCCTCGGTGCTCATCCTCGGGTTCGGTGCCAACTGGCTGTCGGCCGGTCTCGCGCTGCTGGCCAACCTGTACTACGTCTTCGTCTACACCCTCGCGCTGAAGCGCCGGACGGCGCAGAACATCGTCTGGGGTGGGATCGCGGGCTGCTTCCCGCCCCTGATCGGGTGGACGGCGGTCACCGGCTCGATCGCCTGGCCGCCGCTGGTGCTGTTCGCCATCGTCTTCGCCTGGACGCCGCCGCACACCTGGGCGCTGGCGCTGCGCTACAAGGAGGACTACTCCGCCGCGCACGTCCCGATGCTGCCCGTCGTGATGCCCCCGGTCGGGGTGGCGATCCGGATCCTGGCCTACACCGTGCTCACCGTTGCGGTCAGCATGCTGCTCTGGCCGGTGGCCGGCACCGGCTGGCTCTACCCGGTCGTGGCCGCCGTGAGCGGTGCGGTGATGATCGGCGAGTCGACTGCGCTGTTGCACCGTGCCCGGGCGGGGCTGGTCGATGCCCAGCTCAAGCCGATGCGCCTGTTCCACCTGTCCAACAGCTATCTCGCCCTGGTCTTCATCGCCGCCGCCATCGACCCGCTGGTCTTCTGAGCTGCTGCGGGACGGGAAGCCGTCTCGTGACCCTGCCGCCGCGGCGGCCGCTGCTGCCCTCGCTCTGAGGGCCACCGTCCGCGCCGAGGGCCACCGTCCGCGCTGAGGGCCACCAACGATGGCTGGCCCTCGACGCTAGGGCTGGCCCTCGCCGGGGAAGCCCCCGAGGATCGCCCGGGCCACCAGGTCCGGCCGGGTGAAGGGCAGGTCGTGGCCGGCGCCACGGACGCGTACCAGCACGCTGCCCGGCAGTGCGTCCTGAGTGGCTCGCGCCGAGTCCTGCATCACCGGCCGCTCCCGGCCGCCGACCAGCACGACGGCCGGCCCGGGGTAGCGACCCCAGCCTGCCGGCAGACGGAATCGCAGGTTGGCGGCGACGCTGCCCAGCAGCGTCTCACGGCTGAGGTCGGCGGAGTCCCGGACGTACTCGGGGACGAGGTCGGCCGGGACGCCCACCTCGGCTGCCTGCAGGCGAGCGAACCACTCCCGCCGGGCCAGCGGTGCGGCAGCCGCCAGCGCGGCCAGGGTGGACCGCTCGAAAGGCAGCGGCAGGGTCTGCGCGCTGATCACGACCACCCTGGTGACCAGGCTGGGACGATCGGCGGCGAGCCGGAGGGCGAGCTGGGCGCCGAGGGAGAAACCGGCGACGATGGCGCCGCCGGGCGCCCGCTCAGCCAGCAGTTCGGCGAGCGCGTCCGCGGTGGCGTCGTGCCCCGCGAATGGCTCGGTGCTGCTGCGGCCGTGACCGGGAAGGTCCGGGACTATCCCGCGGACGCGTCCGGCCAGGGCCGCCAGCACGGGCCGCCACATCCAGCCCGAGACCCCGCCGCCGTGCAGCAGCAGCACCGCGGGGCCGCTGCCGGACTCCTCAACGTACACGCGACGATCATCCCATCGCGGGGGCGGGGCGGCCGGGCTTCAGGCCCAGCCGTAGCGTCGGGCCACGGTGTCGGCGGCCGCTGTGGGGAACTGGTGCCAGCCGGGTTCGAGCAGTTCCCGGGCGAGGTCGAACAGCCCGCGCCCGCAGCTCTCGAGGTCGCCGGCGAGCACCGTGTCGAGTCGGGCCGCCACCGCCGGCAGGGCCTGTTCCAGCCGTCGCAGCGGGTCGAACGGGTTGCGTTCGGCGTCTGGAGCCAGCCGCTGCCGCAGCGCCTCGCCCAGACAGGTGAGGGCGTGGTAGCGCAGGTGGACGCCGGCCGCCAGTCGCTCGCCCCGCCGCAGCCTGCCCATCCCGATGTGGAGCTTGGCCAGGAAGAGCCCTGTCGAGGACGCCGCGTCCAGCGGCTCGTCGGGCGGCAGGAAGGTGATGTCGCCGCCGTCCAGCACGATCTCACCGGACGGGTCGCGGACCAGCCACGGCCGTCCGGCGCCGAACTCGTACAGCACGCCGTCGTCGTAGAGCGCGACGCCGCCGCCGTGGCTCTCCCGGACGGTGAGCACCAGGTGCTCGGGGAAGGGCAGGAACGGCCAGTCGCGGCCGACGTGCTCGGCCCCCTCGGCGTGGAAGACCGCGAAGTCGAGGTCCGACCACTCGTCACGCCGTCCGGCGGCGGCGGTGGCCGCCGAGCCGAACCAGGCGAAGCTGGTCAC
>JAEZHJ010000094.1 GCA_023436925.1 Actinomycetes bacterium
GACGGCAAGGGACGCTGGGGCGGCCGGGTGACCGAGGTCACCCTGACCGGCTCGAAGGGCACCCAGACCATGAAGGGCACGACGTTCAAGTCCGCTCTGGGCCTGCGCGAGACCCTGATGAAGATCTCGGGCGGGCTGGCGACCGACACCGCCAACTACAGCCGCTGGCAGCAGGACTTCGGCGGCTCGAAGGGCACCCTGCTCGGCGTGCCGGCCGGCTCGGAGCAGGCGATCGCCGGTGGCCTGTACGCCCCGTTCGAGGGCGGCGCCCTGTGGTGGTCGAAGAAGACCGGCAGCAAGCGCCTGTCCGACCTGGCCAACCGCGCCTACCTCGCCGCCGGTGGCCCCGGTTCCGGGCTCGGCTTCCCGACCAAGGACGAGACCGCCACCAGCAAGTCCAAGGTGGAGGGCATCACGAAGGGCACCGAGGTCTACTTCGAGCGCGGCCTGATCACCTGCCCCGAGAAGGCGACGGACCCGGCGACCTGCGTGGTCAGCTTCGGCTGACCCCGCACCGCTCAGGCGGTCAGCCGGCGGTGCACCTCATCGAGGTCGATGTCGGCCTCACGGGTCATGAGTTCGCGCAGTCCCGGCCGGTGGGCGTACCGCGGCACCAGGTGGACGTGCAGGTGGAAGACCTCCTGCCCGGCGGTGGCCCCGGCGCTGGAGAGCAGGTTGAGGCCGTCCGCCCCCAACCGGTCCACCAGCAGCGCGGAGGTGGCGTCGATCGCCCCGGCGATCTCGGCCAGCACCCCCGGACCGGCCAGCAGGTCGCTGACGTGGCGGCGCGGCACGACCAGGGTGTGGCCGACGTGCCAGGGCGAGATGTCGAGGAAGGCGATCGCGGCGTCATCGGCGTACACCTGGCGCGACGGCACTTCCCCGGCGACGATGCGGCAGAACAGGCAGTCCATGGCCTTCAGCGTACGGCGAAGCCGGCCTGGGCGAGCGCAGCCTTGACCTCGGAGATGGTCAGCCGGCCGTAGTGGAAGACGCTGGCCGCCAGCACGGCGTCGGCGCCCGCCCGGGCGGCCTGGACGAAGTGCTCGGCGGTGCCGGCCCCGCCCGAGGCGATCACCGGGACGTCCACCCGGTCCTTGACGGCCCCGATCAGTTCCAGGTCGAAGCCGTCTGTGGTGCCGTCGGCGTCCATCGAGTTGAGCAGGATCTCCCCCACCCCGCGGTCGACAGCCTCGCCGACCCATTCCAGGGCGTCCAGTCCGGCCGAGGTGCGTCCGCCGTGGGTGGTGACGCCGAACCCGGACGGCTGGTCGGGCTCGCGACGGGCATCCAGGGACAGGACAAGCACCTGCCGGCCGAAGCGCCGGGTGATCTCGTCGATGACCCCCGGGTGGCTGATCGCCCCGGTGTTGATGCCGACCTTGTCGGCGCCGACCCGCAGCAGCCGGTCGACGTCGTCGACGCTGCGGACGCCGCCGCCGACGCAGAGCGGGATGAAGACCGTCTCCGCGGTCCGGGTGACCATCTCGTAGGTGGTGTCGCGGCCCTCGGCCGAGGCGGAGATGTCGAGGAAGACCAGCTCGTCGGCGCCTTCGGCGCCGTACCGCGCGGCAAGCTCCACGGGATCCCCCGCGTCGCGCAGGTCACGGAAGTTGACTCCCTTGACGACCCTCCCGTCGTGCACGTCGAGACAGGGGATGACACGGATCGCCACGGACATGGCTGGCAGCCTAACGAGGCCCGCCGGACCGGGCGCTCCCGGTCCATGGATCAATCCTCCAGCGGGGCCACATCGACGACACCGCGCCGGATCCGGTCGATCGCCTCCCGGCAGGTGCGCCTCAGCTCGCCGTCGGCAGCCTCGGCGACCTGGCCGGCCAGGTCCACCACCTGCCGTGCCCAGCGGACGAAGTCGCCCGCTGTGAGGCCGGAGAGCGCCAGCACGTCGGCCAGCCCGTCGCCGGCCGTCCAGCGGTGGATCGCCTCGGCGAAGCCGATGTCGGGTTCGTCGTGGGAGGGCAGTCGGTGGTCGCGCTCGGTCAGCGACACCTGCCGCCACAGGCTTCGCAGCCGGGACTGGGCGGTCTCGCTGGCCCGGTCGGGCAGCCGGGCCGGTCGCCGGTCGCCCCGCGACTCATAGACCAGGCTGGACAGCACCGCGGCCAACTGCGGGGCCGACAGAGCGTCGAAGACGCCGTCGCGGATCGCCTCCGCGGTGACCAGGTCGAGTTCGGAGTAGATCCGGGTGAGCATCCGTCCGGCGTCGGTCACCTGGTGGCCGCCCTCGGTCAGGTAGCCCATCGACTCCAGCACCGAACAGATCCGGTCGAACCGCACCGCGATGGTGTTGGTCCGCCGCGCCGCCTGGCCGCGCAGCGACTCGGTGTCGGCCTCCAGCCGCAGCGCCTCGGCCGCCGGTCGGGCGTGCGCCTCCCGGTCGGGGCAGCCGTGGCAAGGATGCTCGAGAAGCTGCTGACGGCAGGCGGCGATCTCCGCCATCGCCTCGGCGTCGGCCACATCGGTGGGCCGCTGCCACTCGAACTGGTCCTTGTCGATCCGCGCCTGCAGCGCCACCGCGAGGTTGCGCCGCAGCGCGGGCTGGCGCGGGTCGAAGTGCTTGGGCACCTTCATCCGGCCGACCACCTGCGGCGGCTGGGCGAAGTCGGTCGCCGCCAGCCGCTTCACCTGACGGTCGCTGGTGAGCACCAGGGGCTGCGGCGGGTTGGCGCCGCTGCCCGGGTCGAGCACGACGGCCCACATCCGGCGGCGCCGGCCGGGGACGTCGATGATGTCTCCGGGGCGCAGCCCGTCCAGCACGGCCAGCGCCTCGGCACGGCGATCGGAGCGCCGGGCCCGGGCAGCCGCGGTCTCCAGGTCCCCCACCCGGGCCCGTAGCCGGGCGTACTCCTCGAAGTCGCCCAGGTCGCAGTGGGCCTGCTGCCACAACTGGTCGATCCGCTCGTTGTTGCGGCCGATCTGCCGGGACAGCCCGACCACGGACCGGTCGGACTGGTACTGGGCGTAGGACTGCTCCAGCAGCCCCCGGGCCCGCTCCCGCCCGACGGTGCCGACCAGGTTCACCGCCATGTTGTAGGTCGGGGTGAAGGACGAGCGCAGCGGGTAGGTCCGCCGGGAGGCGAGCCCGCCCAGCGCGCGCGGGTCGAGCCCGGGCTGCCAGCAGACCACCGCGTGGCCCTCGATGTCGATCCCGCGCCGGCCGGCGCGCCCGGTCAGCTGGGTGTACTCCCCCGCTGTGATGTCGGCGTGGCTCTCGCCGTTGTACTTCACCAGCCGCTCCAGCACCACGCTGCGGGCCGGCATGTTGATGCCCAGAGCCAGGGTCTCGGTGGCGAAGACCACCTTGACCAGGCCGGCGGCGAAGGCCTCCTCCACCGCCTCCTTCAGCGCGGGCAGCAGGCCGGCGTGGTGGGCGGCGATCCCGTTGCGGAAGGCTTCGGCGAAGCGGGGGAAGTCGAGGGCGACCAGGTCGGACTGGCTGAGCCCCTGGACGTGGCGGTCGGCGATCTCGTCCAGCGCGGCCCGCTCGGCGGCGTTGGTGAGCCGCAGCCCGGACTGCATCAGCTGGCCGACCGCGGAGTCGCAGCCCTGCCGGGAGAAGATGAAGTAGATCGCCGGGAGCAGCCCGGACGCCTCCAGCCGCTCCACCGCCCCGTCGCGGCGCGGCACCAGGTGCCGGCTGGCCTGCTGGCGACCGTGCGCCGCCGCGCCGCCGTAGCGGCCCGAGCCGTAGGCCGAGGTGCGCATCCCCTTGCCGGAGCGGCCCCGCGGACGGCGGCTGTCGTCCCGCACCCCGCGGGACTCCTCCTTGGCGAGCCGCACGAGTTCGGGGTTGACCTGGCCCACCCCGTCGGGATCGTCCCCGGCGAACAGGTCGAGCAGCCGCCGTCCGACCAGGACGTGTTGGAAGAGCGGCACCGGACGGCGCTCGCTGACCACGACCTCCACCCCGCCGCGCACCTCGTCCAGCCAGTCCCCGAACTCCTCGGCGTTGCTGACCGTCGCCGACAGCGCGACCAGCTGGACCGACTCGGCCATCGAGATGATGACCTCCTCCCACACCGGCCCGCGGAACCGGTCGGCGAGGTAGTGCACCTCGTCCATCACGACGAAGCCGAGGTTGTCCAGGGTGCGTGAGCCGGCGTAGATCATGTTCCGCAGCACCTCGGTGGTCATCACCACCACCGGCGCCTCGCCGTTGATGCTGGTGTCGCCGGTGAGCAGCCCGACCGCGTCGTCCCCGTGCCGGGCGGCCAGGTCGTGGTACTTCTGGTTGCTCAGCGCCTTGATCGGGGTCGTGTAGAAGCACTTGCGGCCGGTCTGCAGGGCCAGGTGGACGGCGAACTCCCCCACCACCGTCTTGCCGGCCCCGGTGGGCGCCGCGACCAGCACCCCGCGGCCGGCCGCGACGTGCTCGCAGGCCTCGACCTGGTACTCGTCCAGCGCGAAGGGATAGCCCGCCCGGAACTCGGTGAGTGCGTCCGCCACGGGCCCAACCTACTTGGCGACCGGCGCGCGGCTGGTGAAGAGCGCCACGTGGCCGGGAGCGGCACGCAGCCGCAGCGGGACGGCACCCAGGTCCTCGCCGTCGGCCATCCCCCACAGCCCGTCGCCGTCGATGACGACCTCTTTGGCCCGGACCAGTTCGACCGCCGGGTCCTTGATGAAGGTGCCCTTGAACATCGTCGGCAGCAGCCGCAGCAGGGTGGTCCGACTGACCGGGTTCACGATGGTGACGTCCAGCAGGCCGTCGGTGACGTCCGCGTGGGGGCAGATCCACATCCCGCCGCCGAAGAAGCCGGCGTTGCCGACCGCGATCAGCATCGCGGTCTGCTCCCGCTTCACGCCGTCGATCTCGATCCGGTACGGCACGGGTTCGAAGACCGCGAGTTCGGTGAGCGCCGTCCAGGCGTAGCTCAGCCCGCCCAGGGACCAGGAGAGCTCGTTGGTGCGGTGGTTGACCCGGCTGTCGTAGCCGGTGGAGACGATCGAGCCGACCCAGCGCCGCTCGGCGCCGTCGACCAGGTCACCGCGCGCCTCCATCAGGTCGATCCGCCGGGTCTGGCCCTCGACGATGGCGTGGACGGCGGCCATCGCCTGCTGCGGCACCCCGGCACCGCGGCAGAAGTCGTTGCCGCGTCCGGCCGGGATCAGGCCGAGCGGCACGTCGGTGCCGGCGGCGGCGTTCAGCCCGAGGTTCATCATGCCGTCGCCGCCCATCACCAGCAGCGCGTCGCTGCGGTGCCCGTCGACCTGCGGCCGGGCGGCCTCGACGGCGGCGATGCAGCGCAGCCGGGCGTCGGCGAAGGAGGTGGACTGCACCACCCGCAGGTCGGCGTCCGGCAGCCCGGCGAGCAGGGCGCTGGTGACCTTGGGCAGCAGCTTGCGGGCCCGGCCGCGTCCGGCTGCCGGGTTGATGACGAGAGTGAGGGTGGGTCCGTCGTAGCGTCGCAGGCTCACCCGGAGACCTCCGCGGCCGTTTCGGCGGCCGCGAGCCGACGATCGTGGATCCGGGCGATCAGCTCTGCGATGAGGTACAGGACAACCATCGGCAGGGCGAGCGCGAGCATCGAGAACGGGTCGGTGGAGGGGGTGGCGGCGGCACCGAACACGAAGGTGCCGAAGATCACGTAGGCGCGCGCCTTGGCCAGCTGCCTGGCCCGCACGACGCCGATCAGGTTGAGCCCGACGACGACGACGGGCATCAGGAAGCCGAGCCCAAAGACGACCATGAGGCGCAGGGTCAGGTCGAGAAAGCGGTCAACCTCGAGCAGGTTGAGGATCGGCACGCTGTCAGGGGTGAAGGCGAGCATCACCGAGATACCCTGCGGCAGGATCAGGTAGCCCACCGCCACACCGGCCAGGAACAGCGGCACTGCGACGGCGAGGAAGGTGAGTGCCCACTTCTTCTCCTTGGCGAGCAGGGCCGGCACGACGAAGCCCCAGATCTGGTACACCCAGACCGGGCTGGCGATGATCAGGCCTGCGACCACACAGACCTTGAGGGCAAGGATGAACGGCGCGGTCACCCCACTGATCACGGTGGTGGTCTCCAGGCCCGGGTGGCTGAGCGAGAGCATCTCGACGGCCAGCAGGTAGGGACGCATCAGTAGCTGGTAGAGCTGCTCGTACCAGATCGCCGACACGGCGGCGGCCGCGACGATCGCGATCACGCTGACGATCAGCCGGTAGCGCAACTCGCGCAGGTGGTCGGCGAGGGTCATCACCCCGTCCGGGCCGGCCTTCGGCGGACGCAACCACGCCAGGGCTGGGCGGGCCATGGTCAGGCTTCGGTCTCCGGCTTCCGCTCGGTCTCGGTCGGGCTGGGCTCGGTCGGGGTGACCGGGGGCGCGACGACAGGCGGCTGGTTACGGCCGGCGGAGGTCTCCTCCTTGAACTCTCGGATGGCCTTGCCGGCGCTCTTGCCGATCCCGGCCAGCCGGGTGCCGCCGAACAGCAGCAGCGCGACCACCGCGAGGATCACCCACTCCCAACCACCAAGGCTCGGCATCGTCGGTCCTTCCTGCTTGCACTGCGTGTCGGGTGAACTCTACCCGCCGGTCACCCCTCGTCGCCGCCGACGGCGGCGGGCAACTCGATCCGCTCCAGCAGGGCGGCCAGTTCCTGGGCACGGGTGCCGAGCATCTCCAGTTCGGAGAACAGGTCGGCGGCCTTGTGGGCCAGCCAGATCGCGTAGCCGATCACCATGGCCAACCCGGCCAGCGCGATCCCGCCGAACACCAGCACCCACACCATGGCGCCACTCTATTCGTCGGACGCGCCGTCGGCGACGCCGGTCAGGAGTAGAGCGCCAGCGCTTCCCGGGCCGCGTGCCGCGCCGACTCGGCCGCCTCGGGCGGTTCGACCCGGAGCACGCCTGGTCCCAGCCGCAGCAGCTGGGCGCGCAGCCAGGCCGGGTCGGAGACCAGCAGGGTCACTTCGAGGCCCGCTGCCGTCTGCCGGGCGGAGCGGACCGGGATGTACTCGGTGATCCAGCTCGCCGACTCGGCCAGCACGAGGGTGACCTCGGCGGCGTCCGGCAGCGTGTCGAGCCAGCCGGAACTGAAGCCGGGGACCTCACCGCGGTCGGCGGCGGCCTCCTCCAGCACCTCGACCTCGGCGATCCGGTCCATCCGGTAGACCCGCCAACCCTGGCGGTCCAGGCTCCAGGCATCCAGGTAGCCGTAGCCGTCGCGCACCGAGAGCCGCTTCGGCTCCACCAACGGGGTCGTTGTCTCGGCCCGGGTCTGGCCGTCGTAGGTGAGCCGGACGACCCGGCCCTGCTCGATGGCGCCGGTCAGCAGTCGCCGCACCTCGGACGACCCGGACGCCACCGAGACCGCCACCACCGGCGCCGGGAGCGCGCTGTGGGCCAGGGAGAGCTTCGCCAGGGCACCGTCCACCGCCGCCCCGAGGTCGGGGCCGGCGAGTTCGCGGACCAGTTCCAGGGCCACCACCAGGCTGAGCGCCTCATCCGGGGCGAACCGCAGCGGACGGCTGAGGTACTCGGCATTCGACAGCCGGATCCAGCCGCCGCGGGCGCCCTCCACGTCCACCTCGATCAGGTCGCCGGGCAGGCCGCCGGGCAGGCCGCAGAACCACAGCACCTCCAGGTCGGCCAGCAACTGCTTCTCCGAGACGGCGAAGTCGGCGGCGGTCTCGGCCAGACTGGCGCCGTCCGGGCGCGCCTGCAGGTAGGGCACCAGCGCGAGCAGCCGGTTCACCTGTTCACTCGACGCCATGGCCGGCACCCCCGATCGCAGTCAGCTGGGCGATCACCGCAGCGCGCAGGTCGGACGGTTCCAGCACCATCACGTCCGGCCCGTAGGAGCAGATCTCCCCCACCAGGTCGCCGCTGACGGCGTAGTCGACCTCGTAGCCGGCGAACCCGGGCGGCAGCAGCGCGCCCGGGTCGTCGACCGGGCGGGCCCGCCGCCGCAGGGTGGGTGCCCGGTCGCCGCGGATCGCGACCACGGCGACCGCGTCCGGCGGTGACGGTTCGAGTTTGGCCAGCAACTGGTCAGGGTCGATGCGGGGCACCTCGTACCCGCCTGACCGGCCCAGCGCGGCGACGTCGGGTCCCACGCGGGCCACCTTGAACACCCGCTCGGCGCCCCGGTCGCGGTCGAACCCGAACAGGTACCAGGCGCCGCGCCGGTAGGTCATCGTCCACGGCTCGACCCGGCGGACCTGGCCGCGGTACTCGAACCGCACCGGCTGGCGGTCCACGCAGGCCTGCCACAGGGCGTCGAAGGCGGGTTCCCGCGCCCCGACCACGGCGGTCAGGCCGACCACCCGGTCCGGGTCGGGATCGACGCCGGCGGCGCGCAGCTTGGCCATCGCCGAGACCGCCTGGTCGGCCTGGGTGGCCGACTCCCAGACCCGGGAGGCCAGGCCGAGGACGGCCGCCTCCACCGGGCTGAAGTCGATCGGCGGCAACTCGAAGTCGGCCCGCCGGATCCGGTAGCCGACCTCGTCGGGGAACAGCACGTCGTTCGAGCCGGTCTCCACCGGGACCCCGAGCCGGCGCAGCTCGTCCTTGTCGCGTTCGAAGCTGCGCTCGAAGGCGGCGTCACTGAGGCCGTGGTAGCCCTCGATCACCTCACGGATATAGGCCTTGTCGACGAACCTGCGCGCCATCAACAGGCAGATCGTGAGGTTCATGATCCGCTCGGACTTGCGTTGCGCCATGACATTCCTCGCCGGTGGTGGGATACGTGGAGGCTAGCAGCGCCGGGGCTGGACGCGAGGCTGCGCGGCCTGACCGGCGCCGGGTGTCTGGTTGACTGGGGGCAGGAGGTGCGATGGCAGGACGATATGCGCCCAGCCCGACCTCGGCGCTGCACCTGGGCAACCTGCGCACGGCCCTGGTGGCCTGGCTGATGGCCCGCTCCACCGGGCGCCGGTTCGTGCTGCGGATCGAGGACCTCGACCAGGCCCGGGTGGCGGCGGCCGGCGCGGTCGCGGAGGGCCAGGTGGCCGACCTGGCGGCGCTGGGGATCGACTTCGACCCGCCGGCGATGCGGCAGACCGAGCGGCTCGACGCCTATCGGGCCGCGGCCGACCTGGTCTCCGACCGGCTCTACGAGTGCTTCTGCACCCGCCGCGAGATCGCTGAGGCCGCCACAGCTCCGCACGGGGACGGGTTCCGTCCGTACCCGGGAACCTGCCGGGACCTGACCGAGGAGCAGCGCCGGGTCCGGCGCCGGGAGCGACCGCCGGCGTGGCGGATCCGGGCCGACCAGGCCTCCGAAACGATCAGCGACGTGTGGGCCGGTGAGGTCACCGGGGTGGTGGACGACTTCGTGGTGCGGCGCAACGACGGGGTCTGGGCCTACAACTTCGCGGTGGTCGTCGACGACATCGCCCAGGGCGTCGACCAGGTGGTCCGGGGCGATGACCTGCTCTCCTCGGCGCCCCGGCAGGCCTGGCTCACCCGGCTGCTGGGCGGGATCCCGCCGCAGTACGGGCACGTGCCGCTGGCGATGGGGCCGACCGGCGTCCGGCTGGCGAAGCGGGACGGCGCGGTGACGCTGGCCGACCTGGCTGCGCTCGGCGTCGGCCCCGACCAGGTGCTCTCGATCCTGGCGGCCAGTCTCGACCTCGCAGCCCCCGGCCAGCCGGTGACGACGGCCGGCCTGCTGGAGCGGTGGGACCCGGCGCTACTGCCGCGGCGCCCCTGGGTCGTCGGCGTCCTCGGCTGACTCCCCGGGCAGCCCCGCGGCTTCCGACTCGCCGGCGATCGCCGGTGGCGGCAGCGACCGGGGCAGCAGCCGCAGGCTGAACCCGGCCCAGCACAGCACCGCGACCCCGGCGCCGACCAGCAACCCCCCGACCGTATCGGTCAGCCAGTGCGCGCCCAGGTAGGTGCGGCTGAGCGCCATCAGCACGGCGTACAGCGCCCCGGCGATCCAGACCCACAGCCGGGGCAGGATGACGCCGAGCGCGACCGCCATGGTCGCGGCGTTGGCGGTGTGGCCGGAGGGGAAGGACCCCCGGTCGGCGGTGACCAGCATGTCCTCGGGCCGGGCCCGGTCGAAGACCGCCTTCAGCACCTGCACGACCAGGGCGCTGGCCACCGAGGCGACCAGGAAGAAGGCGGCGGCCCAGCGACCGCGGAACCGGTACAGCAGCGCGGTGACCGCCAGCGGCACGACGAAGATGCCCACCACGTGGCCGCCCAGCCAGTCGAGCCCGCGCGCCAGGGTGCTCCACGGCTCACCGCGCAGGCCGAGCGCGAGCGTCATCCAGCGCTCATCGAGGGCAGGGCTGGAGCGGGCGACGAGCAGGCCGACCACTCCGGTGAGCAGGACGGCGAGGGTGCCGATGCCGAGCAGCAGCGGGCGGGCGGGCGGACGGGGCCCCTGGGCGACTACCGCCGGGAGCGGCCCGTCCGTCATCAGCCCACCGGTCAGGCGGAGTGGGCGAAGAGGATGTCGACCACGTAGACCACCGTGTCACCCTTCTCCACGGCCGGCTTGCCCGAACCCTCCGGGTAGCCGTCGGCGGGCGGCAGCACGAGCAGCACGCGCGAGCCGACGCGCTTGCCTTCCAGACCCTTCTTCCAGCCGGGCAGCAGGTCGGCCAGCGCGCCCGAGGTCGGGGTCTCGAAGCCGTCGTCGAAGACCTCGCCGGTCTTCCACGACACCCCGACGTAGCGGGCCAGGATGGTGTCCTCGGCCTCGACCTTGCGGCCGGTGCCCTTGATCAGCGTCTCGGAGGCCATCCGCTTGGGGGCGTCCGACTTCGGGATGGTGATCGTCGGCTTGCCGTTCCCGGCGCTCACCGTCGGCAGGCCGGACGGCGGGGTCACCGCGTCGCCGGAGGCCTCGGTGCGCGAGACGTCGATGATGTCGACGACGAACAGCAGGGTGTCGAACAGCTCGTAGCCCTCGGGGGCGTAGCTCGGGTCCATCTGGTACGCCTGGTCGTAGCCGTCCTCGCCAGGGATGGCGAGCAGCACCCGGCTGCCGGGCTGCTGGCCGGTCAGGCCCTTCTGGAAGCCGGGGATCACGCCGGTCAGCGCGAAGGTGATCGGCTGCTCGTCGGAGTAGGACTCGTCGAAGGTCTCGCCGGTGCGGGCGTTGATGCCCTCGTAGTGAATGGTCACGTACCCCTCGGCGTCAGCCTTGGGACCGGAGCCCTTCTCCAGCACCCTGGACCGGGATTCGTCGATCCGGAACGGCTTGTCGAACTTCACCTTGGGAGACTCCAGCCGCTCTCCGGTCACCGTGATCCCGTCCAGCGAGTTCGAGGCCGCGATGGTGGGCGTCGGGGTCGGCGTCGGGGTCGGCGAGGCCGTCGGCGAGGTGGACGGGCTCGGGGAGCCGGACGGCGACGCGGTGGCTGGGTCGGTGGGGGCTGACGAGCAGGCCGTCAGGACGGCGGCGGCAGCGACAGCGATCAGGACGCGGGCAGGGCGAAGCACGACTCTGACGATACCGTGAGGCTTCCTCACCGGGCGAACCGGACCGCCTCCAGCTCGGCCAGCAGCTCCTCGACGGCCGGCCAGTCGGCCCGGCGCGGATCGGTGAGCTCGAGGCTGCGGTCGCGGTCGTCGGGACCGGGCCAGTCGTGGACGGTGAACCGCACCCAGTCGACGCTGTAGGAGACCCCCGCGGCGCGGGCTGCGCTGATCAGCCGGGAGCGGGCCCGGGCGCGGGTGTCGCCAGGCGGTGCGGCGAGGGCGGCGGTGACCCGGCCGGGGTCGCTCAGCCGACGGACGGCGCCGCCCTGCTCAAGCTTGGTGAACAGCCCGGCCGGCCCCAGCTCGTGGAAGGCCAGGTCGATAGCGGCCAGCCGTGGGTCGTCCGGTGCCAGGCGGTGCCGGCGCCGGTAGTCGGCCAGCAGTCGCCGCTTGGCGGCCCATTCCACGGTGTCGGCGATGTCGTCGGGCCGGCCCTGCGCCAGCGCGTCCAGCACCCGCTGCCACTCGGCGACGACCTCGGCCTGCTCGGGGAAGGCCTCCCCCACCGCGTCGGCGTAGGCCCGCTGCACCGCGACGGCCGTGATCGTGCCGCCGGCGGCCAGCTCCAGCAGCGCCAGTGGGTCGCGGGCGACCATCGGCAGCGCGCCGAGCGGGTCGGCCAGCCGGAGCTGCTCGAACCGGTGGCCGGCTTCCACCAGCCGCAGGACGAGCTCGGTACTGGCGAGTCGCAGCCAGGCGGTGGTCTCGCTCAGGTTGGAGTCGCCGGCCAGGACGTGGAGCCGACGGAACCGGGCCGGGTCGGCCAGTGGCTCGTCCCGACTGTTGACCAGCGGCCGGGACCGGGTGGTGGTGGCGGAGAAGGCCTCGTGCAGGTGGTCGGCACGCTGGCTGATCCGGAACTCTCCCCGCGACAGGCTGCCGTTGCCGCTGGTGAGCTGGCGGGTCACCAGGAAGCCGGTGAGGGCCTCGGCGAACCGGTCCGGATCGCTGGCGCGCTCGACCAGGTAGTTCTCGTGGCTGCCGTAGGAGTTGCCGTAGGAGTCGGTGTTGTTCTTGAACAGCCGCAGCCGCACCGACGTGCCGGCCTGCGCGGCCGCCGCCACGGCCCGGTCGGCCAGGTCGAGCATCAACTCATCACCGGCGCGTCCGGCGACCACGGCATCCACGACGGTGGCGCACTCCGGGGTGGCGTACTCCGGGTGGGCGCCGACGTCCAGGTACAACCGTCCACCGGCGGCCAGGAAGACGTTCGAGGAGCGGTACTCCCGCTCCAGCGGGGCGAACAGCAGTTGCGCGGCCTCGCTGGATCCCAGCCGGCCCCGCGCCGAGCGGCCGAGCAGCCCGTACTCGGTCTCCAGGCCGATCACCCGCTCCACGACGCGCCTACAGCTTGGCGGCGTCCAGCAGCGCGCCCAGTTCCTCCCGGGTGAGGTCGCGCACCTCCCCCGACTTCAGCCGGCCCAGCCGGATCGGGCCGAACGCGGTGCGCGACAACTGGCGGACGGGGAACCCGACGGCATCGAAGAGCCGGCGGACGATCCGGTTGCGGCCGGAGTGCAGCGTGATCTCGACCATCGTGCGGTCGCGCTCGCGCGCGATGATCCGCACCTTGTCGGGCCGGATCGGGCCGTCCTCCAGGGTGATGCCGCGCCGGATCCGGGCCAGGGTGGCGTGCTCCATGGCGCCCTCGACGACCGCGACGTAGGTCTTGCGGATCTCGTAGGACGGGTGGCTCATCCGCTGGGCGAACTCGCCGTCGTTGGTGAGCAGGATCAGTCCCTCGGTATCGGCGTCCAGCCGGCCGACGTGGAACAGCCGCTCACCGCGGCGCTGCACGAACTCGGCCAGGGTGCGCCGGCCCCGGTCGTCCTCCATCGCCGACAGCACGCCACGCGGCTTGTTCAGCACGACGTAGGAATGGCTGCGCTCCGGCGGGATGCGGGCACCGTCCACCCGGATCACGTCCCGGGCCGGGTCGACCCGGGTACCCAGCTCCCGGACCACCTGGCCGTTGACCTCGACCCGGCCGCGGGCGATCAGGTCCTCGCTGGCCCGGCGGGAGGCGACTCCGGCCCGCGCCAGCACCTTCTGCAGCCGGACGCCCTCCTCCTGCCCGGTCATGCCGGCTCCTCGTCCAGCGCCTCGGCCGGCTCGGCGAGCCCGGCCAGTTCGGCCTCCAGCGCCGAGGCGTCCGGCAGGTTCGGGGCGAGGGCGGGCAGCTCGTCGAGACTGGTCAGCCCCATCCGCTCCAGGAAGGTGTTCGTGGTGGCGAACAGCCGGGCTCCGGTCTCCGGGTCCCGGCCGACCTCCTCGATCAGGTCGCGGGTGGCCAGGGTGCGGATCACGCCGTCCACGTTCACCCCGCGCACGGCCGCCACCCGGCCGCGCGAGATCGGCTGCAGGTAGGCGATCACTGCCAGTGTCTCCAGCGCGGCCTGCGAGAGCCGTCCGGGCTGGCCGTCCAGCAGCCAGGCGCCGATCAGGTCGGCGTGCTCGGGGCGGGTGTAGTAGCGCCAGCCGGCGCCCACCCGGCGCAGCTCGAAGCCGCGTCCGGTGGAGTCGTAGAACTGGGCCAGCCGCTCCAGGGCGGCGGTCACGACCGGGACGGGGGCGTCCACGGCGCGGGCCAGCTCCTCGGCCGGCATCGGCTCGGTCGCCATCAACAGCAGGGCCTCGAGCGGGGCGGCCAGGATGTCCGGATCCCACTCCAGGTCGGGGATCTGGTCAGTCATCGGCTGCTACCTCCGTCGCGTTCTGGTCCGGCTCCTGGTCGAAGTCGGCACCGATCCGGTCGCCCACCTCTCCCCCGAGCCAGCGGATGTTCAGTTCGGCGAGCGGGGCGAGTTGCTCGAAGGCGACCGCCTGCTCACGGTACAGCTCCAGCAGGGCCAGGAAGCGCGCCACCACGACGAGCCGGTCGCCGGCGGCGTCGGCGGTGAGGGCCCGGAAGGACAGCGTAGAGTGCTCCCGCAGCCGGGAGACCAAGACCTCGGCCTGCTCCCGGACGCTGACGCGCGGCACGTGCAGGTGCGCCAGCGACACCTCGACCGGCGGGCGCGGCGCGAGCGCGCGACCGGCCAGCAGCGCCAGCTGGTCGGCCATCCCGGTCAGGTCCACCTCGGGCAGCAGCCGGGCGAAGTGCTCCTCCAGGCCGCCGGGCCGCGGCTGCCGGCGGTCCTGCACCGCGAGGGTGTCGTTGATCCACGCGGCCACGAGCTTGAACGCCCGGTACTGCAGCAGCCGGGCGAACAACAGGTCGCGGGCCTCCAGCAGGGCGAGGTCCTCCTCGTCGTCCACCTCGCCCTGCGGCAGCAGCCGGGCCGCCTTGAGGTCGAGCAGGGTGGCGCCGACGACGATGAACTGGCTGGTCTCGTTGAGGTCCCACTCCTGGCTGTCCTGGGCGCGGCGCAGGTGGGCGATGAACTCGTCGGTCACCTGGGAGAGCGCGACCTCGGTGATGTCCAGCTTGTGCTTGCCGATCAGCTGCAGCAGCAGGTCGAACGGGCCGGAGAAGTTGGTCAGGTGGACGGTGAACCCGCTGGACTCGGCGAGTTCCTCCCCGGTGATGGTCACTGTTCGGTGAGGGCGCGGACCAGGTCGGAGTCGCCACCCCTGGCCTCGAGCTCGGCCATCACCAGGCCGAGCGCCGTCCGGACGATCCGGCCGCGGTCGACGGCCAGGCCGTGCTCGGCGCGCAGCCGCAGCCGGGCGTGCTCCAGGGCGAGCAGTTCGGCGCTGCTGACGTAGACGGTGATCTTCTCGTCGTGCCGGACGCGTCCGGTCGCCACCGCCTCCTGGCTGCCGTTCTGCTCCTCGACCGCCTCCTGGGTGGTGGGCCGGAAGAGCTCGGCCGCCCCGGGCAGGCCTACGCGCCGGGGCATCGGGCGAGCACCTCCCGGGCCAGCATCCGGTACGCGGTCGCGCCCGGGGAGTTCGGGGCGTAGCTGGTGATCGGTTCGCCGGCGACGGTGGTCTCGGGGAACTTGATCGTGCGGCGGATGACGGTGTGGAAGACGGTGTCGCCGAAGGCCTGCACGACCCGCTCGAGTACCTCGCGGCTGTGCAGGGTGCGGGAGTCGTACATGGTCCCGAGGATGCCCAGGATGTCCAGTTCGGGGTTCAGCCGGTCCTGCACCTTCGAGATGGTGTCGGTCAGCAGGGCGATGCCCCGCAGCGCGAAGAACTCGCACTCCAGCGGCATCAGGACCTTGTCGGCGGCGGTCAGCGCGTTCACGGTGAGCAGGCCCAGCGAGGGCGCGCAGTCGATCAGGATGACGTCGTAGGTGTGGCGCACCTTGGCCAGGGCGCGGTGCAGGGTCTGTTCCCGCGCCACCTCGCTGACCAGCTGCATCTCGGCGGCGGAGAGGTCGATGTTGCTGGGCAGCAGGTCCAGCCCCGGGGTTCCGGTGGGCTGGATCACCTCCTCGATGCCGAGCTGCTTGCGGACCAGCAGGTCGTAGACGCTCTTCTCCAGGGTGTGCGGGTTGACGCCGAGCCCCACCGACAGCGAGCCCTGCGGGTCGAAGTCGACCAGCAGCACCTTGCGTCCGGTCTCGGCCAGGGCGGCGCCCAGGTTGATCGTCGTGGTGGTCTTGCCCACCCCGCCCTTCTGGTTGCACAGGGCGATGATCAGCGCACGGGTCGGCTTGTCCGGGTCGGGCGGGGTCGGCACGGGCAGGTCGGGCAGGGGGCGTCCGGTGGGTCCGATCGCGCCGGCGGCCGGCTCCTCGGTCTCGAACAGCGCGGTGGTCGTCTTCTCGGTCACCCCGGCAGCCTATGCCCAGATTTGTCGACAAGTCTTCTCGGCCGCCGGAGTGTCGGTCGCCGGTCTCAGCGGGCCCGCGGGTGGGAGCTGAGGAAGACCTCCCGCAGATGGTCCACGGTGACCAGGGTGTAGAGCTGGGTCGTGGTCACCGAGGCGTGCCCGAGCAGTTCCTGCACCACCCGGACGTCGGCGCCGCCCTCCAGCAGGTGGGTGGCGAAGGAGTGCCGCAGGGTGTGGGGGCCGACCTCGGCGGTGATCTCGGCGGCGGCGGCGGCCCGCCGGACGACGGCCCAGGCGCTCTGGCGGCCCAGTCGTTCGCCGCGGGAGTTCAGCAGCAGCGCCGGGGTGGCCCGGGCGGAGCGGCCGGCCCACTGCGGACGGCCGCGCACCAGCCAGGCGTCGACCGCGTCTCGCGCGAAGCTGCCGAGCGGGACGAGGCGTTCCTTGCGTCCCTTGCCGAACAGCCGCAGCCCGGCCTGCGGGTCGGCCAGGGCGCCGCTGAGGTCGTCGACGTCGAGGTCGAGCACCTCGCTGATCCGCGCACCGGTGCCGTACAGCAGCTCGAGCAGGGCGGCGTCGCGCAGCCCGGTGGCGGTGGTCCGGTCGGGGGTCTCCAGGAGCCGTTGCACGGCTGCCTGGTCGAGCGCCTTGGGCAGCCGGCGGTCCTGCCGCGGCGGGCTGACCGCGGCGGCCGGGTTGTCGCCGCCGGCTTCGGCGACGGCGAACCGGTGCAGGCCGCGGACCGCGACCAGGGCGCGGGCGACGCTGGACGCCGCCAGGCCCGGGTGGTCCTGGTCGCCCTCGCGCAGCGCGGCGGCGAACTCGGTGATCGCCGCCTCGGTGACCCCGGACGGCTCGGTGACGCCCCGGGCGGCGAGGTGGGCGAGGTAGCGGGTCAGGTCGCGCCGGTAGCCGCTCAGCGTGTGCTGCGACGCTCCCCGCTCGACACCGAGGTGGTCGAGGTAGGCGCGGACCAGCCGCTCAAGCCCGGTCGCCATGGCGCAGCGCGTCGAGGCCGGCGTTGCGGTCGCGCCAGACCTGGCGGGCGGGCCAGGCGGCGTCCGCCGGCCGCAGTGCGTCGAGGCGTCCGGAGAGTCGCGCGGTCTCCAGCGCGAGCACGCCGGCGACCATGGTCGGGTTCTGCAGCTGGCCGGCGAGGACGGCGCCGACCAGGTCCGCCCGGGCGGCTAGGCAGACCTCCATGTCGGCCTCCTCGTGGTCGGCGACGAAGCCGTCCGGGGCAGGCGCCGGCGAGAGGTCACGGGCGAGGTAGATCCGCAGCGTCTCCTGGTTGGCTCCCGGGGTGGTGAACAGGTCGACCAGCACCTGCCAGCGCTCGGCCCGCAGCCCGGCCTCCTCGGCCAGCTCGCGCTGGACGGCGAGCAGCGGGTCCTCGTCGGGGTGGTCGAGCAGGCCGGCCGGCGGCTCGGTGAGCCGGAAGCCGACCGGGTGGCGGTACTGGCGGACGACGACGATCCGGTCGTCGTCGTCCCAGGCGATCACGCCGACCGCACCCGGGTGCAGCAGGTACTGGCGGGCCATCGTCTCCCCCGACGGCGTCGCGACCTGGTCGTCGACGAAGTCGCTGACCGCGCCGCTGCCCAGCACCCGGTGCCCGACGACCGGCCAGGCCATGGCCGCATCAGCGACCTCGGCCGGGCCGAGCCGGCGCAGGTCAGGCATCCACCCTCTCCCCGGGCTCCTCCACCGCGTCCTCGACCGGGAGCCGCGCGGACAGCCGGCGCTTGAGCGCCGCCTTGACCAGGCCGGCGAACAGGGGGTGCGGCTGGGTGGGACGCGACTTCAGCTCGGGGTGGGCCTGGGTGCCGATGAAGAACGGGTGGAGGTCGCGGCGCAGTTCGACGAACTCGACCAGCCGGCCGTCCGGGGAGGTGCCGGAGATCAGCAACCCGGCCTTCTCCAGCTGGTCGCGGTAGGCGTTGTTGACCTCGTAGCGGTGGCGGTGCCGTTCGGTCACCTTGGTGGTGCCGTAGAGCTGGGCGACCTGGCTGCCGGGGACGAGTTCGGCCGGGTAGGAGCCCAGCCGCATGGTGGCGCCCATGTCGCCCTTGCCGGAGACGATGTCGACCTGTTCGGCCATGGTGGCGATCACCGGGGCGTCGGTCTCGGGGTTGAACTCGGTCGAGCCGGCGTCGGCCAGCCCGGCCAGGTCGCGGGCGGCCTCGATCACCATGCACTGCAGGCCCAGGCAGAGCCCCAGGGTCGGGATCTGGTTCTCCCGGGCGTAGCGCAGCGCGCCGAGCTTGCCCTCCACGCCGCGGATGCCAAACCCGCCGGGGATGACGATGCCGTCGACGTCACCGAGCAACTCGGCGGCGCCGGACGGGGTCTCGCAGCTGTCGGAGGCGACCCAGCGGATGTTCACCTTCGCCCAGTTGGCGAAGCCGCCGGCGCGCAGCGCCTCGGACACCGAGAGGTAGGCGTCGGGCAGGTCGATGTACTTGCCGACCAGCGCGATGGTGACTTCCTCACGCGGGTGGTGGACGCGCTCCAGCAGGTCGCTCCAGCGGGTCCAGTCGACATCCCGGAAGGGCACGCCGAGGCGGCGCACCACGTAGGCGTCGAGCCCTTCGGAGTGGATCACCTTGGGGATGTCGTAGATCGACGGCGCGTCGGGGCAGGAGATCACCGCCTCCTCGTCCACGTCGCACATCAGCGCGATCTTGCGCTTCACGCCGTCCGGGATGTCCATGCTGGCGCGGCACACGATCGCGTCCGGCTGGATGCCGACCTGGCGCAGGGCTGCCACCGAGTGCTGGGTCGGCTTGGTCTTCAGCTCGCCGCTGGGGCCGATGTAGGGCACCAGCGAGACGTGGACGAAGACCACGTTCTCGCGGCCGACGTCGCGGCGGACCTGGCGGGCGGCCTCCAGGAAGGGCAGCGACTCGATGTCGCCGACGGTGCCGCCGATCTCGTGGATCACGACGTCGATGCCGGGCGCCGCCATGGCGAGCATCTCGTCCTTGATCTCGTTGGTGATGTGCGGGATGACCTGGACGGTGTCGCCGAGGAAGTCGCCGCGACGCTCCTTGGCGATCACGGTGGAGTACACCTTGCCGGTGGTGACATTGGCCGAGCCGCTCAGCGAGACGTTCAGGAAGCGCTCGTAGTGGCCGATGTCGAGGTCGGTCTCGGCGCCGTCCTCGGTGACGAACACCTCGCCGTGCTGGTACGGGCTCATCGTGCCCGGATCGACGTTGAGGTAGGGGTCGAACTTGCGGAGACGGACGCGGTAGCCCCTGAGCTGCAGGAGCGCTCCGAGTGCCGCGGCTGCCAGGCCCTTGCCGAGCGAGGAGACCACGCCGCCGGTGATGAAGACGTAGCGCGTCATCGGCCTCTAATTTCCACGTGCGCGAGGCCGCTGGCAAGCTGCCAGCGGCGCGGTTGCATGATCGGGCCGCCGGTCGGCCCCTGCGGGCTCCGGCTGGCTACTCACTGCGCGAGCGGCGCGGCCGGGCCGCTGGGTGCCGCCGGCGCCTCGACCGGTGCCGGCTGCTCTTCCTGCGGCAGGTTGTCGAAGACCGAGCCGGTCGACGAGCCGGTGCCGGACAGGATCGCCAGCACCATGCTGGTCGCGACGAAGCAGCCGGCCAGGATCGCGGTGGAGCGGGGCAGGAGGTTGGCCGTGCCGCGTGCGGTCATGAACCCGCCACCGCCGCCACCGCCGCCCAGGCCCAGCCCGCCGCCCTCGCTGCGCTGGATCAGGACCAGCCCCACCAGGGCGATCGCGATCACGAGATGAATGACCAGAACGACGGTCTGCATGCTGTCAGCTCCCGGGCCGGGCCAGGCGCCCGCCGCCCGCGGTGAAGATCTGGATGAACTCGGCCGGGTCCAGGCTGGCGCCGCCCACCAGCGCGCCGTCGACGTCCGCCACCGCCAGGATCGTCTGGGCGTTGGCGCCCTTGACCGACCCGCCATACTGGATCGGCACCGACCGGCCGGCCTCGCCCAGCTGGCCTGCCAGCTTCGCGCGCAGATGGGCGTGCACCTGCGCGATCTCGTCGAGGGTAGGCGTACGCCCGGTGCCGATCGCCCAGACCGGCTCGTAGGCGATCACGAGCTTGTCCGGGTCGATGCCGGGCGGGATCGAGCCCTCGACCTGGCGGTCCAGCACGTCCAGCGTCTGCTTGGCCAGGTACTGGGCCTCGGTCTCGCCGATGCAGATCACGATCGTGCCGAGGCCCGCCGCCAGCGCCGCCTCCGCCTTGGCGCGCACCAGCGCATCGGTCTCGCCCAGCCCGTGCCGGCGCTCCGAATGGCCGAGGATCACCGCGGTGGCTCCGGCATCGGCGACCATGGCGGCGCTGACCGAGCCGGTGAAAGCGCCCTTGGCCGCCTCGTGGCAGTCCTGCGCGCCGACCAGGATCCCGGTGCCGGCGAGCTCGGCTGCCACCTGCGCGATCTGGGTGAAAGGCGGGAACACCGCGAGCGTGCCCGCGACCGGCCGGCCCTGCGCGGCCAGCGCACCGGCCAGGGCCTGCGCGTCCTTGCCCAGGCCATTCATCTTCCAGTTGCCAAACACCAGCGGGCGCCGCGAGGGCATGACGAACTCCAAGCAGCCAGGGCGGGATGCTGCGGCAGGCAGGCAGCCGGGCGCAGCGCAACGAGCTTCACGACCTGTCGGTGACGGCGGCGCGGATAGCACAGGGTTGCCATGCCCGCCACCCCTGCCCGACGCTCGGCCACCATGTGGGCCGCGACACCGTGGCCCGCCAGGGCGCCGGCCTTGACGATCCCGCCGATATGCGGGTATCTACCCTTATCATGGCGACGCAATGCTACTGCATCATCCTGCGCAAGGCGGCGCGGCGGCTGACGGCACGCTACGACGCGGCACTGGCCCCTTTGGGCATCAACCTCGCCCAGTTCAGCCTCCTGCGTAATGTGGAGCGGACCGGGCCGGTCTCGTTGACCATGCTTGGCCGACGCATGGAGCTGGACCGCTCCACCGT
>JAEZHJ010000096.1 GCA_023436925.1 Actinomycetes bacterium
ACGCGGCGATCTCCCACGATGCGCGGGCGGCCCGGCGGGCCTGGCTCCGGCGAGTGCTCCCACCGATCGGGTACGACCCTGCTGTGCCCACGGGACCCCTGAGAGAAGGAACCCGAGATGACTGACCGTGCCGCGAACCCCAACGGACCTCAGCTGATCGCCTACGCCGACCGCTTCGGCGGCAGCATCGCCGGGCTGGTGCGGCTGCTGGAGGGGCCGCTGGCGGGTGCCTTCGCCGGGGTCCACGTGCTGCCCTTCTTCACCCCCTACGACGGCGCCGACGCGGGCTTCGACCCGCAGGACCACGCCCGGGTCGACCCGCGGCTGGGGACCTGGGCGGACGTCCGCGCGCTCAGCGCCGGCTGGGACGTGATGGCCGACGTCATCGTCAACCACATGTCGTCGGAATCGGAGCAGTTCCGCGACGTCCGCGAGCACGGCGACGCCTCGCCGTGGGCGGAGATGTTCCTGACCCTGTCATCGATCTTCCCCGAGGGAGCGACCGAGGCCGACCTGGCGCGGATCTACCGGCCGCGACCCGGCCTGCCCTTCACCACGATGACCCTGGGCGGCGAGCGGCGCCTGGTGTGGACGACCTTCACCTCCCAGCAGGTCGACCTCGACATCCGGGCGCCCAGGACGTGGGAGTACCTGACCTCCGTGGTGGACGCCCTCACCGGGGCCGGGGTCTCCATGTTGCGGCTGGACGCGGTCGGCTACGCGGGCAAGGAGGCCGGCACGGACTGCTTCCTGACCGACTCCACCTACGCCTTCATCCGCAGACTGTCCGAGTACGCGCACGAGCGGGGCGCGGTCATCCTGCTGGAGATGCACGGGCACTACCAGCAGCAGGTCGACCTGGCCGAGCATGCCGACTTCATCTACGACTTCGCGCTCCCGCCGCTGGTGCTCCACGCCGTCACCACCGCCGACCCTGCGCCGCTGGCGCGGTGGCTCGACATCCGTCCGGCCAACTCGGTCACCGTGCTGGACACCCACGACGGGATCGGGATCATCGACGTCGGCGGCAGCGGCGACCAGCCCGGGCTGCTCCCCGACGAGCAGGTGGACGCGCTGGTCGAGGGGATCAACCAGCGCAGCGGCGGGCAGAGCCTGCGGGCCACCGGCGCGGCGGCCTCCAACCTCGACCTGTACCAGGTCAACTGCACCTTCTACGACGCGCTCGGCCGCGATGACGACCGCTACCTGCTGGCGCGGCTGTTGCAGCTCTTCGTCCCGGGGATCCCGCAGGTCTACTACGTCGGCCTGCTGGCCGGGACCAACGACATGGAGCTGCTGGCGGCGACCGGGACCGGACGCGACATCAATCGCCACCGCTACACCGCCGAGGAGATCGACGCGGAACTGCGCCGGCCGGTGGTCCGGCGCCAACTGGAGGCGCTACGGCTGCGGGCCTCGTTCCCGGCCTTCCTGGGCGAGTTCAGCGCGACCTGGCACGAGACCGGCGGCCGCTTCACCTGGCGGCACGAAGCGACCGATGCGGTGCTGGACTTCGACCTCGCGTCGGGCGCGTTCCGGGTGACGACAAGCGCAAATGGAGTGGAGCAGGTCTGGGCGGGGTAGCCCATACACCTTGTCGATCGAGGGTAGGTCCGCGCACACTGGGATCGCCCCACCCCCCGTGGCACCCACCGTGGAGACGTCGATCGGCCTCGGCCGACAGCTGGCACCGCCGAACTCACGTGCCTGACCGTCCGTCGTCGATCGTCAGGCGGCGCTGACCCCTGGGGGCGCGATGACGGCAGACGTGCTGCTGATCGGGCTGCTTCGAAAGCATGCCCTCGAACTCGCCTTCGGGGCGAGGGCGTGGGAGCCCGCCCTCGCCGAGGCCTGCGCCGACATCTTCGGCGAGACCGCAAGTCCGGTCAGGTTCCGGCTCGGGCCCGGCGGTCAGATCCCCGGGACGGAGCTCGGGCTGATCGCTGACGGCCTCCCCGAGTTCGCGGCAGGGTGGTTGGCGGCCCCGGTCACCCCGGCGGACGGCAGTGGACTCGCGCCCGGCCTGTTGCTGGGCCGGGTGGGCGACGAGTTCGTAGCGGTGAGCCTTCCGACGTCCTCCAGCGGCCTGTCCGCGCAGGACGTGGCGCGCATCGCGGTCTGCCAGCGCGTCCTCGCGGCCGCCCTGGTGATCCGCGCCGAGCTGGAAGGGACGGCGGCCGCGGCGCGCTCCGCTGCGGTTCCGGGGGAGTCGCTCGCCACGGCACCCCGACGTGCCGCCCCGCGTGACTCGTCGAGCCCGGACGGGCTGCCCGGGACAGGGTACCGGCCGACGCGGCGCGAACAGCAGGTACTCACCCTGGTAGCACGGGGGCTGACCAGCGGCCAGATAGCGCGGCGATTGCTCATCACGGAACGGACGGTGCGCAAGCACCTGGACTCGGTCTACCGGAACACCGGCCTTCCTGGCCGCGCTGCGGTCGCGGCCTGGTGGGCGGGACAGGCGCCCCGCTGAGCGGGCTGGTGTCGTTTCGGACACTGTCAGCCGGACCGG
>JAEZHJ010000157.1 GCA_023436925.1 Actinomycetes bacterium
TTCGGCCCGCCGGCGTTCGAACCTGTCGACCACCCGCTTGAGTGGCTCGAAGAGTTCAGGAAGGTCGCGGTTGTAGAGCTGGCCGTTGCCCAGGGAGATTGCGAGCTCGTTCAGCAACTCGGCCCACACCCCCGCATCCCGGCGCCGATGTCCCGTGCGGCTCGTTCCCTCCCTTTCGAGGACGGTCGCGAGCAGGTCGGGACGTCCTGCAACTCGGTCGATGGCGACTTGGTCGGGGAGCTCGGCGTCGATGCTGGCTCGGCGTTCCTTCTCGTACTCGGTCAGCCTCGTGCGAACGGGGACGACCTTCACCACTTCAGGCTGGACTCCCACTGCCCGGTTGCCCTTGCGTTCGATGGAGGCCTCGATCCGGCACTCCGAGGAGCACCAGACAGGGGGCCGTCCGCGTCCCTTGTAGTGCACAGGACGGCCGCACCGCGGACACGGCGAAGCGCCATCGAGATCACGAATCAGTTCACGCATCGCACCTCCTCAGCGGGGACAGTGTATTTCGTGCAACGAAATCCGCGCCATGATGCAGGAGGTGCTAGGGACATCTGGTTTTGGCTTGGGGGCGTGGAGGGATGAGCTCATCGAGTCGGTCGAGCAGCTGGGAAGGAGCGGGGGTGGCTGGCGCTTGAGCGTGGTGGCCGTCGGGTCAGGCCCAGTGAGTGCAGCTCCACGGGCCCCTCGGTCAACGTCAGGCGACAGCGTGCAGCTCGAAACGCAGGCCGAGTGCTTCGGTGACCTTGAGGATGGTCGACCAGGTGGGGTTGCCGTCCGCGGACAGTGCCTTGTAGAGCCCGTCGCGGCTCATCCCGACGCGGCGCGCGAGTTCGCTCATGTTGCGGGAGCGTGCGATCACGCCGAGTGCGCGCGGCACCGCGGAGGGGTCTTCAGAGGACTCCTCGAGCGCGATCGCCAGGTAGGCGGCAACGTCGTCTGGGCCGTCCAGGTAGTCGGCCGCGTCAAACGGCTTGAACCTACCGGTTGGCATTGGCTAGCCGGTCCATGAGGAAGCAGTCTTCGAACTCCTCAGTCTGGAACTGTTGGAACTCTCCGTCTGTCACGTGTCGACTATAGCTGACACTCTGCGTCTCGCCAATGGTCGCGGAGGCCGTGACGGCTGGCGTCCCAGGTGTCACGCGGTGCCGCAGGCAGCTACTCGGAAGCGCTGCCGTCGCCGGCGTTCTTCTTGGTCTGCTTCTTCGTGGCCGACTTCTTGGCGGGTGGCTCCGGCCGGGCGAGGGCCGTCAGCCTCTTGGCGATCTCGGCGTCGCGCAGTTGGGTCTTGTGCAGGTAGATCATCGAGGCGTCGGGTGTGGCGTGGCCGAGGCGGGCCATGAGTTCGGGGACGGTCGCGCCGGCCTGGGCGGCCATGGTCGCTGCGAAGTGCCGCAGGTCGTGGAGCCGGAGGTCTTCGCGTCCGGCGATCAGGCGGGCGCGGTAGAACCAGCGGTAGACCACCGAGGCCCGCAGCGGCTCTCCGGTCTTCGGGCCGGGGAAGGCCAGGGCGGTGCGCTCCGGGCCGACGTGGGTGTCGAGGTGGTGCTGCACAGCCGGGACGATGTGCGGCGGGATCGTCACGGCACGCACCCCGCTCTCGGTCTTCGGACTGCCCACCAGGGCCTCTCCGGGCGCCCACACGACACCGCGGCGCACCCGCACGACCTCTGAGACCAGGTCGAAGTCGTTGCGCTGCAGGGCGGCGATCTCGCCGTACCTGAGCCCGAGCCAGCCGGCGAGCAGGACGAACAGCTTGAGGTGGTCGGGCATCTCCGCGACGATCGTCTCGAACTCGGCCAGCGTCGGCGGGTCGAACCGCTGGGGCTTGCGGACGATCCCCGCCTTGTTGTCGATGCAGGGGTTGGCGCTGACCAGCCCGAAGGCGGGTGACATCGCCTCGGTGAAGATCGCTCGCGTCAGGACGTAGGCCTTGGCGTTGCTCCGCTTGTGGGGGCCGAGCCGGGCGAACCATTCCTGGATCACTGCGGGTGTGATGTCGGCGATCGGCAGGTCGCCCAGCTTCGGGTAGATGTACCTGTCGAGCAGCTTGCGGTAGTCGAGCTGGGTGGACGCTCGCAGGCTGCGGCGGCCGAGGTAGTCCTCGGCGAAGTCCCGGAAGGTCGTCGATCGGGCGGCAGCCGCCGTCTTCTGCTGCCGGTCGCGCTCGGCGGGGCTCACCCACGGCACCCGGTCGACCAGGTGGTTCTCGACCAGCCGACGCTCTTCGCGGAGCCACACGCTTGCGGCGTCCTTGTCCTGGAAGGTCTGGGGTGCGACGTGGCGCACCAGGTCGGGCCCGACGTAGCTGGCCTGGAGCCGGCCACTGGCCAGCCGCCGGATCTTGCCCCAGCTTCTTCGTGACGCCATCTCGGCCCCGTTTCGCAGTCGTACCGGGGCCGGCAACGCGTCGGATCGTGCCCCAAACGTGCCCCAAGAGCCCGATTCCGTGCCCCAAACGTGCCCTTATCGTGCCCCAACGAGGACACGAGAGTCCACTAGTGACCACCCGTGCCGGGCGTGGGTGACCTGTGAGGCGACCTCAGAAACGCCAGTTGGCTAGGCGTTTTACCTAGCCAACTCGGAACTCAGATCCAGCGACCCCAGCAAGATTCGAACTTGCGACACAAGGTTTAGGAAACCTCTGCTCTATCCCCTGAGCTATGGGGCCCGGGCCCTGGGCGCCAGGGCAGGCCCAGCCTACCGTGTGCGCTGCGCTCCCGGCCCCGGCCGGCACCCGGCGCCCACCCTTGGCCACCGTCGGCGGCTGCATTGGCAGGGTGCCGGGAATCGAGTACCGGCCCTGTGGATAGGGCACCAAAGAACCCATTGCGCGCGGGTACGGAAGACCTCGCCCCGGGCCTCAAGCAACGGTTTCGCTGCTGGGGACCTCATCGAGGCCCATCGTCCGGTTGTTCGACAATGCGACCAGAGGCGACGGGCACGCTCAGCTGAGCGCTCAATCGAGCAGCCGCAAGGGGTGGGAGACCACCCCCCAGTGATGGTGGACGGAGGGACGAATCGATTCAGACTCCGTACCGTCGGGCTCAGCCTGGGGTTCTAGCGGCCCGGAAAATAGAGAAGTTCCTGCCCGGGGGGATGGGGCAGGAACCTCGTGAAGAAGTATGGCATGAAACGCATCACATGTCACACCATTTGTCCCAGTTTCTCTACGGGATCGGAGAGTCGCCGGCACAAACCCCCGGCCGGCACCGGCTCACTGTCCGGCAGCGGCGGCGTGAGCCTTCAGTTCGTCGAGGTCGAGCGCCTTGACCTGGTCGATCACGCTCTCCAGCTGGCTCTTGTTCAGGGCGCCGGCCTCACGGAAGACCAGGTAGCCGCCACGGAAGGCCATGATGGTCGGGATCGACTGGATCTCGAGGGCGCCGGCCAGTTCCCGCTGGTCATCTGTGTCGACCTTGGCGAACACAACGTCGGGGTACTGCTCGGACGCGGCTTCGAAGGTCGGGCCGAACATCCGGCAGGGCCCGCACCAGGCCGCCCAGAAGTCGACCAGGACGACGTCGTTGTTCTCGATCGTGGGTCCGAAGGACTCGCGATTCAGGGCAACGGTAGCCATGGGGTTCCTCTCGTCGGTTACACCGGTGACAACGCCGGGCGGCCCGCCCAGTATTCCCCGGGCGGGGGCGTCACAGGGTCGCGACGAAGATCTGGTCGGCCAGTGCGGCCGGCAGGACGCACTGCTGCTCGCCGGTCAGGATGATCTCCTGACCGCGCTGTTCCGCGCTGATCGGGACGCCCGGCCGGATCCCGGTGTCGGCCATCAGCTTGAGCGCTTCGAGGTCGGCCTGCAGCGCCTCGCTGAGCCGCCTGATCACCACGGAGTGGCTGCGCAGCCCGTCCCGCAGCCGGATGCTGAGCGGCTCCACGCCGTCCAGGAAGTCCTCCCGGGCCGGGTCGGCGCCCAACTCCTCAAGGGCAGGGATCGGGTTGCCGTAGGGCGAGACGGTCGGGCTGCCGAGGATGGCGACCAGGCGCCGCTCGACGTCGGTCGAGATCACGTGCTCCCAGCGGCAGGCCTCGTCGTGGACGAGGTCCCACTCCAGGCCGATCACGTCGGTCAGCAGCCGTTCGGCCAGCCGGTGGCGGCGCATCACCCGGGTGGCCAGTTGCTCGCCGGTCGGGGTCAGGACGAGGTGGCGGTCCTCGTGCAGCATCACCAGTCCGTCGCGCTCCATGCGGGCGACAGTCTGCGACACCGTGGGCCCGCTCTGCTTGAGTCGCTCGGCGATCCGTGCCCGCAGCGGCGGCACGCCCTCCTCACCGAGCTCGTAGATCGTGCGGAGGTACATCTCCGTCGTGTCGATGAGCTCGCTCAATTCACCCTCCTGCTTGCTGAAGGCCAGACTATCGTCATGGCCGCGTCCTCCTCAGGCGAACTCCGCACCGTCCGGGTCGATCCACACCGGCTCGCGGGCTGGCTCGACCGGTTCCAGGACCGGCACGGCACGGTCGAGGCGATCGCGGACGCGGAGCGCCTGCGGTGCATGGCCCCCGACGGAGCGGTTGCCGAGATCCTGCTGCGCTGGGGCCCCCTGCCACAGGGAGTGGACCCGCTGGTCGCCGTCACCGAGCAGGTCACCCGTGACCGTCGGGTGGGCGCACTGATCGTGCGGCGCAAGGCGCACGCCGTCGGCGTGTTCGACGGACCACGGCTCGAGCAGGGCGAGCACGCCTCCCACTACGTACAGGGACGAACGAAGGCCGGCGGCTGGTCACAGCAGCGGTACGCCCGGCGCCGCGCCAACCAGGCCGATCGCGCCTTCGCGGCAGCCGCCGCAGACGTCGAGGAGGTGCTGCTGCCGATCGCGGACGGGCTGGAGGCGCTCGTGCTGGGCGGGGACGGCGCCGCCGTCCGCGAGGTGCTGGCCGACCCGGCGTTCCCGGGCCTGCGTGACCTGGCGGCCCGGACCCTCCACCCGGTCTACTCGACTCCCGACCCGAACCGCGGCGTGCTGGCCGGCTTCGGCGAGGTCTTCCGGGCGGTGCCGATCCGGCTCAACGAGCTGGCCTGATCCCGATTCGGCAGCTCAGCGCCGGACGAAGACCACGATGCCGGCCACCAGGGCCAGCGCGCCGGCACCCGCCAGCATCAGGATCGTCCTGGTCTCGTCCAGGGGCACGTCCGGAGCATCGTCGGGCTCACCGTCGGCAGGGGCGGTGGCGGCGGCGGTCGGTCCCGAGGTAGGCGTGGGGGACGGGCTCGCGGTCTCGGCCTGCGCCACCCCGACCGGCCCCAGCAGCAACGCGACGAACACGCCGACCAGCGCCAGCGTGCGGCGCGCCCACATCCCCATGAGGCGAATTCTATGGCTCTGGCGGGACCGCGACGCCCGGATGGGCAGCGACACCCTCAACGGACCGGGGCGGTCAGGGCACCCCAGACCACCAGCACGATCATGACCAGGAGTGCTCCGGTGACGATCAGGCGGCGGGTTCGTGGATTCACGCCCCAAATCTAGGCGATCCGGGACGCGGTCGGCCCACCCGCCTACCTCGCCGGGGCGTCACCGGTTAAGTTGGGCTGCGTGGGGACCCTGTGGTTGTCAGCAGTCGCCATCGAGGAGGTTCGCGCCATCTTCGGCGCCCCCGAACCCGAGGCGGAGGCCCTGCGCGCGCTGGCGGCCGAGCACTTCGGCCCGCCCGCCGGGCGCCAGCCGGGGCTGCTCGGCAAGCTCGGCCCGGTCTTCCGCCGGCCCGCGGACGCGCCCGTGGTCCGACCCGACACCCCCGTACGGGAGGACTGCGATCGGCTGCTGCGCGGCGAGTACGTCCCGCCGCACCGGCTCGCTGCGAGTTGGCGACTGCTCCGGGTCTGGATCGCCGCCCGCGCCTGGTCGACCCACACCACCGACGTCGACGAGCACGCCCTCAACGCCATCGAGTTCGACCTGGCCCGCGCGGGGGTGCCGGCCCGGCACAGCGTCCGGGCCCTGATGGTGCGCGACCTGGAGACCGGGATGTTCCCGGCCCCCGGCATGGCGGCCGGCTACTGCACCGGCGACCAGGCGGTGGCAGCCGCGGCTTCCTGGGCTGCAGTGCGCAGCGAGTTGGAGCCCGCGACCGCCCAGTGGATCGGAGACCTGCTCGGCTGGCTGGAGGAGTTCCCGCAGTGGACGACCTCGGCCGCCGCGGCACATCGCCGGCCGCCCGACCTGATCTGCCTGCTCACCGCCTGAACGCCGAGCGGCGCCGCCGGAAACCGGCGACGCCGCTGCGGAACAGCTGGACTCAGCTCAGGAAGGCGCCCTGAACGAAGTAGATGACGAAGGCGGCGGTGACCACCCACAGCAGCGGGTGCACCTCCTTGGCCTTGCCCACCAGGACCTTGATCAGCGTGTAGAAGATGAAGCCGGCGCCGATCCCCGCGGTGATCGAGTAGGCGAACGGCATCAGGATGATCGCGAGGAAGGCCGGGATGCCCTGCTCCGGGTCGGTCCAGTCGATGTGGATGACCTGGGCCATCATCAGGAAGCCGACGAAGACCAGCGCGGGCGCGGCGGCCTCCGAGGGCACCATGTTGACCAGCGGGGCCAGGACGACCGCGAGCAGGAAGGCGACGCCGGTGACGATCGAGGCGATGCCGGTGCGGGCACCGTCGCCGACACCAGCAGCCGACTCGACGTAGGAGGTGTTGGACGACACCGAACCAAGGCCACCGACCATCGCACCGATGGAGTCCACGACCAGGATCTCCTGGGTGTACGGCGGGTTGCCGTCGGCTTCGAGCAGGTTCCCCTCGGCGCCCACGGCCACGATCGTGCCCATGGTGTCGAAGAAGTCGGCCAGCAGCAGCGCGAAGATCAGCAGCAGCACGCCGAGCAGCGCACCCATTCCACCCGATGCGGTGAAGGCGCCGAAGAAGAAGTCGGCCGGCTCGCGGAAGGCAACCGTCAGCAGGCTCAGGTCAGGAAGGGTGAAGCCGCCGAAGGCAGGGACGTTCAGCATCCAGCCGGTCGGGTTCTCGTCGGTCTTGCCACCGATCTGCAGCACCGCCTGGATGATCACGGCGAGCACCGTGGAGGACAGGATCGCGATCAGCATCGCGCCCTTCACCCGGCGGACGTAGAGGGCGATCATCAGCATCAGGCCGATGACGAAGACCGCGATCGGCCACCCCAGCAGGCTGCCGCCGACGCCCAGCTGCAGCAGCGGGCTGCCGGGGCGCACGATGCCGGCGTCAGCCAGGCCGATCAGCGCGATGAACAGGCCGATACCGACCGAGATCGCAGCCCGCAGGGTGCGCGGGACGGCGTCGAAGACGGCCTTGCGGAAGCCGGTGAGCACCAGGATGGTGATCAGCAGGCCCTCCCAGAAGACCAGGCCCATCGCCTGCGGCCAGGTCATCCGCGGTGCGATGACGTAGGCGACCAGCGCGTTCAGGCCGAGGCCCGCGGCCATCGCGATCGGGAACCGGCCGTACGCGCCCATGAAGATGGACAGCAGGCCGGCGATCACCGCGGTGGCGGCGGCGACCGCGGCAATGGACGCGCCGACCGCTCCCTCCGCGGTGGCCGCCATCCCGTTGATCAGGTTGCCGTTCATGTCGGTCGCGGTGCCGATGATCAGCGGGTTCAGCACGATGATGTAGGCCATCGTGAAGAAGGTGACCAGTCCGCCCCGGACCTCACGGCCGACGGTGGAGCCACGCTTGCTGACCTCGAACCAGGAATCGAGGGAGGAGGGAGTGCCGGAAACGGCAGGTGATTCGGGCGGAGCCGAGGCGTTTGACATGGCGCACATGGTAGGGCCACGCGCACCTCGCATATGGTGGTGTCCGTGCCTCGCCATGACCGTCATCCACCGGTGCTGGAACAGGCTCCGGTTCGGGCGCTGGATCCCGACGGTGCAGGCATCGTCACCTTGGGGACCGTTGCCTTCATCATCGCCGCCGTGGCCTGCTGGCTGAGCCTGGACGCCCTTGTCGCAGCCGGTCAGCAGTGGTGGCTCGGGGTCTGCCTGGTCGGAGTCGGGCTCGGCCTGATCGGCTCCGTTATCACATTGTCGAAGCATCGCCGACGCAAGTCCGCCGACGCCGACGACGACACCCCCGAGGAAGTCGAGGCCGCCGCGTCACAGCACCCGGTCGCACCCGCCTCGGGCTCGTTCACGCCCCCGAAGAGCTGACGCTCTGAGCGCCGCCGGCTAGTCGAAGAGTCCGACGTCCACCCGGATGGTGTCCCACACCGGTGTGGCCAGGTCGACCTCCATGCGCTGCTCCGGCACGTCCGAGTGGCCGCCGCAGCCGTGGTCGTGGGTGACCACCCGGCCGTCGGAGGGCGAGTACTCGTTGGCGCACACCCCCAGGACACGGCCCAGGGAGCCGCTCAACGCGATGAAATAGCCGCAGGTCTCACACAGGGCGGGCGCCTGGTGGGCCATCGGCGTATCCGGGCCACCCTCCCCGGCGACCCAGCGGTCAGCTGCGAGGTCACGTCCCAACGGCGACAACACACGTTCGCGTCCCAGCCCCAGTTCCGACACCACGGCGCGGATCTGCGACCACTCGGCCGGGTCGGCGTCCTTGGCAGCCTCGCCACCGGTGTAGCCGGGCTCGAGGCGCGGGTCGTTGTCGGGGGTCGGCATCAGGGTGCCGGGGGTGAGGTCGCCGCCGGCGATCCGGTCCGACCAGGGCACCCACGGTGGTGCCAGCAGGGCACCCTCGGACGGCATCATCGTCACTTCGTCGACCGTCACCACCCGGCCACGGGCGGCGCGTGCGACGGTGACCGCCCAGCGCCAGCCCGGGTAGGCGGGATGATCGCAGGCGAAGTAATGGGTCGCGACGCGGGTGTCGTCGGCGGTGACGCCCAGGTGCTCTCCCACCTCGAAGACCCCGGCCCGCCGGACCGCGGCAGCACGTGCGATATCGACCGCCTGCGCGCAGGCAGCGTCGAGTTCGATGGTGGCCGCCACTTACAGCTCCAACTCGTCAGCGACGCCGCGCAGCACCGAGGCCACCTTGGACGCGACCCGGGAATCGGGGTGGCGGCCGCGGCGGTACCCGTTGCCCAGGCCGTCCAGCATCTTGATCAGGTCCTCGACGATCACGGCCATCTGCTCGGGAGACTTGCGGGCCGCCTTGGACAGCGACACCGGCGGATCGACGAGCCGCACCGACAGCGCCTGCTCGCCCTTCTTCCCCGCCACCACGCCGAACTCGACCTTCTGGCCGCGCTTGAGGGTGGTCACCCCTTCCGGCAGCGCCGAGGCGCGGACGTAGACGTCCTCACCGCCGTCGTCCTTGGCCAGGAAGCCGAAGCCCTTTTCGGCGTCGTAGTAGCGCACCTTGCCTACCGGCATGATCCTCACTCCCGAGTTTCCACTCACCCACGGCGCGGGGTTCCCTCCCCAGGCCCGACCACTCTACCCGCCCGGCGCGATCCTGTGCGGCCGGCCGGCTTCGGCCCGGCACTAGCATGGCGGCATGGCTACCTGGCGGGACGGCCCCGAGTACGCACCGACGGTGCGTCCGGAGGCCTTCATCGAGCCGCCGGTGCCGCCACTGGAGTCTCCGCCTGCCGAGGGCCATCCCAGCTCCGGTGCCCCCGGCGAGCACCCCGGCTTCACCCGGCCCGAGCAGGACACCCCCGACCTCGCCACCCTGATTCCGTCCGCCGACCCCGGGCGTGACCCGCGCCAGGCCTTCGAGGTGGTCACCAGCCCGCTCACGTCGCCGACCGCATGGGGTTCGGCCCACACCGCCGCCGGCGCCGCGAGCAGCGCCGTGCCCTGGTCGCCGCTGCAGCCGCTGACGCCGGTGTCGGCCCCGGTGGTCGGCTCTATCCCGGCACCCGTGCCGCTGCAGCCCCGCGCCAACGTCAACCCGCAGCCCTTCCCGGCACCCGGGACGCCGCAGTGGTTCGCGCCGCCGGACGCCAGCCAGCGCTACCAGCCGCCGGCCCAGGTCACCCTCTCCCAGGTGGTGAAGGCGATCACGCCCGGGGTGCTGATCACGCTGGTGATCGGGGCGCTCATCAACAGCCTGTCCATCGTGATGCTGGCGCTGTCGTTCGGACTCTCGACCCGGATCCCGTACCGGCGGGAGCAGGTGCAGTTGGCCTACGTGGTGGCCCTCGGCCTGGTCGGGCTGGCAGCGACCGGCACCTTGCTGGCGGAGGACTTCTACCTGACCGCCGCCTGGGAGACGGCGTCCGGGGTGGCCCAGCTGGTCTGCTTCCTGTTGCCCTTCGCGGTCGGCCTGATCGTCGCCGTGGCGGTAGGCAAGGGCGAACCCCCCGGGCCCCGTCCATGACCGCCCCGACCCCGCCGTCCGCGCCGCCGCCCGGCTGGTCGCCGCCACCGCTGGGGTGGACGCCGCCGCCGCAGGGCTGGCCGGCGCCGAGCCAGGGATCAGTCCAGGCCCCGGCCGGGTGGGCACCGCCCAGCGGCTCGCCGGTGTCAGCGGACGGTTTCCCGCCCCCGGTCGCTTCCGGGCCGCAGCGCCGGGGCCCCTCCCGGCTCGTCGTGGCCCTGGTGGTCGCTGCCGTCGTGCTGGTCGCGGGCCTCGCCGCAGTGTGGGCGCTGGGCGGCGGCAACGGCCCCGCGCCGCAGCCCTCGCCCGCCATCCCGACCGCGCCCGTCGAGGTCGAGGGGGGCGACCTCACCCGGGCGGTCGACCTGACCGGGCCGGACGGCTCCGGCACGGTCACCGCAACCGCCGCGGTCTGGACCCCGGAGGGCGAGCTGGCCCCCGAGGACGGGATGAGCTACCTGATCGTGGATGTGGAGATCACGGGGACCTCCGGCGAACTCGAGGTCGGCGGCATGTTCACCGTCGCCGTGGCGGCCGACGGCAGCCGCCACTCGATCTCCTACGGCCCCGAACTGGCCCCGGCGCTGCCCAGCGTCCGGCTCGGCGACGGCGAGGAGGTCGCCGGTCAGGTCGGCTTCCAGGTCCCGGTCGGCGAGACCAGGATCGAGTTCCAGGACCCCGGCGGCACCGTCCTGGGGTCGATCACGGTGCCGGGGCCATGAGCGAGCCGTTCCGGACCCGGCGCTACGTCCCCGTCCCGGCCGCCGAGCGGCCGCACCGACGGCGCGCCGCCGCCCGGATCGTGGTCACCGACGGGACCGCCGTCCTGCTCTTCGCCGACACCGATCCGGGGATCCCCGACAGCCGCTGGTGGGTGACCCCGGGGGGCGGGCTGGATCCGGGTGAGACCGAGCGCGAGGCGGCCGTCCGCGAGCTCGCCGAGGAGACCGGGCTGCAGGTTGCGGCGTCCGACCTGCTCGGCCCCGTGGCGGTCCGTGAGGTGGTGCACGGCTACTCAGACCAGGTGCTGCACCAGAGCGAGGCCTTCTTCGTCCTGGTCACGCCGCGCTTCGAGGTCGACACAGCGGGGCACACCGAAGGTGAGCAGCTCACCCTCGCCGGTCACGCCTGGCACCGGCTGGACGAGCTGGACGCCCTGCCGGAACCGGTCTGGCCGGTCGAGCTCGCCCGGCTCGCCGCGCTGGAGCGCAACCCGGAGCTGTGGCCGGTCGATCTCGGCGAGATTGAGGAGTCCACCGTCCCGGTAGGCTGAAAGCCGTGTCCGCCAACCCCACCCAACCCATCCAGACCGAACCTTCGAACCGCTTTCTGGAGCGATTCTTGTGGCTCTCGCTGGGTGCCGCGGTGGTCATCCTCGGGATCAAGCTCGCCGCGGCGGCGCTGACCGGGTCGATCGGCCTGTGGTCGGACGCGATGGAGTCGACGGTCAACGTCTTCGCCGCGGCGGTCGCGCTGTGGGCACTGCGGTTGTCGGCCAAGCCGGCCGACCACAACCACGACTTCGGCCACGGCAAGGCCGAGTACTTCTCGGCCGCCGTCGAGGGGTCGATGATCCTGGTCGCGGCAGCGGTGATCATCATCGGCGCCGTCCTGCGGCTGCTCTCTCCCGTACCGCTGGAGAACCTCGGGGTGGGCCTGGTGCTGCTCGCGGTGGCGACGGCGCTCAACCTCGCCGTCGGCGCCCTGCTGGTGCGGACCGGACGCCGGCACCGCTCGATCACCCTGGAGGCCGACGGCCAACACCTGCTGACCGATGTGTGGACCTCCGTCGGGGTGCTGGTCGGGATCGCCGTCGTGTACTTCACCGGCCTGACCTGGCTCGATCCGGTGATCGCGCTGGTGGTGGGCGCGAACATCCTGTTGACGGGCTACCGGCTGGTCCGTCGTTCGGTGGTGGGCCTGCTGGACGGCACCCTGCCTCCCGAGGAGGTCGCCCGGGTCTCCGACGTGCTGGCCGAGCTGGCCCGCGACCCCCGCGTCAACGTCGCCCAGTTGCGCACCCGGGAGTCGGGCCGGCAACGGTTCGTCTACGCGACGGTCACCGTGCCGGGTGAGTGGACGGTCGATCGCAGCCATGACCTGGCCGACCAGGTCGAGGAGGCGGTGGACGCCGCGCTGCCCGGCACCACGACCTTCGTCCACATCGAGCCCAACCCGGCCGCCGACTGACTCAGCCGGCGCGGTGCCTGACCTCCGCGTCGACCAGGTTGCGCCAGGAGCGCACCAGGGCCTCGTCGACGTGGGCCTGGTAGGACCCGCCCGGGCGGGCCGCCGAGCCGATGTGGAAGGCGCGGACGCCGGCCCGCGCCAGCCACGGCACATCGTCGGGACGCAGCCCGCCACCGGCCATGATGACCTGGGCAGCCCACGGGTCGGTCCGGGCCCGGCCGAGCAGTTCGTCCAGCCCGAACTCGACACCGCGCGGGGAGCCGGCAGTCAGCACCTGGTCGAGCCGCGGCAGGTCGGCGAGTGCCCGCCAGGCGCGATCGAGGTCGAGCGCGGCGTCCAGGGCGCGGTGGAAGGTCCAGGGCCACTCGGCGTCCCCGATCAGTTCGCCGACGACCTCCTTGTCGACCTCGCCCAGGCCGTTGAGGAAGCCGAGCACCATGCCGTCGGCCCCCGCGCTGAGGTAGCTGGCGATCAGGCCGCGCAACCGGACGGCCTCGCCGCCGTCGGTGGAGAAGCCGTCACGCAGCCGGACCATCACCCGGAGCTGGATCGAGGTGGCGCGGCGCACCTGCTCGACCAGGGCCGGGGCCGGCGACAGGCCGCCGTCGGCCATGGTCCCGCACAGCTCGATGCGGTCGGCGCCCCCGGCCTCGGCACGCTCGGCATCGGCCGGGTGCAGGGCGATCACTTCGAGCAGACCGCTCATGGCTCCATGATGGCCAGCCAGGAGCCGTCCTCCCGCCCGACACGCGGCAGCGCCGGGGCGGGCCCGGGTCAGGTGAGAGAGGCCTGGTAGATCGCCTCGACGGCCGCGTCCAGGGTGGCGTCGAAGTCCTGCGGGCTCTGGTGGACGTCGAGTCCCTCGGTCAGGGCCCGGGAGAAGCTGGCGATCAGACCGTGGTTGCGCGCCAGCCGGGTGGTGGCCTCCTCACGGCTGTAGCCGCCGGAGAGCGCCACCACGCGCAGCACCGCGGGGTGCTCGATCAGCGGCGCGTAGAAGTCGTCGGCCTCGGGGATCGTGAGCTTGAACATGACCGGGTTGTCGAACCCGCCCCGCGCCAATTGCGCGGCGATCCGGTCGAGCAGGATCTGCTCGCAGGCGGCCTTGTCGGGCGCCTTGATGTCCACCTCGGGTTCCAGGATGGGTACCAGCCCGGCGGCGTCGATCTGGCGACCGAGCTCGAACTGCTGGTCGACGATCGCGCCGATCCCGTCCGGGTCGGCGGACTTGATGACCGACCGCATCTTGGTGCCGTAGATGTTGCGGCTGCGCCCCCGGGTCAGCAGTTCGTCGAGGTCCGGGATGGGCTTCATCAGCTGGACGCCGTCGGCCTCCTCGGCCAGGCCCTTGTCCACCTTCAGGAAGGGCACGATGTGCTTCTCCTGCCACAGGTAGTCCGCCGCGGGGCGTCCGGCGAAGCTGCGGTCCATGGTCTTCTCGAACAGGATCGCGGCCAGGATCCGGTGCCCGTCGAAGGCGGGGCTGGTGACAATCCGCTCCCGCATCTGGTGGGCGAGGTCGAACATCTCGTCCTCGTCGCGGTAGGCGTCCTCAGGGATGCCGTACCGGCGCAGGGCCTTGGGCGTGCTGCCGCCGCTTTGGTCCAGCGCCGCGACGAAGCCGCGGCCATTGCACATGTGCTCGGTCTGTTCGCCCCTCATGACCCCTCCTCGGATCATCCGACGGCGTCCGACGACACCGTCGCCAATTCCAATCTACGTCGGGGCCGCAGGCGGCCACCGGCGCTCGCAGGAGACGCAGGAGACGCAGCGAGGGCGGCCCCGAACGGGACCGCCCTCGTGTAATGCGTGCGGACTCGGATCAGACGACGACCGCCACGCCGCGCCAGCGGCGGGAAGGAAGGAGTCTTGACGAGCCTCGCGCCAGCGAGGCGAGGATCAGAAGTCCATGCCGCCCATGCCGCCGTCGCCGGCCGGCATCGCCGGAGCCTTCTCCGGCTTGTCGGCGATGACCGCCTCGGTGGTGAGGAACAGCCCCGCGATGGAGGCGGCGTTCTGCAGCGCCGAACGGGTCACCTTGGCCGGATCGATGATCCCGGACTCGAGCATGTTGACGTACTCGCCGGTGGCCGCGTTGAGGCCCTCGCCCGGGCTCAGGTTGGACACCTTCTCGGTGACAACCCCGCCCTCGTGGCCGGCGTTGACCGCGATCTGGCGCAGCGGCGCAGCGCAGGCCGACAGCACGATCTGCGCACCGGTCTGCTCGTCGCCCACCAGGCCATCCAGCTTGGCCTTGGCCTTGGAGGCCGCCTGCAGCAGCGCGACGCCACCGCCGGGGACGATGCCCTCCTCGACCGCAGCCTTGGCGTTGCGGACGGCGTCCTCAACGCGGTGCTTGCGCTCCTTCAGCTCGACCTCGGTGGCCGCGCCGACCTTGATCACCGCAACGCCGCCGGCCAGCTTGGCCAGCCGCTCCTGCAGCTTCTCGCGGTCGTAGTCGGAGTCGGAGTTGTCGATCTCGCGGCGGATCTGGGTGATCCGGCCCGCGATCTGGTCGGCATCGCCGGCACCGTCGATGATCGTGGTCTCGTCCTTGGTGACGATCACCTGGCGGGCCTTGCCCAGCAGCTCCACGGTCACGGCGTCCAGCTTCAGGCCGACCTCCTCGGAGATGACCTGGCCACCGGTCAGGATGGCGATGTCGGTCAGCATGGCCTTGCGGCGGTCACCGAAGCCGGGGGCCTTGACGGCGACCGACTTGAAGGTGCCCTTGATCTTGTTCACGATCAGGCCGGCCAGCGCCTCGCCGTCGACGTCCTCGGCGATCACCAGCAGCGGCTTGCCCGCCTGGATCACGCGCTCGAGCACCGGCAGCAGGTCCTTCAGCGAGGAGACCTTCGAGTTGACGATCAGGATGTAGGGATCGTCCAGGACGGTCTCCATCCGCTCGGCGTCGGTCACGAAGTAGGCCGAGATGAAGCCCTTGTCGAACCGCATGCCCTCGGTGAGCTCGAGCTCGAGGCCGAAGGTGTTGGACTCGTCGACGGTGATGACGCCTTCCTTGCCGACCTTGTCCATCGCCTCGGCGATGATCTCGCCGACAGTCGGGTCGGCGGCGGAGATGGACGCGGTGGCCGCGATCTGCTCCTTGGTCTCGACGTCGGTGGCCTGGGCGGCCAGCTGCTCGACGATTGCGGCGACAGCCTTCTCGATGCCCTTCTTCAGGCTCATCGGGTTGGCGCCGGCGGTCACGTTGCGCAGGCCCTCACGGACCATCGCCTGGGCGATCACGGTGGCGGTGGTGGTGCCGTCGCCGGCGACGTCGTCGGTCTTCTTGGCGACCTCCTTGACGAGCTCGGCACCGATCTTCTCAAAGGGGTCCTCGAGCTCGATCTCCTTGGCGATGGACACGCCGTCGTTGGTGATCGTGGGGGCACCCCACTTCTTCTCCAGCACGACATTGCGGCCCTTCGGGCCGAGCGTGACGCGGACGGCATCGGCGAGGGTGTTCATGCCCCGCTCAAGACCGCGACGCGCCTCGACGTTGAATTCGATCAGTTTTGCCATGGTTTCTTCGGCAATCCTTCGTCGTCTCGGGGGCCAGGCCCCACCTGATGGTCAACTTCGCCTTGCGTCGATGCCCGCGACGGACGATCATGACGATCTCATCGAACTGGCGGTGGCACTCTCGGCCTGAGAGTGCTAACTCCATGTTTAGCACTCAGGCATGCCGAGTGCAAACAGTTGGCGCCGGCTCGCGGTGGCGACAGGATGGCCCCATGCCCCACTCAACGGCTCGGCCGACGCCCGCGCAGTGGTTCCGGCTCGCCTGGAATGTCGTCAACCTGTCCACGGTGTTCGGCCTGCTGGTCGCCCTGGCCGGACGGGCGTCACTGCGGCGCGGTCCGCGCGGGCTGGTCTTCGCCGAGGGCTACCGGTTCGACTTCCCGAAGGCGGGGGCCTTCACCGTCGGATCCTTCGTGATCACCAAGCACACGATGTCTGAGCTGGAGCAGTGGCACCCCGGCACGCTGGACCACGAGGACTCGCACGCCTGGCAGTACTCCTACATGCTGGGGCTGCCGTACCTGCCGGCCTACCTGCTGTGCTGTGCGTGGTCCTGGCTGCGAACCGGCGATCCGGCCTCGGGGAACCCGTACGAGCGCCAGGCGGGCCTGGCCCGGGGCGGCTACCTGGAGCGTCCGGTCACCTGGGCCGGCTGGCGGCGACTGACCGGAAGGCGGAGGCCGCCTACACCTTGATGTGCACGCCGAGCCGGCGGGCGGTGCGCTCCCGCTGCCGCGCGGTGCGCATCCGGCGCAGCCGCTTCACCAGCAGCGGGTCGTAGGCCAGGGCGGCCTCGGTGTCGATCAGCGCGTTGAGCAGCTGGTAGTAGCGCGTGGTGGACAGGCCGAACCGCTCCCGGATCTCGGCTTCCTTCGAGCCGGGCAGCGACCACCAGTGCTTCTCGAAGTCAAGCAGGGCCGCCTGGGACTCGCTGAGCCCGGAGGGGCGGACGGCGGTGGCGGGATCGGACATGATTCCATGCTAGGCCGAAATCACACCTGTGTCATTCCCCGATTTCACGCGACCACAGCGATCCGGTGGCCCGTCCGGACCTACCCGTTAAGGTGGGGACGACTTCAGACGGGGTCGCCACCATCCCGGTGACAGCTGAGGAAAGGTCAGTCCATGCACCTCCTGGAGGGCACGATCCAGCCCTACGCCTGGGGAACCACCGACGCGATCGCGAACCTGCTAGGCCGCCGGCCCGACGGCACGCCGGTCGCCGAGTACTGGCTCGGGACGCACCGGCAGGGGCCGGCCGCGGTGGACGGCACCACCCTCGACAAGTTCGTCCAGGCTGACCCGGCGGTCCTCGGACCGCGGGTGCACAAGGCCTTCGGGGGCGAACTGCCGTTCCTGATGAAGGTGCTCTCGGCCCGCCACGCGCTGTCCATCCAGGCCCATCCCTCCCGCGAGCAGGCCGAAGAAGGTTTCGCCCGGGAGAACGCCGCCGGGATCCCGCTGGATGCCTTCGAACGGGTCTACTCCGATCCGTGGCCCAAGCCGGAGATCCTGATCGCGCTCGACCTGTTCGAGACGCTGAGCGGCTTCCGGGAGCCGGTGGAGACCGCCGCGCTGCTGTCGGCGCTGGGAGTCGCCCGCGAGCTCGGCTCGCTGGTCACCCCGCTGACCGAGCGCAAGGGCGCCGCCGCGCTGGCCCAGGTCTTCCTCGAGGTGCTCAGCCTGGAGGGGGAACGGGCCCGGATCGTCGACATCATCAGCGCCGCGGCGATGCGCCAGTCCGGGGAGCCCGGGCCGGTCGGCGACTTCGCGCGGACGGCCGTCGAGCTCGACAGCGTGTTCCCCGGCGACCGGGGCATCCTGGCCGCGCTGCTGATGAACCGCGTGATCCTGCACCCCGGCGAGGCGATGTACGTCCCGGCGGGCCAGATGCACGCCCACCTGCGCGGCACCGGCATCGAGGTGATGGCGAACTCCGACAATGTCATCCGCGGCGGCCTCACGCCCAAGCATGTCGACGTTCGCGAGCTGGTGACGGTGGTCGACTTCGAGCCCCGCACCCCGCAAATCCTGCAGCCCCTCCGGGAGAGCCCCGGCGTGGAGCGCTACGACATCAGCTGCCCGGAGTTCGACGTCTGGCGGCTGCCCGGGTCCACCGAGCCGGTTCCGCTGCCGGGCGAGGGCTCGGCCCGGATCCTGCTGGTTGTCGAGGGCAGTCTCGAGCTGCGCGGCCCGGACGGCTCGCAGCAGCTGGGCCGAGGCGGGTCGGTCTTCCTGGCCGCCGACGAGGCGGGCGTCACCGCGGTCGGCGACGGCCTCGCCTTCCTGTCCGCCTCCGGCATCCGGTGAGCTGCGCGTCGGCGGTGCTGGCCGCCGTCGCGCGACTGGGGCGTCCCCGGGTCGTGGTGCTGATCGACGGCGGCGCCGGCGCCGGCAAGTCCACGCTTGCCGAGCAGGTGGTGGCCCACTGGCCCGGTGCGGTTCAACTGGTCGGCATGGACTCGCTCTACCCCGGCTGGGACGGACTCGCCGAGGGCTCGGCGATCGTCGCCCGCGACGTGCTGCGTCCGACCGGTCCGGGCTATCGCAGCTGGGACTGGGAGCGCGGCGAGCCGGGGCCGTGGGTCCCGCTCGACCCGGAGGTCTCGCTCGTCGTGGAGGGCTGCGGCGCGCTCACCGCGGACACCCGCCGGCTGGCCGATCTGGCGGTGTGGTGCGAACTGGACCCCGTCCGGCGGCGCGAACTGGCGATCGCCCGGGACGGGGAGCGGTTCGCGGTCCACTGGGACCAGTGGGCCGCGCAGGAGGCCGCCCACT
>JAEZHJ010000197.1 GCA_023436925.1 Actinomycetes bacterium
CCGAATGGCGGCTGCTCCCACCCCTGGCCAGCCTCGTCGCGCATGACACCCCTCTCCTCCCCCCACACAGTGGAGGCAGATTACCCCCTCACTTGGACATCTAGCGCGGGTGGCCGCTACCTTGGCAGCGAAACGCGGGGCGGTAGCTCAGCCGGTCAGAGCAGGGGACTCATAATCCCTGGGTCGCGGGTTCGAGCCCCGCCCGCCCCACCAGGTCTAGGCGCGTCCGACCAGGTGCTCTATCTACCGCCATCCAGACAGACACCGAGAGGGGGCACTTCGTCGACTGACACCGGGGACGCCATCGCCACGCAGCGTCTCCCGTCCAAGCCGGTCAAGGAGGCAGTTCCCGTAGTCGGCTCGTCTGGCACCGTCGCCCAGGCTGCTAACGCTCACCGCCGGTCTTCCGCCAGGCGGCATCTGCGACCGAACGCGGGAAGTGCGAGACCCACCCCCGATCGCTCGTGCCGCACGAGGGCATCCCTTCCATCGTCTACAGCGAAGACGCCAGATGTCACCCCGCGATCGCGAACCGCGGGAAACAGTGCTCAACGGACCCGACATCAGGGGACCTCGCGCCGATCGGCCGGGCGCCGCGAGCCCGAAGCCCGCCACTCGGCCGCTTCTGGCACCTCTGCGTACTCCAGCAGGTGGGAACCGTCGATCCTGGCAAGAAGCTCCCGGACCTCGGCGGGGGTGGCGTAAAAGAACTCTCGAGCTTGGTTGACCTGGTTCACCTTGCGGTCGGCCAGGGCCTGGTGAAGCTTGGTTTCAAGGCCGACGGCGTCGTCGCTGAAGATGAGGGCGTGGACGTCGAACCTGAAGGGGACCGACGCGTCACCCAGTTCACGGATCCGATCCATAGGTTCCATGCGGCGAGTAAGGCCGATCTTCACCATCCCCTCCCCGAACGCGCCAACATTCGAGATGACATAGACGTAGCCAGCACGGATGTTGGCGGCGCGGCTTATCACCTTTTCCAACTCGGCACCGGTCTCGGCGAGCTTCGCTTCCAGCTCTTGGATCGCTTCCGGAGATGCCCCGCCAGCGTGCGCCTTCACCAGCGCGTTCTGGTAGTGGGCCTGCTCCTTGGCAAGCCGAGCCTTCTCGCGCTCGATCTCACGCTCCGCGGCCTGTTGGTCCCGCAACTGTTCGCGCTCAATCCTGGTCCGTTCTCGTTCCGCTTCGAGTTTGGCTAGGTAATCCGCGGTGAGCTCGATCTCGTAGAGCCGAGCTCGGTGGTACTCCGACGTGATGCGGATGCCCATGGTCTTGCCGAGCTTCTCGATTGTTGCGGCAGCTTTTGACAGCCGTTCGAGCGTCGCCTTGCGGGAGTGAGGCTTGACCGTCCGCACGCAGTTGTCAGCCTCTGCGTTGTAGGCGCGTAGTAACAGCTTGGAGAAGTCCGCCACCATCTTCCGACCTTGCGCCGCTGATCCGTTGACCTGCCAGTTGGTCGACCCGTACACAGCGCGGCCGGCGGTGACAAGCGATCTTGTATCGGCCTTCACGCGGGCGAGAAGCTCTTTGTACCCGACTGCGTCCGACAGCGGATGGGCATACTCGTAGACGCCCGCTTCCTGCAGCTGGGCGATCTCATTGGTCTCCACCACTTGGGCTCTGATCGCGGCGAGTTCGGCACGGGCTTTCGCGATGTCCCGCTGTGCTGAGGCTTGCGTCGCAGCGAGTTCCGTCCTTGCCTGATCGAGTTGCGCTCGGACTCGTTCCGTCTCCCGCGCGATCTCCAACGCTGATAGGGCACCGGATGCGGACAGTGCGGCGCGCAGTTCCTCGACCTCGTCTTCGAGCTTTCGCTTGCCTACCCCGCCGAACAGGCCGGGCTTCCGCTTCGCAGACTCGGCGGCGACAGGCGCGGGCCTTGAAGGCTCGACGACAGCTGGGGCTGGTGCTGGCACGGAAATGGCGCTCGGGTCTTGTTGGGTGTGACTGGTCCACTGCGTACCGTCCCACCACCGCAGGAGTCCCGGCCTGCTCCCGTCCGGATACCAGCCGGCTGGGACTGACGTGTGCGAACTCATGGGCTGCCTCTCCTCACTTCGTGGCCTGACCCGGATCAAGCCGACAACGTATCGGCTTTACTCCCGCCGCTGTAGCGAGTCGACCACTACGCCCGACGCGCGCACAGCAAGTTGCACACGAACCCGCGGCGGAGTATGCCTCCGGCCCGCGGGATCCTCCTCCGACGTCCTGCGCCGCATCGCCGCCGAAACCGTCACCACGGTGTGAGATCCCGACTTGGTCGGAATGCGCCGCCTGCTGATCGCCGAGGGGAGCCCCACACCCTGAACTCACATCCGTCTGGCGTACCGCGACTGTGCCGGGAACCATCGGCGAACTCACCCGCTACTTCCGGTAACTCCAGGCGCGCAGCCTGTTGACCGCCGACGACCCCGAGATGCTCGCCAGTGTCTTCCTCTGGATGCTGATTGGCGACGGCTTGGACGCCGGGCTGCTGGATCCGTCCTTGCCGCCGCCTACACCCCGGCGCAGAGCGCCGACGACGCGGTGGGCCTTCTGCTCCCGCCGCACGGTAGTGCCGACGACTCGGCCCGGGCTGCGAGGCGTGACATCGTCCAGCCGGGATGGAACGGTTGGCGGATGGAGCAACGCATCAGTTTCGTGACCCTGGCCGTCGCCGACCTGGACGCCACCCTCCGGTTCTACCTCGACGGGCTGGGCTGGACAGCCGAGCTGGACGAGCCCGGCGAAATCCTGATGATCCGGACCGGCGAGCACCTCGTCCTGTCGCTGTGGGACCGCGCCCATTTCCAATCCGAGGTCGGGCCGATCGATCTCGGGGCGGGCATCCCGCCCATCACCCTGGCGCACAACGTCGCCACCCGGGCCGAGGTCGACGAGGTGTTGGACGTCGCTCGCGCCGCCGGGGCCAACCCGGTGCAGCCTGCGGCCGAGCGCTCCTGGGGCGGCTACAGCGGGTACTTCGCCGACCCGGACGGCTACCGCTGGGAGGTCGCCTACAACCCCGGCCCGATCGGCCAACTCGTCCTGCCCTGACCCGCCGGCCGTCGCGTCCGGGTCGGACGTTCCAGCGGCTTCGCTGGGAGATTGCCGCGCGAACACGAGAGACGAACTCACACCGAGCGCGGCATGCAGCCAGAGACCCTCAAACGAACTTCCACTCACGCTCTTGAGTACAAATATGCGTTTGTGTTAGCGTCGGCGCACCCCACCTGAGGAGCCGTCATGGGTCAGGGATCGGCCGCCGAACTCGACCTGGCGCTGCGCGCGCTGGCCGACGGCAACCGGCGCGCGATCCTGCAGGTCGTCCGCGCCGAGCCGCTGCCGGTGGGCGCCATCGCCGACGCGGTCGGGCTGTCGCAGCAGACCACGTCCCACCACCTCGGGGTGCTGCGGCGGGCCGGTCTGGTCGAAGGCTCCCGGGACGGCACCCGCCACCTGTTCGCGGTCAGCACCGACGGCCTGGCGGCCGTCCGCGACTACCTCGACGGGTTCTGGCCGGCCAAGCTGGCGGCCCTGAAGTCGGTCATCGAAGCCCGTGAGGCCGGACGCGATGGCTGAGTTCCGCGACAGCGTCGAGATCGCCGCCCCGCCGGAGGTGGTCTTCGAGTACCTCACCACCGCCGCCGGGCTGACCGCCTGGCTGGGTGAGTACGCCGAACTCGAACCCTCCCCCGGCGGCCGGTTCGCCGTCGACATCGCCGGCCACCCGATCCGCGGACAGTACCTGGCCGTCGACCGGCCGCACCGGGTCGTCGTGTCGTGGGGAGTCGCCGGCAGCGAGCAGTTGCCCGCCGGCGCCTCGACCGTCGAGTTCCGGCTGGTCCCGCTCGCCGCCGGGACCCGCGTCGAACTCACCCACGCCGACCTGCCCGAGACCGAACTGCGCGGCCACGCGGACGGCTGGACCCACTTCCTACCCCGCCTGGTGACCGCGGGGGCGGGCGGGGTCCCCGGACCGGACGACTGGCGTCCGCTCGACGACTGACCCATCGAAACCGCACGGCGAGAGGAGAAGAAGATGGCCCCCAACTCGGCCTATGACGTCGTGGAGACCTACCACCGGGCCTGGACCGGCGGTGACGTCGCAGCGGCGATGACCCACGTCGCGGACGACATCGTCTGCCGCGCCCCGGGGGTCGACCTGACCGGCAAGGAGGCGTACGCCGCCTACATCGGTGGGTTCGCGCCCCGACTCACCGGCATCGCCGACATCGCGTCCTTCGGCTCGGGCGACCAGGTCGCGCTGTTCTACTACCCGCAGACCGCGGCCACGTCCACCACCCCCGCGGCCGAGTGCTTCACGGTCCGGGACGGGAAGATCGTCGAGAGCGTGCTGATCTTCGACCGGCTGTCCTACGGCCCGCCGGCGGCCTGAGGGTCGTCGACGCGGTCGGGGGAGGTCTGTCCCCTGTGCGGGAGAACCGTCCCCCTGTGCGGGAGAACCGTCCCCCTGTGCGGGAGAACCGTCCCCCTGTGCGGGAGAACCGTCCCCCTGTGTCGAAGGACGGTCCCGGGCGTCAGGTGGCGGTGACCTCGACCACGTGGTAGCCGGTCGCGCCGTCCGGCAGCACCCCGGCGGGCTCGGCGATCTGCGGGACGCCGTCGGCGTCGTAGGCGCGGGCGGTCAGCCGGTGCGGGCCGGGTGAGGCCTGCCAGGGCAGGTACCACTGCCGCCAGTAGTCCAGGCCGACGTCGGGGCCCAGGCGGGCCCGCTGCCATGGGCCGTCGTCCACCTGGACCTCGACCCGGCCGATGCCGCGGTGGGTGGCCCAGGCCACTCCCCCGGCCACCGCGTCGCCGCTGGGGATCCGGCCCCGCGGGGTGTCGATCCGGCAGGCCGTCTTCACCGGCGCCTGCTCGGCCCAGCCGCGCACCGTCCAGTACGCCTCGTCGGCTGCGAAGGTCGTCACCTGCAGCCGGTTCAGCCACTTCGTCGCGCCGACATAGCCGTACAGGCCGGGGGTGAGCAGCCGGGCCGGGAAGCCGTGGGCGGGGGCCAGGGGCTCGCCGTCCATCGCGATCGCGATCATCGCGTCCCGGCCGTCGAGCAGCACCGCCAGCGGCGTGCTCGCGGTGAACCCGTCCACCGAGTGGCTCAGCACCATGTCGGCGGACGGATCCGCCCCCGCCCGGCGCAGCAGCGGGGCCACCGCCACCCCCAGCCAGCGGGTGGAGCCGCAGTACGGCCCGCCGACCTCGTTCGAGACGCAGGTCAGCGTGATGTCGCGCTCGATCATCGGCAGCGCCAGCAGCTCCTCCCAGGTCAGCCGGAAGGGAGACGCCACCAGGCCGTCAACGGTCAGCGACCAGTCCTCGACGGACGGATGGGGCACCACCAGCGCGGTGTCGACCCGGTAGAAGTCGGCCACCGGGGTCCGCAGCGGGCTCACCTGCGGCACGGACGCCTCCACGCCGGCGGGCAGCGGCGGCCGCGGCTCGCGCGGCGGCGGCAGCCGGATCTCGGTCGCAACCTCCTCGTGCCGGGAGTGGATCCCCACGGCCAGCGCGCTCGCCGCCAACCCGGCCACCCCGGTCAGCAGCACCCGCCGGTCCAGCGCGCCCTCCGGCCGGTCCGGACGAGCTTCGGAGAGCCAGCCGAGCTGGCGCCGCAGCAGCAGGATCCCGACCGCCGTCCCGAGCAGTGCGGGCAGCAGGTCGAACACCCCGGCAGCCGGACGGGTCACCGCCGCCAACGCCCCGAGCGCCCCCAGGACGGCAAACACCGCCGTGCCGACACCCGGCCGGCGGACCGCCAGGATCCCGGCGACGGCGGCGATCAGCGCGAGCCCGAGGATCACCCCGACCATCAGCACGGTCTTGTCGGCAGTGCCGAAGCTGGCCACCGCCCATTCCTTCACCGGCGTCGGGGAGAGGTCGACCAGGGCGGCACCCACGGCGACCACCGGCCCGGCCGCCGGGTTCAGCCAGGCCGCGAGCAGTTCCGCCGCGGCCGCACCACAGGCCGCGGCGATGACGCCGGCCAGGCCGGCCGCGGTTCGGCCCACCGCTCCAGTGTCCGTCGCCGCCCTGCCCCGTGGCCGGGCGAGTGGGGGGCACTGTTGCGCATCGCAACCACTGGCCGGGGGAGGACTCAGCCGAGGCGACCCCGGGCCGGAAACGACGAACACCGGGCCGACCCCCACTGGGGCCGACCCGGCGTCCGCAGATCACCAGAGAACGGCGATCAGGATGTTGACCAGGCCGAGGCCACCGGCAGTGTGGAACAGCGGCATGACCTTGCCGTCCTTGGCCTGCCGCCGGTGCGCCAGGAACGCCGCGACCGCGGCGATCAGCGCGATCGTGAGCTTGACGGCGATCTTCGTCTGGTTGACCGGCAGGTCCTGCATCTCACGCAGGCCGACCAGCAGGATGCCGGTGACCAGCTGAGTGATCGCGCCGGTCATCAGCAGCTTGGTGTTGAAACCGCTCCTCTGCCGCATCTGGACCAGGAACACCCCGACCAGGGCGGCCAGCCCGATGAAGTGAAGACTCAGAACCAGCAACCGCAGGATCTCCATAACTCCCTCTCGCTTCAGGTCCCGACCACCGGCGAGACGCCGGGGCGAGGCGTGATCCGGGTTGGCCCACGCGTGCCCCGAGCGTATCCTCTTACCGACCGTTTAGTAGAATCGAGGCATTGATGAGCGGCAATCGGCGCAACAAGGTGCTGGCCGTCTTGTTCGTGGGCGTCCTCATGGGAGCCCTCGACATCGCGATCATCGGGCCGGCGCTGCCGGCCATCCAGGCCGAGTTCGGGCTCGACCCCAGGCAACTGCCGTGGATCTTCACCAGCTACGTCCTCTTCCAGATGATCAGCACCCCGCTCATGGCCAAGCTGTCCGACTTCTTCGGCCGCCGCTCGATCTACGTGCTGGACGTCGCCCTGTTCGCCGCCGGTTCGCTGGTGGTGGCGCTCTCCCACGGCTCGGGACTGTGGGTGCTGCTGCTGGCCGGCCGCGCCATCCAGGGCTTCGGCGCCGGTGGCATCTTCCCGGTCGCGAGCGCGGTGATCGGCGACACCTTCCCCGCCGAGGAGCGTGGCCGAGCCCTCGGGCTGATCGGCGCCGTCTTCGGCCTCGCCTTCCTGCTCGGCCCGGTGCTGGGCGGCCTGCTGCTCGGCTTCGGCTGGCAGTGGCTCTTCCTGCTCAACCTGCCGATCGCGCTCGTCGTGATGATCGCCGGCTGGCGGCTGCTGCCGCACGACCGCCTCGTCGACAGCCCGAAGTTCGACTACGCCGGCATGGCGGTGCTGGGCGTCGCCCTGGCGACGTTCACCTTCGCGCTCAACGAGTTCGACCCGAGCCAGCCCGGCACCAGCTTCGCCCGGCCCGAGGTCTGGCTCGCACTGCTGGTCTCGATCCTCGCCTGGGTGCTGCTGGTCCGCATCGAGCTGCGCGCCGAGCACCCGGTCTTCCCGGTCCGGCTGTTCGCCAACCGCCAGCTCGTGGTCGCCTTCACGATCACCGCCGGCGCCGGGCTGGGCGAAGCGGCGACCGTCTTCCTGCCGCTGCTGGCCGTGCTCTCCCTCGGGGTCAGCTCCTCGACCGGCAGCTACCTGCTGCTGGCACTGGTCGGGGCGATGGCCGTCGGGTCCCCGGTTGCGGGACGACTCGTCGACCGGTTCGGCTCCCGCTCGGTGATCCTCACCGGCCTGGCCCTGATGGCCGCCGGCATGATCGGGATCAGCCAGTTCAGCCAGTCGATGATCTGGTTCATCACGTTCAGCGCACTGATCGGCCTGGGCCTGTCGGCCCTGCTCGGCGCCCCGATCCGCTACATCACCCTGAACGAGACCACCGCCGAGGACCGGTCGGCCTCCCAGGGCATGGTGACGACCTTCACCTCGATCGGCCAGATCGTCGCCGCCGCCCTGATCGGGTCGCTGGCCGCCTCCTTCGGCGACAGCACCAGCGGCTACGACCTGTCCTTCCTCGGCATCGGGCTGGTCGCGCTGGCGCTCATCGTGGTAGGCCTGCTGCTGAAGAAGCAGGCCGTGGAGCAGACGACCCGCGCGAGTTGAAGGGCGGGAACCCGTGGATCCCCTACGCCACCGTCTGATCGTCGAGGCGACGCGGCAGTTCGTCGAGCGTGGCTTCGCCGGGACGTCGATGCGCGAGATCGCCGACGCCTGCGGGGTCACCAAGGCCGCGCTGTACTACCACTTCCCCAGCAAGGCCGACCTGCTGCTCGACATCGTCGGCACCTACCTCGGGTCGATCGCGACAGCGGTGGAGCGGGGCCGGGCCAGCGACCCGTCCCCCTCGCAGCAGTTGCGCGCGATCGTCGGGGAACTGTTCGCCCTGCCGCCGGAGGGACGGGCGGTGATCCGGCTGGCGCTGCACGACCTGCGGCACCTGCCGGAGACCGACCGGGCCGGGTTCGGGGCCGACTACCACCGGCGCTTCCTCCAGCCGCTGGCCGACGTCGTCCGGGCCGGCACCGAGGCGGGCGAATTCGCCCCGCACGACCCGATGACCATGGTCTGGGTCATCCTCGGCATGCTCTACCCGTTCCTGTCCCGCCGGCCGATGCCGGGCGGGGACGAGCAGGCGAAGGCCGACGTGCTGGACGTGCTGCTGAACGGGCTGCGTACCCGTCCGGCCTGAACCGGACGGGGCGGCGTCGGCTCAGTCGCCCCAGGGCAGCTCGCCCAGCACGCCGGCGACCTGGCAGTACCGCTCATAGCGGGCCGCCACGAAGTCGGCGCTCGCCGGGTCGGGCTCGAACAGCCGCCAGGCCGGGTTGAGCTGTTCCACTCCCTGCGCGACGTCGGGGAAGACACCGACCCCAACGCCGGCCAGCGCGGCGGCGCAGACCGAGCCCAGCTCGCTCACCGGGGAGACCTGGACGGGGACGCCGAGCACGTCGGCGAACCGCTGGCACCAGACCTCCGACTTCGTGGCGCCGCCGGACAGCCGCACCGGCAGCCGCTGCGGCATCGCCGCCTGCAGCCGCTCGATGTGGCGGCGGTGCTCCAGGCAGATCCCTTCCACCACGGCACCGAGCAGTTCGTCCTCGCCGGTGGAGGAGGACAGCCCCACCCAGGCGCCACGGGCTCCGGCGTCGGCCCGGCTGCCGTCCAGGAAGGGCAGGAACATCGGGTCGTCCACCCGCTGCCGTCGCCCGCCCTCGCGGTCCAGCCGGGCCCGGTAGATGTCGCGCCCCTCGGCCTGGTCACGTCCGCTGGTCGCGGTGATCGCCCTGGTCAGCGCCCAGTCGAAGTTGGACGCCGAGGTCGGCGACGCCTCGCACAGCAGCGCCAGGCCGCCCAGCGCGATGTTCGCCGCGGTCGGCCGGATCGCCCCCAGCACCGAGTCCATCGTCGCGTCACCGGCAGCCACGAGCACCTGGTTGACGCTCCAGGTCCCCGCACCGGCGCAGATCTCGGAACCGTCGAAGACCCCCGAACCGTGGTGCAGCGCGGCATTGTCGACCAGCCCGGCCACCACCGGGGTGCCGACCGGCAGCCCGGTCTGCGCGGCCGCAACCGGCGAGACCTCGCCCAGTTCCTGCGAACCGATCGGGGTGAGCAGCAGGTGCCGGACGGCGGACAGCCCGAAGGCCTCGACCGCCGGCTCGCTCAACCCGAGCGGCGCGGCGCCGCCGGCGGCCGCCCACGCGGTGTTGTCGTAGAGCGCGCCCGCCGAGGCGTCCGACAACTCGGTCCGCACCACACCGGTCAGCCGGCCGCGCAGATAGTCCTTGCAGGACACCACCGCATGCGAGCGGCCCAGCACCTCCGGCTCGGTGTCCACCAGGGCGGCCAGGATGGGCCCCGGTTGGCCCGCCCACAGCCCGTTCCAGCTGCGGGCCTGGAGCTCGTCGGCGAGCCCGGCCGCGACCCAGCCACGCACCGCCGCGGCGGCGCGGGTGTCGGCGGCCATGATGGCGTTGCGGGTGGGCAGGCCCCGGGAGTCGACCAGGTAAAGGCCGTTGCCGTGGCCGGTGAAGCCGACGGCGAGCACCCGCTGCGGGCCGCCGTCCAGGTCGGCCAGCACCTCCCGGACGCAGTCGACGGTGGCCGACCACAGCAGCTCCGCGTCGCGCTCGTTCTGGCCGGGGGCCGGGCGGGTGAGCGGCACCGAACGGGAGCAGGTCCGGGACCCGCCGCCGGTCAGGTCGAACAGCGTCGCCTTGGCCACCGAGCCTCCCGCGTCGATGGCGAGCAACTGGTCGCGTGCCCTCACGTGGTCCTCCCTCGGCGTTCCGACTGGGCCTTGCGGACGGCGCCGGCGTCGGCGGCGCCCTTGGCCAGCAACTCCTCGGCGGTGTTCTCGTCGGTCACCAGCACCTTGATGTAGCCGCCGCGGATCGCGCCGAGGACGGCCTCGGCCTTGTGCCGTCCACCCGCGACCCCCACCACATTCGGCAGTTCGCGCAACTGGTCCAGCCCGATCCCGATCCGGCGGCTCGAGGTGGCCCCGCTGACGATCCGCCCCTGGGCGTCGAACCATTCCCCGAGCATGTCGCCCACCGCTCCCATGGCGGTGAACCGGGCGACCTCCTCGGGGGTGATCACCTGGGAGCGGACGGCGGAGGCGTTCGGCCCGGTTGAACCGATGCCGGTCAGGGTCACGGTGGCGCGGGCGGCCAGGTCGAGGATGTCGCGGACCGCCGCCTCGCCGCGCAGCATCTCGGCCGCCTGCGCCGAGGAGACCAGCAGCGGGGCGGGCAGCACGCGCAGGTGTTCGGCCAGGGCCGGGTTGCCGGCCACGGACTGGCTGAGCGCCTGGATGGAGCCGGCGGCCGAGACCAGCGTCACCCCGTCCAGGGAGTGCTGGGCGAGCATGGCCAGCGACCGGGCGACGGTGTCGCCCCAGCCGACCCCCACCACCGCGCCCGGGTGGAGGTAGCGACGGACGTAGGCGGCCAGGGCGGCGGCGACCCGCTCGTTGACCCGGCCGTGCGGCATCGCGCTGTCGTCGTCGCGGGGCACGACGATCGCGTCCGCCAGGCCGAAGGTGTCCCGCAGCCGCGTCGACAGCCCAAGGGCGGACAGGCAGCGGGCGTCAATCTCGACCCGCACCACGCCCTGCGCCCGGGCCGCCTCGAGCAGCCGGCCCACGGTCTGGCGGGAGACGAACAGTCGCTTGGCCACCTGCGCCTGGGTCAGCCCGTCGCCGTGGTAGAGCCACGCGGCGCGCACCACGAGGTCGAGATCTTGGGGGGACGAGGAGAGGACCATGGCTGGACCCTAGTCAGCCGAGGGTTCCGGCGCAGCCGACCCGACCGGGCCGGACGCCGCGGGAGCGTGGACGGGAGCGCTCACTTGTACCAGAGGTCGAGATAGGAGGCGATGATCCGCTGCATCCCGCCGAGCACGAGCTGGTTTCGCCAGGAGCTGGTGAAGTACTCGATATCGGCCGTGCCCGACACCGGGGCGTGCGGACCGAGCAGGCCGTCGTCGGCCAGCTCGGCGGCCATCGGGCCCGCCACCAGGTCGGCGTTGCGCACCATCGCCCGCAGCAGCTGCGGGCTGGTGTCGCGCTCGAGCGTCGTCCAGATGTTGACCTTGCAGACGCCGTCGTCGAACAGGCTCGCCAACTGCGGGACCGGCACGCTGGAGGCGCCGTGCAGCACCAGGCGCGGGCCGATCCGCTCGGCGATCGCCTGGGCGGCCTCCGGCACGTACCGCAGGTCGGAGGCGGAGGCACGGTGCTCGGTGCCCAGGTTGGCCACCACCATGTCGGCACCGGTCCGCTCCACGAACTCGACCGCGCGTTCCGGCGAGGTCAACTCGCCGCGCACGGCGCCGGTCGCATCGACGATCTCGTCGGCCGCGCCCTCGACCAGCACCTCGTCACCGTGTCGCGCGACGAAGCCGGCGGTGGCGTCCAGGTTGACCTGCCACGGGGCGTGCGAGGCGTCGAACATCACCGAGGAGAACCGGGACAGGTCGCCGTCCAGCCAGGCCGCGTCGTCGTCGTACTGGCCGTGGTCGAAGTGGGTGAGCACGTCGACGTCGGGGTAGTCGCCGTCCGGCCGGGCCAGCACCTCGCAGTCACCCAGGAACAGCTGCAGCCCGGTCTCGGGGTTCCGGCTGCCGGCGTAGTGGACGGCCTGGGCGCGGTGGGAGTACCGGCCGGTGATGGCGATCGTCACCGGCACCCGGACGCCGAGCTCGGTCGCCTTGGCCTGACAGGCGGCGAGCACCGCCTCGATGGTGGTCTGGTTCTCCGCGCAGAAGGTGGGGACCACCCAACGGCGCTCGGCGGCGGCGCGGTAGAGCGCCACCACCTTGTCCTTGCCCAGCACGATCGGCATCAGGTCTTCCTGTCTGGTCGGCCCGCGGCTACAGCACGCGGGAGGGTTCGAAGGTGTGGTCGAGCACGGCGAGCTGCGCGGGGACGTCCAGCCCGCCGGTGAGGGCCTCCAGTTGCCGGTCGAGCAGCGCGGCCCGGTCCCGGTCGAGGACACCCTCCAGCTTCGCGCCGAGGTGGTCGCGCACCCGTTCCCGCCCCCAGCCCCGCTCGGCGGCGAACAGCGTCGCTGCGACAGCGATCGCCAGGGACAGGTGGCGCGTGGGCAGCCCCTGCCCGGCGGCGAGCCGGTAGGCGCCCAGCAGCCGGTCGTCGGTGGCCAGCTTGCGCTCCAGGTCCCGGGCGACCCGCTCGGTGGTGTCGGCCAGGGCCCGGTTGCCGAACCGGTGGATCAGGTCGTCGACGTGGTCGACCAGGGGCCCGGCCGGGACGCCGTAGTGGCCGGCCAGCGCCAGCGCCGACTCGAGCATCGCCGCCCGCACCAGGTGGCGCAGTTCCACCCGTCCGATCGCCTGCCAGACCAGTTCCAGGTCCAGGAGGCGGCCCAGGCAGGCGACGAAGCAGTGGCCCATGTTGTGCACGTAGAGCTTGCGGTCGCCGTAGAAGGCGAAGGGCACCGACGGGTCGGCGACCAGCCCGGGGATGTCGAGCGCCTGGCCCAGCACCGCCGCCGCGTCGTAGGGCAGGAACTGGTAGGGCTCAACCCGCACCAGGGTCGGATCGGCATCGCGCAACGCTGGATCCGGCAGCGGGATCATCCGCCCGATCGAGGTCTCCAGCAGCCCGACGTTGGCGGCCAGCGCCTCCGGGCCCAGGTCGGGCAGCCGCTCGGCCAGCAGGCCACGCATCACCGCCGCGCAGTGGTGGACGTTCTCGGCGAGCAGGACGTTGAGCGGGGGCCGTCCGGCGGCGACCCGCTGCCGCAGCGCCTCGGCGAGGGTGTCGGCCACAGCCGGCAGCACCCGGCCGCCGACGCTGGTGGCGGCCAGGTCGGCAGCCACCAGGGCGGCGACCGCGGCGGCGGTGTCGCGGGCGTCGAGTGCGGTCACCGGACGGACCGTGCGCTCCTGGCTCACACCGCTGGCGAGCACCACCTGCCGGTACCCGCCGTCGCGGGCGAGCGCCGCCACGACGAGGGGGTCGACGTCGAGGAAGGTGACAGACCAGCCGGCATCGCACAGCAGCTGGCCGAGCAGGCCACGCCCGACGCTACCGGCGCCGAAGATCACGGCTCGCCCCATTGCCACCTCCCTGGCTGATCAGCTGGATGCCTCAGTTCTAGGGCCGCCGGGACGGCGCCACAACCCGAACCGAACGGCTCGGGCATTTGCTCACAACCGCCGCTGACTTGGGGTTTTCCGGCTCCTGAGGCGCGACTGGAGACAAGACCGAGACCCAAGGTGAGCAAATGCTCACGAACTGTTCATCTGCTTGCTGACCGTTCCCGCGGTGCCTAGCCTCCGGATCGTGAGGGCATGCCCTCGCACGACGAAGTGTGACGGAAGGTTGCCAATGACGGGAGAGGAAAGCCCCACAGCCGCGGTGCCGCGGCTGACCATCGAAGGGGTCTCCAAGAGCTTCGAGGCGATCCACGCCTTGCGGGACGTCTCCTTCGAGCTTGCGCCCGGGGAGATCCACGCACTGGTGGGCGAGAACGGAGCCGGCAAGTCGACCCTGGTCGGCATCATCACGGGGCTGCGGGAACCCGACACCGGACGCGTGCTGCTCAACGGCACGGAGGTGGGGTTCCACAACCCGCTCGAGGCGCGCGCCCATGGTGTCGCGGCGGTCTTCCAGGACCCCAACCTGTTCCCGCACCTGTCGATCGCGGAGAACATCGTGACCGGCGCCTACCCCCGCAAGGGCATGCTGCTGGACCGCGCCGAGATGCGCCGACTGGCCCGCACCAAACTGGAGGACCTCGGCTTCGACCTCGACCCGGACCGGCTGGTGGCCGAACTGACCGTCGCCGAGGCCCAGTTCGTCGAGATCGCCCGCGCCGTCGAGCCCGGTCTGCAGTTGCTGATCCTGGACGAGCCGACCAGCGCGCTGACCCCGTCCGAGGCCGGCCGGCTGTACACCATGGTCGAGACCCTCAAGGCGGCCGGCACCACGATCATCTGGATCTCGCACCGGATGGACGAGATCCGCCGCCTGGCCGACACCATCACCGTGCTGCGGGACGGCCAGCACGTCGTCACCGCCCCCGCGTCCGACCTCGACGACGACGCCATGATCAAGGCGATGGTCGGCCGCTCGGTCGCGCTGCAGCGGGTGCCCCGGACCGAACCGCTCGGCCCGGTCCGGCTCAAGGTGCGCGACCTCAGCCTGCCCGGCACCTTCGCCGACATCTCCTTCGAGGTCGCCGAGGGCGAGATCGTCGCGATCGCCGGCCTGGTCGGCTCGGGCCGCTCCGAGATCCAGCAGGCGATCTTCGGGCTCAGCCCCCAGGTCACCGGCACCATCGAGGTGGACGGCGAGGCCGTCCGCCCGGACAGCCCCGCCACGATGGCCCGCCGCGGCGTGGTCTACCTGCCGGAGGACCGCGACGCCGAGGGCGTCATCTCGTCGATGACGATCAAGGACAACATCGCCCTGCCCAGCATCCGGGCGCTCTCCCCCACCGGCTTCATGAACTCGCGCAAGGAGCGCAGCCTGGCCGCCGGGCAGCGCGACGCGCTCAGCATCAAGGGCGACATCGAGGCTCTGGTCAGTTCGCTCTCGGGCGGCAACCGGCAGAAGGTGGCGCTCGCCCGCTGGCTGGCCACCGACCCGCACGTGCTGCTGCTCGACGAGCCGACCCACGGCATCGATGTCGGCACCAAGGTGCAGGTCCACGACATCATGCGCCGCCTCGCCCGGGAGGGCCGGATGGCCATCCTCATGGTCTCCTCCGACCTGCCCGAGGTCCTGGCCGTCAGCGACCGCGTCCTGGTGATCAGGCGCGGCCGGCTGGCCGCCACCATCGATACCGACGATGCCACCCAGGAGAACATCATGGCCGCCGCCACCGTCACCCGCGAGGAGGCGGGGCGATGAACCCCTCGTCCGTCCTGCAGCGCTTCAAGCTCTCCGGGAGCCGGGGGTCGGCGCTGAAGGTGCGCTTCCTCGGCGTGCTGGCCTTCCAGCTCATGCTGATCCTGATCTTCACCGCCCTGGCTCCCCGGTTCTTCTCCTGGGACAACGCGCAGAGCATCCTGTTCACCGCGGCGATCCTGGCCATGGCCGCCGCCGGCCAGACCCTGGTCGTGCTGACCGGCAACCTCGACCTGTCCGTCGGCTCGATCATGGGGCTGTGCGCCTACGTCGTCTTCGACGTGGCCAGCCAGCACACCTGGCTGATGGGGCTGACGGTGCCGTTCGCGATCCTGCTCGGCGCGGCCCTCGGCGCGATCAACGGCCTGCTCGTGGCCTACCTCAAGATCCCTGCGATCGTCGCCACCCTGGGCACGCTGTCGGTCTACCGCGGCATGGTCTCCTTCTACGCCAATGCCATGGAGGTGACCAGCGGCGAACTCCCGCAGTGGATGCGTGACCTGGCCACCGCCCGCTGGCTGGGGCTGTCCTCCTATGTCTGGATCGCCGCCGCCCTGATCGCGCTGGTCGGCTTGATACTGAACCGGCTGCCGTGGGGTCGCAAGCTCTACGCCTACGGCTCCAATACCCGCGCCGCCTACTACTACGGCCTGGACGAGAACCGCATCCTGCTCGGCGCCTACGTGGGCGCGGGCGCGATCGCCGGCTTCGTCGGGCTGCTGCTGGGTGCCCAGGTGGGCAACATCAACTCGCTGCTCGCCTCGGGCATCGAGATGCAGGTGCTCGCCGCCGTGGTGATCGGCGGGGTCAGCATCTGGGGCGGCTCAGGCAGCGTCTGGGGCGCGGCGCTGGGCGCCATCGTGCTCGCCACGATCAACAACGGGCTCGTCCTGGTGGGCGTGCAGGAGTTCTACCGGCTGCTCTTCCAGGGCCTGGCGATCGTCGCGGCCGTCGCCGTCGACGCGATGGTCCAAAAGCGGGTGCTCAGCGCCACCAGCCGGCGTTCGATCCTGGAGGTGGCGGCATGAAGGGCGTGATCCGGAGCTACTCCGCCGAGCTGCTGCTCGTCGTGCTCATCGTGCTGGCCGGCATCTGGTCGTCCCAGCTCTCGCCGTACTTCCTTGACATCAACAACCTGATGAACTCCGCGGCCTTCTTCGTGGTGTTCGGCCTGATGGCCTTCGGGTTGTTCCCGGTCGTCGCCCAGGGCGAGATCGACATCTCCCTGGCCTCCACCTTGGCGGTGGCGAGCGTGCTGTTCGCGAAGCTGTCGGTGGCCGGGGTGCCGGTGCTGGCCGCCCTGCCGATCGTGCTGGCGGTCACCGCCGCGCTCGGCGCGATCAACGGCCTGCTGGTCGCCTACGCCGGGCTGCCCTCGCTGGCGGTGACGCTGGGTACCCTCGGCGCCTACCGCGGCGTCGCCTACCTGCTGGCCGGCGACGCCGGGGTGACCGGCCTGAGCGACGACTACACGCTGCTGGGCCAGTCCTGGGTCGGCGTGGTGCCCTCCACGGTCGTCCTGTTCCTGGTCTTCGCGCTGGTCATCGGAATCGTGATGGAGAGCACCCGGTTCGGCCGGTACAGCTACGCGATCGGGGCCAACCCGGCCGCCTCGCGAACCGCGGCTGCCCCCGTCCGCCAGACCCGGGTCCTCGCCTACGCCCTGGCAGGGGTGAGCGCCGGCCTGGCCGGCTTCGTCTGGGTCAACCAGTACCAGTCGGCCCGCGGCGACAACGCCGACGGCTCGATCCTGTTCGTGCTGACGGCGGTCGTGCTGGGCGGCGTGTCGATCAAGGGCGGCACCGGCCGCGCCCTCGGGGTCCTGCTGTCGACCATCCTGCTGGCCACCATCCAGACCGGCATGAAGCTGGCCAACGTGCCCGGCACGAGCCAGACCCTGGTCGTCGGCGTGCTGCTGATCGCAGCGATCGGCGGCCCCACCCTCGTCCGGCTCATCCGCAATGCGGTCAATCGGGCCAGGCCCGTCGCCGCGAGGAGGGGGTGAGGCCGGACTCCGTCAGTCCCGTCCCGTGCATATCTCAAACCCCAAGAGCCTGAACCAGTTTCAACGATGAAAGGTAGTCCCCTGATGTCCCTGTCGAAGCGGCTCCGCAAGCTCGGAGCAGTTGCCGCATCCTCCCTGGTGATCGCGTCGCTCGCGGCGTGCACCACCACTCCGCCCGGCAGCACCTCTGCCCCGGCCGCCGACCCGAGCGAGACCGCCAGCGCCGCGGCCCCGCTGAAGGTCTTCATGGCCCCGAAGTTCACCGGTCTGGCCTACTTCGAGGTCGCCCGCGTCGGCGGCGAGGACGCCGGCAAGGAACTGGGTCTCGATTTCCAGTACATCGGCTCCGACAAGGCCGAGGCGACCGAGCAGATCTCCACGCTCACCAACGCCGTCGCGCAGAAGCCCGATGCCCTGGTCGTCAGCGCCATCGACGGTGACGCCGTCGCCCCCGCGCTGAAGCAGGCCCGTCAGGCCGGCATCAAGGTCGTGACCTACGACGCCGACGCCGCGGTCGATGCCCGCGACCTGTTCATCAACCAGCTCTCCTACGAGCTGGCGGCCAAGACCATGCTGGACGCGGCCCTGCTGAACTCGCCCGAGGGCGGCAAGGTGGCCTTCATCTCGGCCTCCCCGACCGCGCCGAACCACACCGCGCACGTGAAGTTCATGAAGGAGATGATCGACAACGATCCGGCCTACTCCATGTTCTCCTACGTCGACGCCGTGCAGTTCGCGGCTGATGACGCCCAGAAGAGCCAGGAGATCGCGCTGAACCTGATCCAGTCGAACCCCGACCTGAAGGTCATCATCTCCTCCTCCGCGGTGTCCGCCCCGGCGGCCCAGCAGGCCATCATCAACGCCGGCAAGAGCGGTCAGGTGTGGGCCACCGGTGTCGCGCTGCCGTCCTCGGTCCGCGACTTCATCAAGGACGGGCACTCGAAGGCCTTCATGATGTGGGATCCGGCCGAGCTCGGCTACATCGCGACGGTTGCCGCCGCGCAGCTCGCCGAGGGCAAGATCACCGCTGAGGAAGGCCAGACCATCGATGCCGGGAAGGCCGGGACGTACACTGTCGGCCCCGACGGCGAGGTCCTCTACGACAAGCCGCTGATGTTCACCCCCGAGAACATCGACGACTACGACTTCTGACCATCGCCCCGTACGGGCCCCGGGTGTGCACACCCCCGGGGCCCGTACGGCACCATCACCGGACCAACACAGCGGGGAGGCCCAGATGAAACGCGCCGGGCGGAGCGAAGCGCTGCCCCAGGACCGCACCAGCGCCCTGGCGAGCATCGCCTGGCTGTACTACATCGACGGCCTCACCCAGGCCGAGATCGCGCAGCGGATGTCGACCTCCCGGGCCACCGTCGGACGACTCCTGCAGGAGGCCCGCGACACCGGCATCGTCCGGGTGTCCATCGACTCCACCGCCCTGGCCGCCATGGGCCTGAGCCGGCAGCTCTGCGAGCGGTACGGGCTCGACGACGCCGTCGTCGTCCCGCCCGGCTCGGCCGCCGTGGCCCCGTCCGCGGTCAACCGGCGCGTCGCGATCGCCGCGGCCGGCTACCTGGAGCGCTACCTCAAGCCCGGCACCGTGATCGGCTTCGGCTGGGGCGACACGGTCATGCACCTGCTCTTCAACCTGCGGGCGGAATCCCTCGACGGCGTCACCTTCGCCTCGGCCGCCGGCGGCATCGACCGCTACAGCCGTGAGGTCTTCGCCACCGGCAACGGCGTGCAATCCCACCTCGAACTCGTCCCCGCTCCCCTCGTGGTCAACTCACCGGCCACCGCGGACGCGCTGCGCCAGGACAGCTCGGTGACCCGCGTGATCGAACTCTCCCGGCAGGCGGTCGCCACCGTCACCGGCATCGGCGCCACCAATGCCGCGCCCGGCTCCGTGCGGGCCGACTTGTACCTGCCCAGCTCCATCGAGGCGATCGCCGCCCTCGGCGGGGTCGGCGATATGCTCGGCGAGTGGTACGACGCCACCGGCACCGTGGTGCCGGAGGCGACCTCCGACCGGCGGATCGGGATCAGCCTGGCCGAACTGCAGGCCCTGCCGAACGTGATCGGCGTCGCCGCGGGAACGCCCAAGGTCACCGCCATTCGCGCCGCCCTGCTCGGCGGGTACCTGAATGTCCTGGTGACCGACTCCGAAACCGCCGAACTGCTGCTGGCCTGACCCGGCCGGACGTGTCCGGCCCGAACTATCCGCCTGAGAGGAACCTGTCGCGCTGTGTTGACCGCCGGCCTGCCCGCCCCCGCTCCCCTGCTCGAGGACATCCGTCTCGTCGTGGCCGACATGGACGGGACCCTGCTCGACGAGACGGGAGCCGTGCCGGACGCGTTCTGGCCACTGCTGGACCGGCTGGACGAGCACGGCATCGTGTTCGCCCCCGCCAGCGGCCGCCCCTACCCGGCGCTGGCCGACTTCTTCGGCGACGCGGCCGCGCGGCTGGCGATGATCGCCGAGAACGGCGCGCTGGTGATGCGCCGGGGCGAGGAGGTCAGCTCGGCCACGCTGGAGCGTGGCTTCGTGGAGCACGCCGTCGCGGTGATGCGCGGGCTGCCCGAGAGCTGCGACATGGGCCTGCTGCTGTCCGGCCGCGACCGCGCCTACGCCGAGCGGGACGACCCGGCCTTCCTGGCCGAGGCCGGGCGGTTCTACACCACCCTCGAGGTGGTTGATGACCTGCTGGCGGTGACCGAGCCGCCGCTGAAGCTCGCGGTGCACGACTTCGTCGGGGCCGCCGCCGGCGGGCAGGCCCTGCTGGCCGAGGCCTTCGCGCCGTACCAGGTGCTGATGTCGAGCCAGCACTGGTACGACATCATGGATCCCCAGGTCGACAAGGGGGTCGCGCTGGGCGCGCTGCGCCGCTCGCTGGGCATCGGGCGCGACCAGACCGTGGTCTTCGGCGACTACCTCAACGACCTCGGCATGATGTCGCAGGCCACCCACACCTACGCGATGGCCAACGCCCACCCCGAGGTGAGGGAGGCCTGTCGTTACGTCGCGCCGTCCAACCGGGAGCACGGTGTCGTGACCACCCTGACCAGCCTGCTGTCGGCGGGATCCGTCCCAGCACCCCCGCGACCCGAGTAGCAGCGGCCCCGCGCGGGTACTACGTTTCCGTCCAGGCAGGGGGCTGAACGGAGGGTTCATGGAGCCATTGGTGAGCGTCGTCATCCCGGCGCTGAACGTCGGGCCCTACCTGCCGCGGTGCCTCGACTCCCTGCTCGCCCAGACCCACCGTCCGCTCGAGGTGATCGTGGTGGACGACGGCTCCACCGACGACACAGCCGAGGTGATGCGCAGCTACGCCGAGGCCCATCCCGAGATCCACACCATCAGCCAGCGGCACCGCGGGCTGGGGCCGGCGCGCAACGCTGCGCTGAGCATCGCCCACGGCGAGTTCGTCTCGATGGTCGATGCCGACGACTGGGTGGAGCCCGACTTCATCGCCGACATGGTGCGGCTGGCGACCACCACCGGGGCAGACGTGGTGGTGGGCAACTTCAGCTTCGACGCGCTGGGGCTGAGCGTCACCTTCCCGTTCCTGCCCGGCCCGGGGGTGATGACCGGCACCGAGGCGGCCGAGTTGTCGATGAACCTGCCGCGCTTCCCCGCCTTCGCGTGGAACAAGCTCTACCGGCGCGACCTGTTCCGCGCCGACGACCCGCCCTTCCCCAGCATCTTCTACGAGGACCTGGCGACCACCCCGCGACTGCTGCTGCGCGCCTCCAAGGTGGCGTTTGCCCGCAAGCGGTACTACCACTACTGCCTGCGCTCGGACTCGATCACCGGCAACTTCGGGGTGAAGAACGTCTTCTCCTTCGCCGCCGCGATCGACGTCCTGCGGCACGACCTGCACGACGACGGACGCTGGGACGCCTGGCAGCCGGGCTACCGGCGGTTGCTGCGCGAGGCCCGCATCATGATGGGCCTGCAGGTCATCTTCCAGCGCAACTCGATCCCGCTGCGCGCGCGGCTGCCGCTGCTGTCCCGATTCTCGCGGCGACTCCGGCAACTCGCCGAACCGCCCAGCGGTGGCCACCGGCTCTCCCCCGTGACGCTGCGCAACCCGGAGACCCGCAGCTCGCTGGCCCGGCCGGTGGTGACCGGCACCCTCACCGTGAAGCGCCCCGATCCGGTCGCCCGATGAGTACTCGGCGGACGGGCACACTACCGCCCGCCCACCTAGGGGTGGGAGGGTGAGCGCATGCATCGCCTGAAGCCGGACTTCGTCCTGTCCGAGCGGTACCGGTTGATCGAGCCGGTGGCCTCCGGCGGCATGGGCCAGGTGTGGGCCGCGCTCGACCCCACCCTTGAGCGGCGGGTGGCGATCAAGATCATGCACCCGCACACCCGCGACGAGTTCGCGCTGGTGGAACGGTTCCGGGACGAGGCGAAGTTCGCCGCCCAGCTGACCCATCCCAATATCGTGACCATCCACGACTTCGGCGAGCACGACGGCCTTGCCTACCTGGTGATGGAACTCGTCGAAGGCCCGAACCTGTCCCAGCTGCTCAGCTCGAGCGGCGCGCTGGAGCCCGACCTGGTCCGCCAGGTGATCCTCCAGGTCGCCGGAGCCCTCGGCGTGGCGCACCACGCCGGGATCATCCACCGCGACATCAAGCCGGGCAATGTCCTGATCTCGCCCGGGCCGGTGCCGGTCGCGCGGCTGACCGACTTCGGCATCGCGCGCTCGGTCGACGGCCGCTCGCTCACCTCTGCCGGCGAACTGCTCGGCACCGCTCACTACCTGAGCCCGGAGCAGGCGATGGGCGGCCCGGTCGGCCCGCCGAGCGACATCTACTCCCTGGGCCTGCTCGCCCACGAGATGCTCACCGGTCAGAAGCCGTTCGACCGCGGCGCGCCGATCGCGACAGCGCTGGCGCAGGTGCAGGAGCCGCCGCCACCGCTGCCGGCCGGTGTGCCCGCCGACCTGGTCGAGCTGGTGATGTCCTGCCTGGCGAAGGACCCCGATCAGCGTCCGACCGCCGACGAGTTGGTGCGGTCGCTCGAGGCGGAGACCCAGCTGGGCCAGGCCGTGGCGGAACTGGCCGCCGCCGAGCCGGCGGGGCTGCCTCGCCGGGCGATCCTGCCCGAGACCTGACGCAGCCGTGTCGGCGGCTGCCGCCGTCCAGGTGATGGATACCCTGCCATGGTGAGCGCTGACGACCCGACCGCCCGGCCGGCCGAGCCCGGGCTGCGGGTCGGGTACGTTCCGGGCGTGACCCTCACCAAGTGGCGCCGGGTGTGGGCCGAGCGGCTGCCCGAGGTTCCGCTGGAGGTGGTGCCGGTCGACCAGGCCCGGCAGCGCGAGGAGTTGCTCTCGGGCCGGGTCGCGATGTGCTTCGTCCGGCTGCCCCTGGACACCGACGGGCTGCACCTGATCCCGCTCTACGACGAGGTGACCGTCGTGGTGGCGCCGAAGGACCACCCGGTGGCGGCCTACGACGAGCTGAAGCTGGCCGACCTGGCCGGTGAGCCGCTGATCCCGGACTCCCCGGACGCCTTCGACCGGGTCGGCTGGGGCGCCGGACTGCTGCTGGTCCCCCATTCCGTGGCGCGCTCGGTCAGCCGCCGCGACCTGGTGCTGCGGCCGGTCAGCGATGCCGACCCGACCACCGTCGGCCTCGCTTGGCCCGTCGAGCCGGTGACCGACGGCCCGGGTGCCCGGGCCGACCTGATCGAGGAGTTCATCGGCATCGTCCGCGGCCGGCGGGCGAGCAGTTCCCGCACCGCCGCCGACCGGGCCGCCCGTGGCGAGGCCGCTGCCGCACCCGGCCGGAGCTCCGGACGCAAGCCGCGAGCGGTCAGCCGGACCACGCCGGGCCGACCGCCGAGGCCCGGCGGACGGCGCCCCCGACGACGCCGCTGAGCACAGCGGCTGCTAATCGATGGTGCGCAGCCGGATCCGCTGGCCGTTCGACGCCTTCTCGACCTCGACCAGCCGGGAGCGGGACTTCACGAAGTCGGTGAACGAGCTGTAGCCCAGCGACTTCTCGTGGAAGCTCGGGTCCATCCGCTTCATCTGCTGCTTCACCGCCGAGGTGTGCAGCCACTCATCACGTCCGGCCTTGTCATGACCCAGTTCCATGGCCCGCCGTAGCAGGGTGGTCGCCGCTCGCGGGGAGAGCTTGGCGGCCGGCTCGCCCTCGGAACCGGCGCTGTCGTCCGCCGCGGCCGTTCGGTCGGGCGGCTCCGCAGCGGCGACCGGGGCGGGTTCGCGTCCGGCCGTGGCGGACTTGGTCTTGCCCGACTTGCGACCGGTCGCCGGCTTCGGCGGTTCGACCGGCGCGGTCTCGGCCGGCTCGGGAGCTTCGGCCAGATCGCCGTCGGCGTCCTGCGTCCCCACCCCGGGCAGGTCGTCGTACAGGCTGAACTCGTTGCAGGCCGCCGGCAGCGCCTTGCTGGTGGCACCCGCCACGCCGACCGCGACGATCGAGCGACCCAGCCGTTTCACCCGCTGCGCCAGCGCGACGTAGTCAGAGTCACCGGCCGCCAGCACGACGTGCGTCACCCCGTCCAGCCGGAACAGGTCCTCCACGACGTCGACCGCCAGCCGGATGTCGGCCCCGTTCTTGGCCGCCGACAGCGGGAACATCTGGGTCAGGTCCACCGCCCGGTCGACCAGCTGCCGGCGGTAGGCCGCGTTCACCGGCTGGGACCAGTCGGCGTAGGCAGTGCTGGAGACGATCTGGCCGAAGGAGGACGCGTAGTCCAGGACTGCGCCGATGTCGACGGTCGCGGCGCGGATCCGGGCAGCCACGTCGGGGTCGGCCGCCGGATCGGACGGATCGGTCTGCCGCACCCGGTCCGCCTGGAAGGCGCCGCGCCCGTGCAGCTGGTTGTAGCGGGAGATGACGATGTTGTCGAAATCGATGTAGACCGCCACCCGGCCGTCACTGTCGTCGGCCATCAGCCGACCTCCTCCAGTTCGCTGTCCTCGGTGCTCGGCAGCCCGGCCGCCAGCCAGGCGTTCATGCCGCCGTCCACACTCTTCACCTCACGGTAGCCCTGTGCCTTGAGCAGCATGAGCGCATAGAGGGAACGCGTCCCTGCGGCGCAGATCGTCACCACGGGGGTGTCGCGATCCTCCGGCAGCCCGTCGGTGCGGCCCTGGCTGAGCTCGGGCAGCGGCAGGTAGGTGATGCCCGGGATCCGCACCCGCGCCACCTCGTCAGGGTTGCGGACGTCGACCACGGTGACCCCGGCGTCCAGCAACTCCCGAGCCTGGGCGACGTCGATCACGTCCGGGCCGCTGCGAGCCATCGCGAAGGCGGACTCGAGGTGCTCGGCGAACGGGTTCGCCGGCGCCGGGGCGGGCTCGGCCGGGAACAGGTCGGGCAGGTGGCGGCGGAACGAGGACAGGTACTTGTAGGCGTTGTCGGGGAAGACCACCACCGCGACGACGCCCGGCTCGTCGGGCACCTCCCGCAGCGCCCCGGCCAGGGCAAGGCCGCAGCTCGGGCCGGCGATGATGCTCTCCACCTGGTGCAGGTCCCGGCACAGGCCGTAGGCCTCGTCGTCGCCGATCTCGACGACCGCGTCGTAGGCCTCGGGGGTGAAGAAGTCGGTCAGCGCGAGGGCGCGCCGGCTACGGACGCCGGGGATGTCGTGGCCGTCGGTCGGGTGGACGCCGATCACCTTGATCTCGGGGTTCTGCTCCTTCAGGTAGCGCCCGGCCCCGGTGATGGTGCCGCAGGTCCCCAGCGAAGCCACGAAGTGCGTGACGGTGCCGCCGGTCTGGTGCCAGACCTCCGGGCCGGTGGTGCGGTAGTGGGCCTCGGGGTTGGCTTCGTTTCGGTACTGGTTGAGCTGCGTCCAGCCGGGACGCTGCGCCAGCTCGGTCGCCCGCTGCATCGCACCCTCGGGCTGGCCCGGCATCGGGCACAGGGCGTCGTCCAGTTCGTGCAGGTCGGTGCCGAACAGCCGCAGCGCCGTCCGCTTCTCCAGCGGGATCTCGCGCGACATCGTGGCGGCGAAGTTGTAGCGACGGGCGTTGGCGACCATCGCCAGCCCGATGCCGGTGTTGCCCGAGGTCGGCTCGACGAGGCTCTCCAGCTCCTCGCCGCGGGCTTCGGCGTCCGCGATCAGGCTGGCGGCCACCCGATCCTTGACCGCCCCGAACGGGTTGTACCACTCGAGCTTGGCGTAGACCTTCGCGTGGCGGAACCCGCCGACCTGCCGCAGCCGCACGATCGGGGTGGGGTTGTCCACGCCGGGCAGCAGCTCGAGGATCGAGTCGTAGGTTCGCAGGTGGTGATCGGGCACGGCTGGGCTCCAGGTCGCTCGGCGAAGCGGCGGAGGCTGCTGCCCCCGCCACCGGGAACAACTCCGAAGGCGGCGGGAAACTTCCACCCGGCGGTGATCGTCCTCGGCCGGGTTGCGACCGATCACCGCTGCCCGCCGGCCTACTGGCTTTGGAGCGCTGTCATCCGGATCGAGACGAGGACACCGGGGATGACGGCGCCGAGCTTCGCGACGTAGCGGGTCGGCGGGTCGGTCGGGAACCATCGGCCCCATTCCTCGTTCATGCCGGCGAAGTCGTCCGGATCGGCCAGGAGGACACCGACCTCGACGACGTCGTCGAGTCCGGCGCCCGCGGCGGTCAGGACGGCCCGGCAATTCGCCAGTGCCTGCCGGGTCTGTTCCTGGATCGTGGGACCTGCCAGTCCTCCGGTGGTGACGTCGATCCCGACCAGGCCGGAGACGTGAATCTGGTTGCCGACCCTGACCCCTTGGCTGAAGAGCGGCGATCGGGGTGCGTCAGCTGTGCTGATGAGTTCGCGCATGCCTCCCAAGCTGGCAGCCCGTGCCGCCGCTGTCGATGGGCTCTTGCGCGCACATCGACGATAGGGCGGCTTCACAACCCTCGGCACTGCCCCCGGTCCGGACCCTGGGGCGGGCGAGGGTCCTCAAAACCCCTTGGTATGCCCCCAACCCGCGGGGCGCGTCGCTGCGAGCCCTTGCTCCTGCGTCCGGTGACTGTGCCACGCGTCACCGGGTTCGGCCGGTCGATGCGCTCGGACCCCTCGTGGTCGTTGGCCGGCACTGAGCCGAGGCAGACCTCGGGCGGAGAGTTCGAGGCTCTTTCAGGGCGTCCCGGAAGCCGCCCGAGGTCACAGACCCCCGGTCGGAGCGCTCGAGGCGCCCGTCGGCCAGGGCCGGGTCAGTGGTTGCGGGGGCGGCCTGCCTTGGCGTACATCTCGTCGATCAGGTCGGCGAAGCGCTTCTCGACCTCACGCCGCTTCACCTTCAGCGTGGGGGTCAGCAGGCCGTTCTCCTGGGTGAACTCCTCGACCATCATCCGCAGGTCGCGGATCTGCTCGTGGTTGGCCAGCTTCGAGGTCATCGCCTCCACCCGCGACCGGATCTCGCGCACAATCGCCGGGTTGGACAGCAGTTCCTCGCGCTTGTTCCAGGTGACCTGCATCTGGCGGGCCATGTCCTCCAGCTGCGGCAGCGACGGGGAGACCAGCAGCGTCAGGTAGGGACGGTTGTCACCCAGCAGGATCGTGTACTCCAGCAGCGGGTCGGCCGCCAGCATGCCCTCGATCGGCCCGGGCGCGATGTTCTTGCCGGTGCTGGTGACGATCAGGTCCTTGATCCGGTCGGTGATCTTCAGGTAGCCGTCGGCGTCGATCTCGCCGACGTCGCCGGTGTGCAGCCAGCCGTCGACCAGGACGGCGGCGGTCTCGTCCGGCAGGTTCCAGTAGCCCATCATCACGTTCGGGCCGCGGTAGCAGATCTCGCCTTCCTCGGTGAGCTTCACCTCGGCCCCGTCGATCACCTGTCCGACGGTGCCGAACCGGTAGGCGTCCGGGGACGGGAAGCTGACCAGCGGCGAGGCCTCGGTCAGCCCATAGCCCTGCAGCACCAGCAGGCCGCAGGCGAAGAAGAACTCCTCGATCTCCTTGCGCAGCGCAGCGCCACCGCAGGACAGGACGGTCTTGTACCCGCCCATCGCGGACCGGATGTTGCTCAGGACAAGCTTGTCGGCCAGCCGGAACTTGGCGGTGAGCAGCGGGGACGGGGTCCGTCCCTGCGCCCGGGCGGTGTGGTAACGCCCGCCGACCCGCAGCGCCCAGGCCATCAGCCGCTGCTTGACCGCCGATCCGGCGACCTTCTCGTTGGCGGTGGCGAAGACCTTCTCGTACAGCCGCGGGACGCTGACCAGCATGGACGGCTGGGCCAGCACGAGCTGCTCCGCGACCGTGCGGGGGTCGGGAACATAGGTGTTGAGGCAGCCCGTGGTGAGCACCACGAAGGTCCAGGCGCGCTCCAGGGCGTGGCTGAGCGGCAGGAAGCACAGCGAGGTGCCGTCGGGGTTGAGGTCGAGGTGCCGGCTCAGGACGGCCGCCTGGTGGGTGAAGCCGCGGTGGCTCAGCATCACACCCTTGGGCAGGCCGGTCGTGCCCGAGGTGTAGACGATGGTGGCCAGGTCATCGCCGGTCGCGGCGGCGAGCCGCTCGTCGACCGCGGTCTGGTCGGACGGGGCCGCCTCGAGTTCGGCGTCCAGGGTGGTGACGTCGGCGTCGTCCACCGCGTTGAAGACCACGACGCGCTCGAGTTCGGGCAGTTCAGCCCGCAGCGGCGCGAGACGCGACCATTCGGACTCGCCGGCCAGGAAGGCCAGCCGGGCGCCGGAGTCGGTGACGATGTGCCGGACCTGGTCGGGCGTGCTGGTCGGGTAGAGCGGGACGACGACCAGTCCGGCAGTCAGGCAGGCGAGGTCGGCCAGGCTCCACTGCGGCAGGTTGGGAGAGAACAGCGCAACCCGGTCGCCGGGCTCGAGCCCCAGGTCGATCAGTCGCGCGGCCAGGCGTCGCACCTTGTCACCCAGCTCTGCATAGGTCTGCACCTGCCACGTGTCCCCGGTGCGGATCCGGGTGGCCGGTCGGTTGGCATTGACTGCAGCGGAGGCGGCAAACATGACCGCGACGTTGCTGGTGTCCATTCGTTGATTGTCCCCTTGATGGCGTCCTG
>JAEZHJ010000083.1 GCA_023436925.1 Actinomycetes bacterium
GTGACGGGCGCGCCCACGAGGGCACACACGTGCCCGGACTGACCGCAAGGCGACTTGGGAAGTACTCCCCTCAGACCTGCAAGTTTACGGGGGGCTCAAGCCCGCCGGGCAAATCGTCCCGCGGGCCGGCGCCTTCCGGTGCCGTGGCGGGGAGCCGCTGGGCGGCCCGATAGGCTGTCGGGCATGGCCTTGCCGGTGTTGAGCCCACCAGAGCAACGCGTCCTGGGCAGCCTGCTGGAGAAACAGACGACGGTCCCGGCCAGCTACCCCCTCACCCTCAACTCGCTGCGCCTGGCCTGCAACCAGACCTCGAGCCGCGACCCGGTTGTCGACTACTCCGAGCGGGAGATCCAGGACGTCGCCCGCTCACTGAAGGACCGCGGGCTGCTGCGGCTGGTCTGGGCGGGCGCGGGCTCGCGGGCGGTGAAGTACCACCAACTGCTCGACGACGTGGTGGAGGTCAGCGACGCCGAACGCGCCCTGCTCACCGTCCTGCTGCTGCGGGGCCCGCAGACTCCCGGGGAGTTGCGGACGCGGACCGAGCGGCTGCACCACTTCGCCGACCGGACGGCGGTCGCCGACGTCCTGGCCGCGATGGCGGCCCGTCCCGAGCCACTGGTGCGGGAGCTGCCGCTGCAGCCGGGCCGGCAGGACCGGCGCTGGGCCCACCTGCTGGGCGACCTTCCGGCGGCGCAGGTCGCCGCGGCACCGGCCGACCTGGAAGTGGTGCTCGCCGACGGCCCCGCCGCGCGCGACGAGCGGGTGCTGGCGGCCTACGAGATCGCGGCGCCCGCTTACTCCGAGGAACTGCTGGACGAGCTGGTCGACAAGCCCTTCGACATCTGGCTGCTGGAGCGGGTGGCCGGGCTGGCGGACGGACCGGTGCTCGACCTGGGGTGCGGGCCGGGCCAGATCGCCGCCTTCCTGGCCGACCTCGACCTGGATGTGCACGGCCTGGACGGCTCGGCCGCCATGGTCGACCAGGCCCGGCGGAACTTCCCCGACCTGGACTTCCAGGTGGGCCGGTTCCACCAGGTGCTGCGGCCGCGCAACGCGGCAGCCTGGTCGGTGATCGTGGCCTGGTACGCCTTCGTCCACCTCGCCCCGTCCGAGCTGGCCGGGATGCTGCGCCAGGTGGCCGCCACCATCGCGCCGGGCGGGACGCTGGCCTTCGCCCTGCACCTGGGCGAGGAGGTACGCCACGTCGACAGCCTGTGCGGCGTCGGCGTCGACCTCGACTTCGTGCTGCACGACCGGGCGCAGGTGCTGGCCGCCGTGACCGCCGCCGGACTCGACGTGCAGGAGTGGTACGTCCGGGGGCCGCTGCCCGGCGAGGCGCAGACCGAGCGGCTGTACGTCCTGGCCCGCACCGCCCGGTCCTGACCCGGTTACAACCCGGCCAGGAAGTCGTCGACCGCCTGCAGGAGCTGGGTCTCGGCTGCCACGCGCGGCACGCTCGGCAGCCCGTCCCCGGCCTGGGGGCCGTACCGGCCGAAGAAGGAGTGCACGCCGCCCTCGATCACGACCCGCTCGGTGTCGGCCGGCAGCCGGCTCCACGCGGCGTCCAGGGCGTCCCGGTTCACTACCTGGTCGTTCTCGCCGAGCAGGCTCAGCACCGGCAGGTCGGCTCCGGAGAGGTCGGCCGAGTCCGCCGGGTAGGCAGCCATCAGGATGAGTCCGGCCAGGCCGGAGCCGGCCCGTTCCCGGTCGGCGGCGTACTGGGCGGCCATCGCGCCACCCAGCGAATGCCCGGCGACCACCACCTTCTTGCCCTCGCCGTAGCGGGCGATCACGGTGTCGGCCCGGTCCGGGTCGGTGACGGCCAGGTCGAAGGAGAACTCGGGGATCACGGTCAGGTAGCCGTCGCTGGCCAGCGAGCGGGCCAGCCACTCGTAGGCCTGCGGTCGCACCAGGCCGCCGGGGTAGATCACGACCAGCACGTCCCGCTCGGCGACGCCGTCGGGCGGACGAGCCACGATAGCTGCGCCGCCCGCGTCCTCCACCACCGGCACGACCGCGCGCGAGGCGGCGTCGGTGATGGCGTCCTGGCCGATCACCAGCGGCGGACGGACCAGGATCGGCCAGGCCCAGCCGATCCCGAAGGCGACCACGACGGCCAGCACGAGGCCGACGATCTTCAGGACCCGCCGCAGCACGGTCCGGTCGCGGCTCACCGCCGTCCGAGACCCGGTTCGGGACGCCAGTGCAGCCCGGCGTCGGGATCCACCACCACCTCCTGGGCGGCGGCGATGCCGTCCACCTCGAGCGGGGCATCGACGGGAAGCTGGCGCTTCAGCAGCGCGAGGCCGATCGGCCCGAGTTCGAAGTGGCGCTCCGAACTGCCCATCCGCCCGACCACCTTGCCGTCGGCGAGCACGTCCGCTCCGACGGACGGGAGCGACTCGGCGCTGCCGTCCAGGTGGAGCAGCGTCAACCGGCGGGGCGGCCGGCCGAGGTTGTAGATCCGCGCCACGGTCTCCTGGCCGGGATAGCAGCCCTTGGCCAGATGGGTCGCCGCACCGAGCCGGTCGCCGCCGGGGTTGGCCAACTCGTTGGGGATGGTGCGCTCGTCGGTGTCCAGGAAGGTGCGGGGCTGTCCGGCTGCGATCCGGACCGCCTCCATCGCCCAGGTCCCGGCGCGCACCTCGCCGAGAGCGTCGTCGACCGCGGAGGCGTCCACCACCACCGGGCCGGGGGCACCGGCGGGCAGCACGAGCGCCTTGTCGGGGCGCTCGACGATCTCGACGCGGGCAGCGAAGACCATCCGCCGCAACCAGGCCAGCAGCGGTTCGGCGCGTCCGGGCTCGGTGTGGGCCCAGAAGGTCTCGCCGTCATCATTGCCGCCGAACACGTGGGTGATGTGGCCCTGCGGATTGAGGATGTACGAGACCACCGGCACGTCCGGAGCCAGCGCGGCGAACTCCTGGCTGGCGATCGCGTTCAGCCAGCTCAACCGGTCCGGTCCGGTCACCGCGAACACCGGACGGTGGCCGAGGTCGACCCCGGCCCGGCCCGCGAGCAGGTGGCGTTGCTCGCGCAGCGGGTCGCCGTAGTGCCAGACAGCGCCGGTGTCGGGGCCCTCGGTGTGGCGGACGGCGGTCACCGGCGCTCCAGGGTCGCCCACAGGTAGGGCTGCAGCGACTGGTCGGTGGTCGCCCGGTCGAAGGAGAACATCAGCTTGCCCTCGACCAGCCCGTAGAGCCGCCGGCCGGCGGTGTAGGCGACGGTGGCGTCCTTGGTGCGCGCCACCGCATCGGTGATCAGGTCGAGCCGTCCCGGGGCCAGCTTGCCGAACCAGATCTCGGCGTAGCCCTCCGGGCTGCACATCACGACGTCCACCGAGCCGTCGGGCAGCGGACGCCAGAAGCCGGTCTCCATCGCCAGCGCCTTGACCGGCCGACCCTCGTCGTCGACCTCGAAGCTCTGCGACAGGTAGTGCAGGTAGTCGCCGCCGTTGTCGGCGAAGTCGATCTGGATCGAGTAGGAGGTCTTCTCCTCACCCGGCCACTGCCGGTAGCCGGTGCCCTCCCAGCGGCCGCGCAGCCAGGCCAGGCCCACCAGGGCGGGGTTCAGGTCGGACGGGATCTCGAACATCTCACTCCTTCTTGCCGCGCACCAGCCGGACCAGGACGAGCACCGCCGCGATCAGCACCAAGGCGCATCCGATCACCACGACGGTGACGGTCACCGACTCCCCTAACAGCACGCGGGCAGCCTACCTTCCCGCCCGGTGGGAGACGCATGCCGCAGGACTAAGCTCCGGGTCGTGCGAGCAGTGGTGCAACGGGTGTCGCAGGCGTCGGTCAGCGTCGAAGGCGAGGTGGTCGGACGGCTGGACGCGCCGGGCCTGCTGGTGCTGCTCGGGATCACCCACACCGACACCGCCGCGACCGCCGACCGGCTGGCCGACAAGATCTGGACGCTGCGCATCCTGGACGGGGAGCGCAGCTGTTCCGACACGGCCGCGCCACTCCTGGTGGTCAGCCAGTTCACCCTGTACGCCGACACCCGCAAGGGAAGGCGTCCCTCCTGGAGCGCGGCCGCCCCCCGGGACGTGGGCGAACCCCTGGTCACCGAGTTCGTCGCAGCCCTGCGGCGGC
>JAEZHJ010000146.1 GCA_023436925.1 Actinomycetes bacterium
ATCTTGCAGCCGACGAACCGCACCCCGGTCAGCTCGGCGCCGAACAGGCCGAACGACCCCAGCCGGGAGCCGTGGAGCTCGCAGTCGCGCCACACCGAGCGGCCGGCGTCCAGGTCAGGGGCGTCCAGCCGCTCGCAGCGCACCTCCAGGAAACGACAGCCACCCAGCCGGGCGCCGTCCAGCCGCAGGTTGACCAGCTCGGAGTCGCGGAAGTAGGCATCGCGGGCCCGCACCCCGGACAGGTCGGCGCCCTCGATCCGCAGCCGGTCGGTGCCGGCGGCGAACCCGCCACCGTCGCCGTCACGCAGGGTGGGCAGGGCGAGGACAGGGATGCGGGGAGGCTTCAGGGTCACCTCGCCAGCATCGCAGACCCCGGGACACCCTTGCTCAGCCGAGCTCTGCCAGCGGCACCTGCGGGTCGGCCAGCCGGGCCCGGTCGAGGACCGCCCCGGAACGGATCAGTGCCGAGATCGCGTCGATCGTGTCCCAGGTGTTGACGTGCATCCCGGCCAGCACCCGGACGCCGCCGACCGCCGGCTCCACCCAGAACGCCAGGAAGGCACCGTCGGAGGGGTCCCCGCGCAGCACCACCTCGGCGGACGCGTCGCGCCCGACATGGCCGGTGTACTCCAGGCCGGCGTCGTACTGGTCGGAGAAGAAGAACGGGACCGGGTCGTAGGTCACCTCGGCCCCGGCCATCGACCGGCCGGCCTCGAAGCCACTGTCATTCGCATTGGCCCAGTGCTCGACCCGCAGGTGGGTGCCCAGCAGCGGGCTGCGCCAGTTCGCCACGTCCCCGGCAGCCCAGATGTCCGGCACGCTGGTGCGCAGGTGCTCGTCGGTGACCACGCCGTTGTCGACCTCGAGGCCGGCCGCCTCGGCCAGCTCGGTGGTGGGCCGGATCCCGATCCCGACCACGACGATGTCGGCCGGCAGCGCCTCACCCTCGGAGGTGATCACAGCGCGGACCGCGTCCTCGCCCTCGATCCGGTCGAGACCCACCCCGAGGCGGAGGGCGACGCCGTGGGAGCGGTGCAGGTCGGCGAACCAGCCGCCGATCCGCTCGCCCATCACCGCCAGCAGCGGGGCGGGTTGCGGGTCGACGACGGTGACCCGGCAGCCGTGCTGGCGGGCCGCGGCGGCGACCTCGAGTCCGATCCAGCCGGCGCCGACGATGACGACATCACCGCCGGCACGGATCGCGTCCAGCAGGGCGAGGGAGTCGTCCATCGTGCGCAGGTAGTGCACCCCGGGCAGGTCCGCCCCGGGCACCGACAGCCGGCGCACCGACGAGCCGGTGGCCAGCAGCAACCGGTCCCAGGCCAGCTGCCGGTCGCTGGCCAGGGTCGCCGTGTGCACCTGGGGGTCGATCGCGGTGACGGCGTTCCCGGTGATCACCGTGGCGTGCTGCCCGGCGTACCAGTCGGCGTCGTGCGGGACCGCCGCGTCCACCTGGTCCGACTCGAGCAGCACCCCCTTGGACAGCGGCGGACGCTCGTAGGGCAGGTGCGGCTCGGCGGTGACCACGGTGATAGGGCCCTCGGGATCCACCTCGCGGATCCCCTCGACGGCACGGGCGGCGGCCAGCCCGCCGCCGACGATCAGGTAACGGGTGTCGCTGCTCATGCCTCATCCTCATCCCACAACGGGCAGGAGTCGAGGGCTCAGCGAAGCGCCGCCACCAGGTCCGCGGTCAGCTTCACGACGCGGGCGTCGACGTCCGGGGTGAAGCCGAGCCGGGCCACCACCAGGCGCTCGGACGGTACCACCGCGAGCCACTGACCGTCGTGGCCGCTGGCCCAGTAGGTGTCGGCCGGCAGCTGCGGGTGGCGCAGCGAACCGTCCGGCAGCCGGTTGGCCCACCAGCCCGACGCCAGCCCGGTCTCCGCGGTGGTCACGTCGATCGCCTGCACCGACTCGGCCATCCAGCCCTCGGGCAGCAGCCGGGTGCCGTTCCAGACCCCGTCGTCCAGCACGAACTGGCCGACCGCAGCCCAGTCCCGCGGCGTCGCCCAGGCGTACGAACTGCACACCGGGGTCCCGGCGGCATCGGGCTCCATCACCATCGAAGCCAGGCCGAGCGGGGCGAACAGCTCGCGTCGTGGCCAGTCGGCGCCGCCGCGACTCGGCGCGAGCACCGAGCACAACAGGTTGGTGTTGCCGCTGGAGTACAGCTGCTGGGTGCCCGGGGGATGCGCGAGCGGCTGAGAGGCGACGTAGCGGCCCATGTCCGGCTCGAGGTACAGCATCCTGGTGATCGGGGTGCCCAGGTCGTAGGTCTCGTCCCACAGCAGCCCGCTGGTCATCTGCAGCAGGTCCCGGATCGTGATGCCGGACCGCTCGTCGGTCCACTCCGGACGCAGCTGGTCGTCGTCCAGGCCGATCTCGCCCTTGGCGACCAGCCGTCCGACCAGCAGGTTCGTCAGGCTCTTGGCCATCGACCAGCCCAGCTGCGGGGTGGCTGCGGTGAACCCGTCGGCGTACCGTTCGGCGACCAGCCGTCCGTCCTTGAGGACGACGACGCCGCGGGTGCCGAGCGCGGCGCGTCCGGCCTCATCGAGGTCAGCGCCGAAGGCCTCCTCGAGCGCGGCCGCCACCGCCGGGTCAGGGGTGGGCGCCGGTGCGGTCGCGTACGGGTTGGCAGCGGCATCGGCCGGGGTCGGGGCGGGCAGGCTGGGCGGTTCCGGCGCGATCGTGCAGCCGAACCCCTCGGTCAGCCAGGCACGCTGCCGCGACAGCAACCCGAGCACGGTGGTCTGCGCGCCGGTGGCGTCGGTGGCCGTCCGCAGCACCGGGACGAGCGGGTTGGGCGGCAGGTCGGCGTCCGGGTTGTCGCGTCCGGCGACGTGGGTGACGGCGCACTCGTTGTGGGCGGCGTACCCCGTCCCGGTCAGCAACATGGGCCGCTGCCACCAGTAGACCCCGACCACCGCCACGAGCAGGACGCCGAGCACCACCGCCAGGATCTTCAGCCACAGCCGCATTGGCGCAGCGTAGTGAGGCCCCTCACGGCCGGTCGAGCACCGGTATCACCTCCGGTGACACACAGGGACGGTTCTTCCGCACAACTGACACACGGGGACGGTTCTTCCGCACAGCGGAACCGTCCCCGTGTGCGGGAGAACCGTCCCCGTGTGCGGGAGAACCGTCCCCGTGTGCGGAAGAACCGTCCCCCTGTGCGGGAGAACCGTCCCCCTGTGCGGAAGAACCGTCCCCGCCGGTCAACTGATCTTGATGCCGTAGATCTTCTTGTCGTAGGAGGCGACCACGATCATGTTGTTGTAGATCGCGGGCGAGGCTTCGACGTTGCGGCCCAGGCTGAGGGTCGTGTAGTCGGTGCCGGGGTTGGGGTCGAACAGGTGCATCGTGCCGCCGGAGTCGGCGACGATGCCGTACGAATGGCCGTCGGTGCCGGTGAGGATCACCGGCGAACTCCAGGAGTAGTCCGGCAGGTGCCGGCTCCAGGCCACCTTGCCGGTCTGCTTGTCGAGCGCGATCAGGTCCCCGGCGAAGCTGCCGAGGC